>NZ_JBFAON010000002.1:0-390822 GCF_040659795.1 Pseudonocardia sp. NPDC049635
ACGTTGCTGGCGTGAGAACCGCAATCGTCCTGCTCAGGAGCACCCTCTTCCCGTCACCACGCCGACACAGCCCGAACTATCGGTGGATTCAGGCTGAGCCGCCGACCACCCCCGAGGACAGGAGTCACGATGTCCCTCACCTGGCCGCACGGCCCGGTCGCGGTGCTCGGTGCCGGGCCCGTCGGACAGACCACCGCCCTGCTCCTGGCGCGCTGGGGCGTGCCGACCGTCGTTCTCGACCAGCGCCCCGCGCGCGACCCCATCGGGTCCAAGGCCATCTGCCAGCAACGCGACGTCCTCGACATCTGGGACGCCGTGGGCGCGGGTCGGCGGATCGCGGACGAGGGGGTCACCTGGACCACGGCCCGCACGTTCCACCGCGACCACGAGCTGTTCGCGATCGAGTTCGCGGAGGCGGGCCGCTCCGCGTTCCCCCCGTTCGTCAACATCTCTCAGACGCGCACCGAGCAGATCCTCGACGAGCACATCGCGGCCGAGCCGTTGATCGACGTCCGGTGGGGCCACAAGGTCGTCCACGTCGTCCAGGACGACGAACAGGTCGTGCTGCGGTGTGACTCCGGGAACGGCTCGGTCGAGGTGCGCGCGCCGTACCTCGTCGCGTGCGGTGGGGCGCGCAGCGACGAGCTGCGGTCGCTGCTCGGTGTGGGCTTCCACGGACGCACCTTCGACGACCGGTTCCTGATCTGCGACATCCGCGCCGACCTCCCCGGATGGGCCACCGAGCGACGGTTCTACTTCGATCCGGAGTGGAATCCCGGCCGTCAGGTCCTGATCCACCCGTGCCCGGACTCGACCTTCCGGATCGACTGGCAGGTCCCGGCGGGTTACGACCTCGACGCCGAGGTGATCTCCGGAGACCTCGACGCCCGGATCCGGGCGATCATCGGCGAGCGGGACTACGAGATCGTGTGGAAGTCGGTGTACCGCTTCCACTCCCGCGTCGTCGACCGCATGCGGTGCGACCGGATCCTGATCGCGGGGGACGCGGCCCACCTGGTGTCACCCTTCGGCGCGCGGGGCCTGAACTCCGGGGTGGGGGACGCCGAGAACGCGGCGTGGAAGATCGCCTACGTCGGTCACGGCTGGGCGCCCGCCGACCTGCTGGAGAGCTACCACACCGAGCGGCACGCCGCCGCCGTGGAGAACATCGCGGTCACCACGGCGACGATGGACTTCCTCGTGCCGCAGGACGAGCAGCAGGCCCGCCACCGCGCGGAGGTGCTGGCCGCGGCCGGCACCGATCCGGACGCCCGGGCCAGGGTGGACTCGGGCCGGCTGGCGGAGCCGTTCTGGTACGTCGACTCCGAGCTGACCACCCCGGCCGCCGAGCGCCCCTTCGCCGGGCGTCCGCCGCGGGGTCAGGTGCCCTCGGCAGGACCCGGCGTGCTGTTGCCCGATGCCCCGATCACCACCCCGGGCAGTGGCGTCGGGCGGATCCGCGGCCTGGCCCGCGACGGCTTCATGCTGCTCACCACCGACGGTGCCGACCTCGACACCGCACGGACGGCGGCCTCGGCCCTGCCCGGGCCCGTCCGCGTCCTCGGGCTCGCCGAGCTCGACCCGGACGGCACCCTGACGGGCGCGCTGGACGCGCGTGCCCGAGAGGTCTGGCTGGTCCGGCCGGACGCCCACGTCGCCGCGGTCCTGACCGAACCGACCATCGACGAGATCACCACGGCGCTGCACCGCGCCACCGCACGGACCACGACCCCCCACGGCATCCGGGAGGAGAACCACGATGGCGCACTACACGCGGGTGGGTAGCGTCCCGCCCAAGCGGCACACCCAGCACCGGCGGGCCGAAGGCGGCCTGCACTACGAGGAGCTGATGGGGGAGGAGGGGTTCTCCTCCGACTCCTCGCTGCTCTACCACATCGGCATACCGTCGGCGATCGTCGACGCCACGCCCTGGGAGCTGCCCGACCAGACCCTGACCGAGAACCATCCGCTGCTGCCGCGCCATCTGCAGCTCCACCGGCTCGGCAGCGAGGACTGGACGGCGGTGGACGTGGTCACCGGCCGCAGGCTCGTGCTGGGCAACGGCGACGTGCGGATCTCCTACGTCGTCGCCGGCGAGTCGTCACCGCTGTACCGCAACGCGATCGGCGACGAGTGCGTCTACATCGAGTCCGGTTCGGCCACCGTCGAGACGGTGTTCGGCGTGCTGGCCGCGGCGCAGGGCGACTACGTGCTGCTTCCGCGGGCGACGACCCACCGTTGGCTCCCCGTCGGGCCGGGCCCGTTGCGCGCCTACGTGATCGAGGCGAGCTCACACATCGCCCCGCCCAAGCGGTACCTGTCGCGCTACGGGCAGCTCCTCGAGCACGCTCCCTACTGCGAGCGGGACCTGCACGGCCCCACCGAGCCCTTCCTGGTCGAGGGCACCGACGTCGAGGTCCTGGTGAAGCACCGCGGATCGCGAGGGATCACCGGCACCCGCTACGTCTACCCGACCCACCCGTTCGACGTGGTCGGTTGGGACGGCTGCCTCTACCCGCACACCTTCAACATCGCCGACTTCGAACCGATCACCGGACGCGTGCACCAGCCGCCGCCCGTGCACCAGGTGTTCGAGGGCGACAACTTCGTGATCTGCAACTTCGTGCCGCGCAAGGTGGACTACCACCCGCTGTCGGTCCCGGTGCCCTACTACCACGCCAACGTGGACTCCGACGAGGTCATGTTCTACTGCGGTGGGAACTACGAGGCACGCAAGGGCTCGGGCATCGCGCAGGGCTCGGTCAGCCTGCACCCGGGCGGCCACAGCCACGGCCCGCAGCCGGGCGCGATCGAGCGCTCGCTGGGTGCGGAGTTCTTCGACGAGCTCGCGGTCATGGTCGACACGTTCCGGCCACTGGAGCTCGGTGAGGGGGGCCTGGCGGCCGAGGACCCCGCCTATGCGTGGTCATGGTCGGGACGGGGGCCTGTCTCGTGAGCGGCGTGAGCGGCCGGATCCCCGCCGTCGTCACCGGCACCATCCGACCCGCGCGGGACACCTCGTGATCGACAAGGTGACGACCGTCGGCCACCCGCGGACCCGCTGCTGCCCCGGGCCGAAGGCCGGTGGGTCCGTGCCGCGCGTCGTCGTTCCCTCATCGCTCGCGTCGCTCGTCCGGGGTTGATCGGGGCCGCGGATCGACCTGGGTGCCGGTGGGCCCGAGACGGGCCTGCTCGGGGTCCTGGCCCCGGGCGGCCCGGCCCCCGTCGACCGGCAGCACGGCTCCGGTGACGAAACCGGCTGCGTCGGACAGCAGGTAGGCGATCACGGCCGCCACCTCGTCGGGCCGCCCGACCCGGCCCAGCGGGTGGATCTCGGCCATCTCCGCTCGTGTCCGGGCTGCGGCGTCGGCACCCCGTTCGGCGAGCAGTGCCTCGTAGCGGTCGGTGGTGACCGAGCCCGGTGCGACCGCGTTGACCCGGATGCCGTCCGGGCCGTGGTCCACCGCGGTGGCCCGGGTCAGGCCCTCGATCGCTGCCTTCGCGGTGGCGTAGGGGAGCGCCCCGCGGACCGCACGTCGGGCCTGGTGGCTCGACACGTTCACGATCGAGCCGGACGTGGCGTGCGCGCGGAAGTGGCGCACCGCGACCGACGAGCCCACGACGACCGGTGCGAGATTCGCGGCCGGCACCGGTGACGACATGAGAGCGGATCATGCGCACCATCGTCCCCGGCCCGGGCCCCGGATTCGAGAGACCGGGTGCCAATCCCAAGCGAGTCCCAAGAATTCCGCCGTCCGATGGAAGGAGCCGCCCCTGGCCGGGATTCTCCCCACGGGTCGTCACCCGGGAGGCGAATCCGGCGGTGACCGGTGACGACATGACGAGAGGATTCTCAGTGACGAGGACGTCCACCCACTCCGCATGGGTCCGAACGCGATGGTTCGCCGTACCGACGACGGCGATCCTGATCCTGCTGTCGACCGGTGCGGCCTCCGCTCCGGATCACGGGTACCGCCCCGTCGGGCCGGTCGCCCGGCAGGAGCAGGACGAGCAGGTCCGGGACGAGTTCTTCTGGCTCGCCGAGATCAACAAGGCGACCACCGTCATCAACAGCGAGGAGGGGCTGCTGGACCCGGTGATGGTGCCGGGCATCGCCGCCGCCCTGCAGAAGGTGATCGACGACGGCGCCGCGCCGGGCGCCGAGCGTCCGTCGACCGTCGTGGGCTTCGAGCCGCTGCTCATCGAGGCCGGCTCCACCGACGTCACGCTGCTGCACGCCGGCCGGTCCAGCCAGGACATGCACGCCACCTACCGGGCCGCGATCCTGCGGGAGAAGCTGCTGGAGCTCGCCGAACAGCTGAACACCACGTCGCGCACGCTGGTGGAGCTCGCCGCGAACCACACGGCGACGATCGTGCCGAACTACACCAACGGCGTCGCCGCCCAGCCGAACAGCTACGCCCACCAGCTGCTCGGCCACGCCGCAGGCTTCGACCGGGACGCCCAGCGGATCCGCGAGGCCTACGCCCGCGTCGACCGCTCCGCGATGGGGACCACCGTCCTCAACGGCACGGGCTGGCCGCTGGACCGGCAGCGGATGGCCGACTACCTCGGCTTCGGCGCACTCGTCGACAACGCCTACGACGCCTCCCAGATCTCCTCGATGGAGCACCCCGTCGAGGTCGGCTCGATCGTCACCTCGGTGGCACTGCACAGCGGGAACTTCGTCGAGGACGTCCTCACCCAGTACGCGCAGACCCGGCCGTGGATCCTGCTGGAGGAGGGCGAGGGGAACACGTTCGTCTCCTCGGCGATGCCGCAGAAGCGCAACCCCGGCCTGCTGAACGACACCCGCAGCGACGCCTCGCAGGCCCTCGCGCTCGCCCAGGGCCCGGTCTTCCAGACCCACAACATCACCCCCGGCATGCCCGACCCGAAGGAGGTCGACAACAACACCGAGGTGGTCGACGCCGGGATCGCGGCACTCGCCGGCCTCGACGAGGTACTGAAGGCGCTCGTCGTCAACCCCGAGCGGGCGCTGGAGGAGGTCAACAGCGACTGGACGGCGTCCCAGGAGGTCGCCGACATCCTCATGCGCGACCACGGGCTGCCGTTCCGCGAGGGCCACCACGTCGCGTCGGAGATCGTCACCGTCGCCCGGTCGAAGAACATCGGTCCGCTGGAGTTCCCCTACGCCGACGCCCAGCGCATCTACGCCGAGGCCGTCGCCGGGACGGACCACCCGCAGGAGCTGCCGCTGACCGAGGCCGAGTTCCGGGCGGCGCTCGACCCGGTCGCGATCGTGAACGGCCGGACGACGTCCGGTGGGTCGCAGCCCGCCGAGGTGGAGCGGATGATCGCGCAGGCGCGGGAGCGGCTGACCGCGCAGGACGAGTGGATCGCGCAGCGTCGCGAGCACGTCGCGAGCTCGCTCGCCGAGCTGGACGAGGACTTCGCGGAGCTCCGCGGCTGACGCACGGCGGGACGGTTCATTCGCCGCTTTCGTGACCGGCCGGTTCCTCAACCGGCCGGTAGCGCCGGGTCCGCCTTCAACGCCACACCGGACAGCTTGAGCCGTCTCGCCTCGCTCATCAGCATCGCCAGCGTCGTCGCCGCGGCCGCATACCCGGTGCCGTGCGGCGGCCGGATGTTGGACAGGCAGTTGCGTTCGGAGTCGCGGCAGCCGCGACGGGCGTCGTAGGTGAAGTAGACACCGAGCGAGTCGACCGAGCTCATCCCGGGCCGTTCCCCGATCAGCACCACGGTGCTGCGCGCGCCGAGGGCGGCCGCGATCTCGTCGCCCAGCGCCACCCTGGCCTGGGTGGCGACGACGACCGGCGCGACCCGCCAGCCGTCCAGCCGGGCCTGGATCTCGGCGAGCATCCCCGGCGCGTGCTCCTGCACCGCGCGCGGCGAGAGCCCGTCGGCGACGACCAGCACGACGTCGTGCTCACCGGCGGGCAGCTCGGTCCCCGCGGTGAGCAGCCGGCCGAGATCGGGCCGGGTCAGGTACTCGGCGCGGTCCCGCGGAGCGCCCGCGACGCGCAGCGTGTCCACCCCGAGCGCGGCGATGTCACCGGTGAGCGCGTCGACGTCCAGCGGCGAGTGCACCGCGTCCCGGGCGGCGGCGTGCGCGGCCCGCAGCTCCAGCAGCCGGGCGGTGGGCAGCGCGTCCCCGGCCCGGCCCAGCGCGACCCGGGCGCGGGTGGAGGCGCGCAGCACGTCGAGCGGATCGGTCCCGCTCATCGCACACCCGCCGTCAACGCCCGGATCGCGGAACCGGGCAGCTCGCGCACCCGCCCGTCCGGGGCGAGCATGTCCATCGTGGTCAGCCACTGTTCGAACTCCGGCGCCGGTCGCAGCCCGAGCACCTGGCGGGCGTAGAGCGCGTCGTGGAACGACAGCGACTGGTAGTGCAGCATCACGTCGTCCCCGCCGGGCACGCAGATCACGAACGAACACCCGGCGGCACCGAGCAGGGTGAGCAGCGCGTCGGTGTCGTCGGCGTCGGCCTCGGCATGGTTGGTGTAGCAGACGTCGACCCCCATGGGGACGCCCAGCAGCTTCCCGCAGACGTGGTCCTCCAGGCCGGCCCGGGTGATCTGCTTGCCGTCCCGCAGGTACTCCGGCCCGATGAACCCGACCACGGTGTTGACCAGCAGCGGATCGAACTCCCGGGCGACGGCGTAGGCGCGCGCCTCCAGGGTCTGCTGGTCCACACCGTGGTGGGCGCCGGAGGACAGCGCGCTGCCCTGGCCGGTCTCGAAGTACATGCAGTTGCTGCCGACGGTGCCACGGTCCAGCGACAGCGCCGCCTCGTGGGCCTGCGCGAGCAGCTCCAGGGTGACGCCGAACCCCTCGTTGGCGGCCTGCGTCCCGGCGATCGACTGGAACACCAGGTCCACCGGGGCGCCGCGCTCCATGATCTCGATCGACGTCGTGACGTGTGCGAGCACGCAGGACTGGGTGGGGATCTCGTAGCGGTCGCGCACCTCGTCGATCAGGTGCAGCAGCTCCGTGGTGCGCTGCGGTGAGTCGGTGGCCGGGTTGATCCCGATCACCGCGTCACCGCAGCCGAGCAGCAGACCGTCCACGATGGACGCGGTCACCCCGGCCGGGTCGTCGGTCGGGTGGTTGGGCTGCAACCGGGTCGCCAGTGTCCCCGGGGCCCCCACGGTGGAGCGGAACGCGGTCACCACCGGGGCGCGGCGCCCGACCGCGATCAGGTCCTGCAACCGCATCAGCTTCGCGGTGGCGGCCACCATCTCCGGGGTCAGGCCCGGGGCCAGCGCGGGGATGTCGGTGGACGGCGAGAGCAGGTGCTCGCGGAACTCGCCGACGGTCATCGACGAGACCGGTGCGAACGCCTCGGGCGAGTGCGAGTCGACGATGAGCCGGGTGACGTCGTCGGTGTCGTAGGGCACGACGTGCTCGGTCAGGAACGTCGCCAGCTCCACGTCGGCGAGCAGGCCCTGGGCGGCGACCCGCTCCTGCTCCGACGACGCGGCGACTCCGGCGAGTACGTCCCCGGAACGTTCCGGCGTCGCCGCGCCCAGCAGGGCCGCCAGGTTCCCGAACTCGTAGGTGTGCCCGCCGAGCGTGGCCCTGCGCCGCGTCATGTCAGCTCGTCCTCCGCCCCGCCCGGCGCCGCGAACTCCCGTCCGGTGCGGCCACCGGACGGGGTGCCGCGACCGGAGGCCGAGTACAGCACGAACGGGGCGGGGGTGCCCAGGGCCGCGCCGGTGACGGGTCCCCCGACGTCGCCCGCGGTTCATGGGTGTGACCGTCGGTCGTGCCGAGCGCGACGGATGTGACGATCCGTTGCGTCCCGCAGTGGTCCGGTGGTGGCGGGTGTCGTCGCGACCAGGTGTCCGGGCCGGCCGGCCGTGACAGCGGGTCGATCACGGTGCGTGTCGCGGGCAAAGGATACGCGTCCGTTCGGGTTCCGTCCGGTGACGCTCCGTCGCGAAGTTCCGCCGGAAGCGACGAAATGTCGGCGATCGAGGTGCCGGAAAAGAGCAGTATCCTCGCTGAAAGTAATGCCTGTGGTCCGATAGTGGTAAGGAATTCGTTGGATCGGGGACGGACCGGATAGCGTTCTGTGCATCGGCAGGGCTCCCGAACCCATGCCGAACACGCCGGTCCGACACGGACCCCGTACACAACGGAGAACTAACTGTGCTGAAGAAGGCTGGAATCGTCACCGCCGGCGTCACCGCCGGGCTGCTCGCCGTCTCGCCGCTGGCGTTCGCCGGCGACGGTGGCTACGACCGCGGCCACAAGCACGGCGACCGGACCGTCGTCAACGCCGACCAGGTCAACAACCTCGACCAGGCTCGTACCTCGGAGCAGGGTGGCCTGATCAACGTGGGCGACATCAACGCCCTGAACAACGCGAACGTGCTGTCCTGCACCCTGAACAGCGCCGACATCGCCGCCAGCGTGCTCGGCATCCTGGGTGGCCCGGCCACCAACGGTGCGGACGCGCCGCACGCCTCCGAGTGCTCCCCGGGCTCGGCCTCGCAGACCAACATCCAGGACTGATCTGCGGGTCCCGCGACGCCGGTTCCGCGAGCCGTCTCTCGCGGGACCGGCACCGGTGCCATTCCGAATTCCCCGTTCCGGACCGGAGCGGGGAATTCGGCATTTCCGGCTCAGCGGCGGGTGCGGTCCGCCGACGGGAACCGGCCGCGGGTCAGCGCGATTCCCAGCGGCGCCAGCGCCGCGACCATCAGCAGGTCCGAGGCGAGCACGAGCGGCCCGATCGTGGTGGGCCGGCCGGCCACGAACAGCACCCCGCACGCCACCAGCAGCACACCCGGCAGACGGATCCCGGCGCGCACGAGCAACCATCCGGTCAGGGCCAGGCTCAGTGGGGCGAACCACCCCCACGGCAGGAACGCCAGCAGCGCGACGGGGGACACGCCGTCGCCGAGCCGGTCGAGCAGGACCACACCGGTCCCGGCCTCGTACATCGCCTGGATGTTGAACGTGGCCCCGGCGACGAAGCCGATCGCCGCGACCGCGGCCACCCGGGGCGCCGCCCGCGGTGCCACCGGCTCCAGCACGCGCAACATGCCCGGCACCGCGATCGCCATCGCGAAGCAGGACCACATGCCGACGGTGCCGCCGAGCACACCGTTGTTGATCCCGTTCTCCAGGAACAGGTAGAGCAGGGTGCTGGCCAGGAACAGCACCGGCCCGGCGACGACGGCGACCCCGGCGACGCGCTCTCCGGTCGTCGGCGCGGTGCGCTCGGTCATGGTGGTCACGACAGATCTCCTCACCCCCGGGACCCACTCCCGGGACCGGTCCCACCTTCAGCTGGTGCTGTCGTGGCGCCCAGCGTGCGACCCGACCGGCCCGGCTTCGGCCGGCCGCACCCGCGGCGGCCGGTCCGCCCGCTGTCCGGCGGTGGCAGGGAGCCCGATACTCACCGGATGACCCTGCCGCCGCAGCGATGACCGGGCGTCCCCGGCTGCCGACGGTCCTCGCGACCGGCGGGACCGTCGTGGTGTTCCTCGCCGTCGCGTTCCTGCTCGCGCGGGGCCGCGGCCCCGCGGTGCTCTACGGGCTGTTCGTCTGGCACAACGCGCCGTCGGCCGTGGTGCTCCTGTGGACCGGGCGGTTCGTGCTGCTGCGGCGCCCCGGGCACCGCTGCGGCCAGGTGCTGATGGTGATCGGTGCGCTGCACACCGTCCACACGGTGCTCGCCGCGATCGCCGACGCCGCACTGGTCCGGGCCGGGTTCACGGCCCCGCTGACGGTGGCGCTGACCCAGGACCTCATGCCGTTCGACCTGCCGCTCGCCGCGACCGGCCCGCTGTGGGCGACGAACTGGCTCTGGGTCCCGGCCGCCGTGCTGACCGTGACGGCGCTGCCCGCCCTGTTCCCGGACGGCGCCTGGACCCGGTGGGGTCGCCGCGTCGTCGCACCGGCCGCCGCCCTCGGATGCGCGCTCCTGGTCGCCGCGACCTCCTGGGACGCCTGGCCCGCCGCGATGTGGGCGGTGACCGACCGCCCCGCCGGCATCGGTGTGCTGTTCGCCCTGGGTGGTGCCGCGGTGCTGGTGGCAGCGCTGGTCGCGTTGGGCGGGCTCGGCGTGCGGTGGCACCGGGCCGACCCAGCCGACCGGGGCCCGTACCGGGTGATCGGCGGGGTGCTGGTGCTGTTCGCGCTGGTCGGGGTGCTCGCCCACCCGTGGCAGCAGGTGTGGGTCCCGGCGATGCTCGTCCTGATCAACCTGCTGGTGGTCTGCTACGGGATCGCCGCGGCCCGCTACCGGCTGCACGAGGTGGAACCGGTGCTCGGCCGGGCGGCGGCCGCACTGGTGCTCTCCGCCCTGGTGGGGACGGTCTACCTGGTCGTCGTCGTGGCCGGTGGTGGGTGGCTGGCCCGCCTCGGCGGCGGCTCCGAGTCGTTCGCCGTCCTCGTCGGCGCCGCGGTGGTGGCGCTGCTGGTGGAGCCGCTGCACCGACGTACCCGGTCGCTGACCGACCGGCTGCTGTACCGGCGCGACACCGACCGGCTCGGCGTGATGTCCCGGCTCGCCGAGCACTCCGGCGGTGCGACGGGCCTGCCCGAGGTCTGCCACGAGGTGGCGAACCTGCTGGTCCGCAGCACCGGCGCGGCGTGCGCCGAGGTGTGGTTGCAGGACAGGCGGGCCGCGGTGGCTGGGGTCGCGCCGCCCCGGCCGGCGGAGCTTCGCGCCCCGGTCGACGCTGGCGACCCGGTGCCGGGGGAGCTGCGGCTGTTCGCCGTGGCCCGCGCCGACCTGGTCCGCGATGCTCCCGTGCTGCTGGACGACGTGGCCCGTGCGCTCGCTCCGGTGGTGCGCACCGCCCGCCTCGCCGACGAGCTGACCAGCAGGCTGGCCGAGCTCGAGGAGTCCCGGCGGCGGCTGGTCACCGCGCACGACGAGGCCCGCCGCGCCGTCGAGCGGGACCTGCACGACGGCGCCCAGGCCCGGCTGGTCGCGCTGCGCATGCGGATCGGCGGGCTGGTCGCCGAGAGCGGCGCCGATCCCCGGCTGGCCGAGCTCGGGGCCGAGGTGGACGCCGTCGTGCGCAACCTGCGCGACCTAGCCAGGGGGCTGCGGCCCCCGCTGCTCGACGAGGACGGGGCCGGAGCCGCGCTGCGGGCCGCCACCCGGGCCCTGCCGGTCCCGGTCACCGTCCGCGCCGAGGGTTTCGGCAGGCACCCGGCCGCGGTGGAGACCGCGATCTACTTCAGCTGCCTGGAGGCCGTGCACAACGCCGTCCGGCACGCGGCGGCGTCGACGATCACGGTGGAGCTGGCGGTACGGGGCACCGCGGCGTCGTTCACCGTCACCGACGACGGGGCCGGGTTCGAACCCGGCCGGGCCGGACCGGGTGCCGGCCTGGCGAACATCACCGACCGGGTCGCGGCGCTCGGCGGCACCGTTCGGGTCGAGAGCGGCGCGGGGGCGGGCACCCGGGTGACGGGCCGGCTCCCGCGTCAGGTGGAGGTCGCCGAGAGATAGACGAGGACGGCCCGGACCCGACGGTGCACGGTGTCGTCGCCGGCGTCGAGGCCGAGCTTGGTGAACACGGCGGTGATGTGCTTCTCCACGGCCCGCTCGCCCAGGTGCAGCCGCTCGGCGACCGCGCCGTTCGACAGCCCCTCCGCGACCAGCTCCAGCACCTCCCGCTCCCGCCCGGTCAGCGCGGCGAGCGGCGACGCGGTGCGGCCGGTCCGGGCGCCGACCAGCGCCTCCACCACCTGCGGGTCCAGCACGGTGCCGCCTGCGGCGACCGTCACGATCGCATGCCGCAGCGCGTCCAGGTCACCGATCCGCTCCTTCAGCAGATACGCCCGTCCGGACGCGCCGGGACCGAACAGGCGCAGCGCCCAGTCCGGCTCGACGTACTGGGACAGCACCACCACGCCGGTCGACGGGTGCGTGGTCGCGAGCTCCTCGGCCGCCCGGATGCCCTCGTCACCCAGGCCGGGCGGCATCCGGACGTCGGTCACCACCACGTCCGGGTCGTGCTCGGCGACGGCCCGCTGCAGCTCGGGCAGCGTCGGCACCCGGGCGACCAGGTCGAGGTCGGGATCGGCCCGCAGCAGCGCCGCCAGCCCCTCCCGGATGAGGTAGCTGTCCTCGGCCGCCACCACGCGCAACGCCATGTCCGCTCCGCTCAGGGGTGGTGCGGCAGCACGACGTGTGACGGATGGTCCGGCCCGTGCAGCACCTCGTAGCGGATCCGCCTGCCGGTGACCGCGGTGGACATCCGCTCACCGGTGCCGTGGTTGCGGGCGAACCGGGGGAACGCGGCCCCGGCGACCTGCACCCGGATCCGGTGCCCGGCCCGCACCCGGTACCCGGTCGGGCTCAGCGCCAGCCGGACGACCGTGGTGCCGTCCGGCGCGGTCGCCTCCCGGCCCGGGACGAGCCGGTGCATCGCGTCGGTGACGTTGAGCGAGGTCCCGTCCGGGGCGACGTCGCAGACCCGTACGAACACGTCCCCTTCCGCGGCGCCGGTGCCCTCGGCCGCGGTCCGCACGTACACCACCGCCGAGACCTGGCCGAGCAGATCGAGGTCGGTCTCCTGCGGCGGTCCGGTGTAGACGAGCACGTCGTCGCGGGCTTCGACGTCCCGGTTGTCGTGCTGTTTCGACGGCGGTTGCAGCATCGGCCCGCCGACCGACGGCGTCGGGTCCGCCGGGTCGTAGACGAACGAGTCGCAGGAGGCAGCTGCGGCGGCGGAACCCGGCGCCTCGGGGCTGAGCCGCCCGCCCGGGGCGAGGTACCACTCGCTGGGCTGCGCGTCGGGCGGCGGCCAGCACGGCAGATCGGTCCACCGGTCGGCGTGCTGGACGTAGACGCGCACCGGTGCCCGGCCGTCGTCCGCGCCGTCGTGCAGGTGCCGCCCCAGCCAGTGCACCATCTCGTGCGCGAGCGTGGGCAGCGAACCGGTGTCGCCGTGGGTCCACGGGCCGATCGTGAGGCGGGCGGTCGCGCCACCACGCTGCAGCGCGGTGAAGTCGACCAGCTGGCGGTCCAGGAACAGGTCCCACCAGCCGGTGACCATGCAGACCGGGGGCATCGCCGCGGCGTCGAACCCGTCGTGCTCGGCCGGTGCCCAGAACTCCCTGGGCTGCTCGGCGTGCTCGACGAAGTCCCGCCAGAACACCACCGGAGCGCCGGTCAGCGCGACGTCGGCGGCCTGCAGCGGCAGCGAGGCCACCGCCCGCCGCTTGCGCCTGCTGAACACCGGCGTGGCCAGGTACCCGGTGACGGCCCCGATCCGCTCCTGGCGCCCGATCTGGTTCACCCAGCCGGCCAGGTTCAGCAGTCCGGGGGCGCCGCCCGGGTAGAAGGTGCTGGTGAACTCGGACGCGGTGATGTCGGCGTTCATCGAGCACAGGCCGGGGTCGGCGTAGGGGGCGATCGCCCACTGGGTGTGACCCACATAGCTGGGGCCGACCATCGAGACCCGGCCGTCGCACCACGGCTGGGCCCGGACCCAGTCCAGTGTGTCCAGGCCGTCCGGGCTCTCGTGCAGGAACGGCCGGAACTGCCCGCCGGAGCCGAACGTCCCGCGGGTGCTCTGCACCACCACCTGGAAGCCGCGGCGGGCCAGCAGCGAGGCGATCAGCGAACCGAGGCCCTCGCGGCCGTAGGGCGTGCGCATCAGCACGGTCGGGCGCGGCTGCACGGGTCCGGGACGCCGGTAGAGGTCGGCCAGCAGCACCACCCCGTCGGACACCGGGACGCGCAGGTCACGCTCCCGGACGTACGGCACCGCGGGCTCGCTGAAACCCAGCCGCCGGTCGACGAGGCGCTCCACGAGCCCGACCATCGCCACCTCCCCCTCCGGTCCCGCGCGGCCGCGGGACCGGGTCGATCGTAGGAGAACCCGGTTGCCGGGCCCGGCCGGTGACGGTAGCCAGTCCGGGTGGCTCCTCCTGTTCCGGCCGTCCCACCCGTGCTCGACGACGGCGTCGTCACCCTGCGCGGGTTCGTGGAGTCCGATGTGGCCGAGATCGCCGCGGTGTACCGGGACGCCGGGACCCGGCGATGGACCTCGCTCGGTCCGCACCTGGGTGCCGCCGACGCCCGCCGGTGGACCGAGCGGGTCGCGGAGAACTGGTCGACCGGCCGCGGCTTCGGCTGGGCGGTCGCCGCTCGCGGGCCCGACGGGTGTCCGCGATATGCCGGGCAGATCGACCTGCGTCCGGGGCCGCCGCCGAGCGTGGGCTACCTGCTCGCGCCGTGGGCCCGCGGCGCGGGCCGGATGAGCCGGGCGCTGCGCCTGGCCGCCGACTGGGGGTTCTCGGTGGCCGGGTTCGCGGTGTTGCACTGGGAGTGCCGGGCCGGGCACCTCGCGTCCTGGCGGGTGGCGCACGCCTGCGGGTTCGCCTTCGACGGGGTCCGTACCCGCGCGCTGCCCGCCGCCGGTGGGCTGGTCGACGCCTGGACGGCCGTGCTGCTGCCGGATCCCGCGGCGTCGGTGGCGTCGCGGGTGCCGTGCACCACCTGGTGGCCGGTACCGGTCCTGGAGCACGGGCCGATCCGGTTGCGTCCGGCCTCGGAGTCCGATGCGGCCCGTCACGCGGAGGCCCGTGACGACCCGGTGAGCCGTTGGTGGGACGCCACGCTGCCGCGTCGCTGCACGGTCGACGACGCCCGCGCCCACCTGTGCGACACCGAGCTGGCCCGGTCCCTCGGCGCGGCGGTGACCTGGGTGATCGCCGCCCGCGACGACGACCACTACCTCGGCACGGTCACCGTGTCCGGGATGGACCGATCCTACGCGCCGACGGGTGGTGAGATCGGCTACCGCGCCCATCCGGACGCCCGTGGCCGCGGCCACGTCTCGGCGGCGCTGCGGCGGGTGGTCGCGCACGTCTTCGCCCCGGTCGCGGCGGGCGGGCTGGGCAGGAACCGGCTGGCCCTGGGCACCTCCGCCGGCAACAGCGCGAGCCGGCGGGTGGCCGAGCGGGCCGGGTTCCGGCGCGTCGGGACCTTCCGGTCCTCCGGTGTCTGCGGCCCCGACGGCGAGATCGTGTCCGACGGCGTCTGGTACGAGCTGCTCGCGTCCGACCGGTGATCGACACGTCCGCGGCGCACGTCGGGAACCGTCGGTCACCCCGCGTAACCTCCGCCGGGTGCAGGTGCTGCGGATGGTGTGTTGTGATCGGGAATGGGTCGGGGCGGACCGGGCCCACTGCTGCAGCCGTTTCGGCGGCTGCGGTGCCGTGTTCGACGACGCGGAGCTGTGGGACATCCACCGGCCGCGCGGCGCCTGCGTCGCCGACCCCGGTGAGCTCGGCCTGGTCGCGACCCGTAACGGGATCTGGCTGCGCCCGCTCGACGAGGCCGGCTGACCCGACCTCAC
Source organism: Pseudonocardia sp. NPDC049635 (assembly GCF_040659795.1). NCBI lineage: Bacteria > Bacillati > Actinomycetota > Actinomycetes > Pseudonocardiales > Pseudonocardiaceae > Pseudonocardia > Pseudonocardia sp. NPDC049635. Next base: position 15,327 of record NZ_JBFAON010000002.1, read on the forward strand.
CCGGTCCGGCGGGTGATCCCGCGGAAGACCGCGTCCCGCTCGCCCGGGTTGTGCACCAGCACCAGATCCAGGCCCGTGAACCACAGCACCGATCCGGCGCCGAACCGCCTGCGGCCACCCGCCGTGCAGCGCAGCTCGATCACCCCGGCGTCCACGACGATCAGCGCTCCCCGCCACTCGTCCTCGTGGTGCGGTCGGGAACCGCCCGGCGGCAGCGTGACGGTCCGCGTGCGGAACGACGGTGAACCCGGCACGGACCTGCTCCTCCCGCCGCCGGCGTCGTTCCCGGCATCACGGGTACGACCGGCCGCGCGCACCGAAGTCATCGGTGACCCTCACGCGGCGCAAGGTCGCTCCAGTACCTCGCGCACGGTCTCGTAGCCGACCCGGGCGGCGGCGGTGACCTTCGCGCGGTCCGTGGTCAGCCCGCGCACACCCGTCGAGCGGTGCGGGGTCATCGTCAGCAGGTGCGCCCCGGCCCGGTCGGGGTGGGCGGCGTCGGTCAGCAGCGACAGGCACTCACCGTGCCGGGCGGAGTCCTGCGCCATCCGGCCCAGGCCCGGCGCGAGCCGGTCCAGCGACCGCGCCCACAGCGGAACCCGGGCGTCGGTGGGCGGGGCACTCAGCTCGTCCGCCGTGCGGGTCAGCAGGGCGAGCACATGGGTGGCGCCCCCGCGCAGCGCCCTGGCCACCGGCAGCGGGTCACCGACCGAGCCGTCGATCCACTCGTCGTCACCGATCCGCACCGGCGGGCCGGCCAGCAGCGGGATCGTGGCGGTGGCCCGCATCGCGGCCTTCCACCCGGCCCCGTCGGGCAGGTCGGTCAGCACGTGCGGCGTCAGGTCACCGGCCCGGGTGACCACCACCCGCAACGGCACCGGGCTGGTCACCAGCGACGACCAGTCGGTGGGCCGGGACCGCACCAGGATGTGGTCGAACAGGTGGTCCAGCGACACCATCGGCCGCCGGGTGCCGAACCGGCGCGGGTCGATGAACTCGCGGCACGCCATGTCGTCGCCGAAGATCCGGGCGGCGTCCGCACCGTGGCCCAGGACCAGCGCCGTCCCGACGAACGCACCTGCCGAGCTGCCCCACACCTCGTCGAACAGCCCGGCCGCACCGAGATCGGCGAGCGCGTGCACCATTCCGCCCGCGTAGGCGCCGCGCATGCCGCCACCGCCGACGACCAGCGCGAGGCGCCGGCCGTCGGCGTGGCGCCCGGGGCCGCGCCCGGCGGCCCGGCGGGCCGCGAGCAGCCGCAGGACCTCGGTGTCGCCGTGGGCCCCGGGGGAGACGGGGTGATGGCTCATGACCCCATCCTCGGCCCCACTGCCGCCCCGTCGGCACGGTGGGTCGGGCGGACCGCGCCGGGACCGTTCGCGTGCCACCGGTCGCGGCCCGTCCACCGCCCACCGCCCCGCGGCGGAGGCGGGTCGAGGCCCTAGTAGGTTCGCGCGACCAGGGGGGTACAACGTGACGCAACGACGTCAGCCGCGGTTGGGGGCGATCGAGTCGACGTCGCTTCCGGCCGCACACGCCCGCGCCCGCGACGCCCGTCGACGACGTCCGCTGGCGGACGATCCGGCGGCCGCAGGCCTGGCCGACGATCTCGATCTGGGGGCGGCGCCGGGGCGCACGGACGCGCTGTGCACGCTGCTGCGCGCCGCCGTGCTCGACCACTGGGTCCGGGAGTTCGCGCGCCGGAACCCGTCGGGCACGGTGGTGGAGCTCGGCCCGGGACTGGACTCCCGGGCGGGCCGGCTCGGCACCGCTGGCCCCGCGCACTGGATCGACGTGGAGCTCCCCGCCGTCGCGGACCTGCGCCGCGAGCTGCTGCCCGGCCCGGCGCACCTGGTGGCCGGATCGGCACTCGACGAGGACTGGCTGGAGCTGGCGGGTGACCTGCCCGGCCCGCACCTGGTGGTGTCCGACCAGGTCCTCTCGCTGCTCCCGGAACAGGGTGTGCAGCGGCTGGTGTTCACCGCGGGCCGGATGCTGCCCGGCGCGGAGCTGGTCACCGACGTGCTGTCGCGGGCCGCGGCGGCACGGCTGGGCAGCGGGCCGCTGCGCGCCCTGGAGGTGGACTGGACCTGCGAGGACCCGCGCGAGCTGGAGCCGTGGGGGCTGCGCCTGCTCGACGCGTGCGGAGTGGCCGATCCGCCCGCCGATGTCGCCGGGCGGCTGCCGCGGACCACCCGGGCGCTCGCGACCGCGCTGCGCGCCACCCCCGCGCTGCGCGGGCACCGGCTGGCCCGCTACCAGATCCTGCCCGGCTGACCGGGCGGCGACGCCCCCGGCGGGGGCGTCGTGGCCGGACCCGGCTCCCCAGTCGGACCGGCCACGACGTGACGGCGACCCCCGAGGCCGCGCCCGCCCGGCGCGGCGCCGGGCACGACCGGTACGACGACCGGGGCAGCCACCGGTGACGGTGCGACCGGCCGGATCATCAGAAGTGACGAGCGGGGCCCGGTCGGTAGGCTCGGCACCGTGACCGTTCCGAAGATCGAGGCGGATCCGGCGGAGGTCGGGCTCGACGCGGCCCGGCTAGCCCGGATCGACACGCACTTCCGCCGCTACGTCGACGACGGCAGGCTCCCCGGCTGGACCATCGCGGTCGCCAGGGGGGACCGGCTGGTACACCTGTCTCACCACGGCCGGCGTGACGTCGAGGCCGGGCTCCCGGTCACCGACGACACGATCTGGCGCATCTACTCGATGACCAAGCCGATCACGTCGGTCGCGGCCCTGATGCTGTGGGAGCGGGGCGCGCTCGAACTCACCGACCCGGTGTCGCGCTACATCCCGGCGTTCGCCGACCAGCGGGTCTACCGCGGCGGTTCCGCCCTGAACCCGGGCACCGACGCCGCCCTGGAGCCGGTCCGCGTGCACCACCTGCTGACCCACACCGCAGGTCTCACCTACGGTTTCCACCACGCGCACCCGGTGGACGAGATGTACCGGTCCAAGGGGTACGAGTTCGGCGCCCCCGAGGGTGTCGACCTGGCGCGGGCGGCCGAGCAGTTCGCGTCGTTCCCGCTGCTGTTCCAGCCGGGCACCGAGTGGAACTACTCGGTGGCGACCGACGTGCTCGGCCGGGTCGTCGAGGTCGCCTCCGGGCGGCGGCTCGACGAGTTCCTGCGCGCCGAGATCCTCGACCCGCTCGGGATGACCGACACGACGTTCTGGGTCTCGCCGGACTCGCCGGAGGCGGCGCGGCTCGCCACCCTCTACAACGCCCGCCCGGACGGCGGCCTGGTCGTCAACAAGGTGCTGGCGCGCGCGGCGACCCGCGAACCGAGCTACCTCTCCGGCGGCGGTGGCCTGCTGTCGACCGCCGGGGACTACCTCCGGTTCGCCCGCATGCTCGCCCGCGGCGGCGAGCTCGACGGCGCCCGGATCCTCGGGCCGCGGACACTGGCCCGCGCCACCCGCAACCACCTGCCCGGCGGCGGGGACCTGGAGACCGTCGGCCGGCCGATCTTCTCCGAGTCGGCGTTCGCCGGCGTCGGGTTCGGTCTCGGGTTCTCGGTCGTGATCGACGGCCCGGCCACCAAACAGCTGGCCAACGAGGGCACGTTCGCCTGGGGCGGGCTCGCCTCGACGGCGTTCTGGGTGGACCCGGTCGACGACGTCGTCGCGCTCTTCTTCACCCAGCTCGTCCCGTCCAGCACCTACCCGATCCGTTCCCAGCTCCAGACGCTGGTCCAGCAGGCGGTGATCGACTGATGCAACCGGCTCCGCCCGCGCTCGCGTTCGCCATCCGGACGGTGGTCGTCGCGGCCTCGCTCTGGGTGGCGACCGTGCTGGTCAGCGGCATCGACCTGGCCACCGGGACGACCGGCGCCCGGATCGGGACGCTGCTCGGGGTGGCCCTGCTGTTCGGTGTGGTGAACGCGGTGGTCAAGCCGATCGTGGCGACGATCGGTTGCCCGCTCTACATCCTCACGCTGGGCCTGTTCGGGCTGGTCGTGAACGCGCTGATGTTCATGCTGACGGGCTGGCTGTCCGGGGTGCTGAACCTGCCGTTCGTCGTCGACGGGTTCTGGGCGGCCTTCTGGGGCGCCATCATCGTGTCGATCGTGTCGTTCTTCCTGCACCTGGTCATCCCGGACCGGCTCGACAACCGCTGACACCCGGTGGGCGGGCGCCGCCGCCCGCCCACCGGTCGCGCCGTCACACCGGCCAGGTCTCCCGGCGGTACGCACCGTCCCAGAACATCCACTCGTAGCGCGAGGTCGTCGTGAAGTGCGCCCGCATGCGGTCCAGCTCGGTGTCCGAGACGGTCGCGCCGAGCCGGTCGGTCGCGTCCAGCACGGCGTCGACGACGGCCCGGAACTCCTCGCCGGAGTACATGTCGATCCAGCGCTGGTAGAGCGGGTCCGGGGAACCGGACCCGACCAGGTGCTCGCCGACCTTCGCGTAGATCCAGTAGCAGGGCAGTACGGCGGCGACGCCCTCGGCGTACGAGCCGCCGTGCGCCGCGGCCAGGATGTAGCTGACGTAGGCGCTGGTGGCCGGCGCGACCGGCGTCGTCCTGGCCTGCTCGGAGGTCAGGCCGAGCCCGCCGAGCAGATCGGTGTGCAGCTCACGCTCGGCGGCGATCGCGCCCGCGGCGTGCTCGGCGAACATGACGGTGTCGTCGTCGTCCGGGGCCTTCGCCGCGCACACCGTGAGGGCCTTGGCGTAGCCGCGCAGGTAGTGCGCGTCCTGGACGATGTAGTGCCGGAACGCCTCGTGCGGCAGCGATCCGTCGGTCAGCCCGGTGACGAACGGGTGCGCCAGGATCTTCTCGTGGATGGTCTCGACGTCCGACCAGAGCAGGTCACGTGTGCGGTGCGCCATGGCGATCACCGTAGTGGCGGTACGGGGCCGCGGGCGGCTGCCCGCGGCCCGGGACCGCACCGTGGAAGTCCCGGTTACACCTGGTCGACGGAGCGTTCACGAGGTGGTGACACACCGGTGAGACGCTGCGCACTTCGAGGCGGCGAACGGCGGCGGGCCCGTCACCATGGAACGAGGCGGGCGGCTCAGCGCGGAGAGCGCGCCGACGTCAAGTCCCCCTATCGCGGAGGTGAGGGCATGAGCGCACCGGCGCCCATGGAGCACCACGAGAAGATGCGGATGCGGGCCGCCGCGTTCCGGGCCACCCGGATCTACCCGGGTCCGGTCGGCGAGCTGATCTCCCGGGAGCTGCTCTCCTGGGAGGACTTCGGGTACCGCCTCGGCGGGAACCGCCTGGTGATGGATCTGGTCGACGACGTGCTGAAGTCGCAGCCGGCGACACGGTCCGACGCGGCCTGATCCCGCGGGCGCTCAGCGCAGCGTGCTGTCGGCGACCTCGGCTGCCGGGCCGGTCGGCGGCTCCCCGTCGGCCAGCCCGGCGAGGGCGGCGGCCAGCACCACCATCGCGGCCAGTGTGGTCAGGCTGCCCAGCCGCGCGGCCGCGGTGAAGACGCGTGCCGCCGTGCTCACCTCGACGCGGTGGTGCGCGGGCAGGCCCCTGCGGTCCTCGACCGGTGACGGGGTCGGCCGCACCGTGCCGCTCTGCCCGGGTGCAGCCGGCCCGCCCGGCCGCCCGCCCGCCGTGGGGTGCGGGTGCGCGGGCCGGGGGCCGGGACGCGCACCGGACGGAGACGGCGCCGGGCGCGGAGCCGGCAGGCCGGGACCCGCCGGCGCTGCCGGAGCCGGTCGGCGGGGACCCGCCGGGGCCGCACCGTCGCGCTGCCGGACCGGTGGACGGGGGCCCTGCGGCGGCGCACCGTCGCGCCGCTGGGCCGGTGGACGGGGGCCCTGCGGCGGCGCACCGTCGCGCCGCTGGGCCGGCAGGCCGGGGCCCGCCGGAGCCGCGCCGCCGCGCCGCGGAGCCGGGACGACCGACCCGCGTGTGAGGTCCAGGTGCCGGACGTCGCCCTCGGGCAGGGCGCGGGGCCCGGCCTGAGCGGAGCCGCCGACGGGGCGGCGCGGGCTCGGGATGCGGACGGCGGGCGCGGACATGACGATCACCACGATCTCGGGGGAGTCGATACGGGGTCTTCGGGATCCGGTGCGCGCCGCCGGTTCCTGCTTCTGCCCGTCTTGTCGTGTCGAACACTCACCCTGTTATCCGGTGACGGGTTACGCCAATCGTTGGAGTGAGTGCTCCACTCGTCAGGTGGAGCGAAACACCCGTACGCCGCCCGAGGTGTCACGCACCGTCGCTGCCCGTCACCCTGCTGTCCGCGTCCGCCGGTGCCGGGACGGCCGATCGGGCCGGCATCGCATCGGCCCGTGCCGGGTCCCGCCCCCGGCCGACCCATGATCCCTGTTTCGGGAGTTCCGGGGCCCCGATGCGCGCACCGGGGTTCCCGAAACGCGGATCATCGTCTGTCCGGCTTCTCAGGTGGGCGGTGGCAACAACCCGCGGCGGTAGGCCGCCACCAGGTTGCGCGGGACGAGGTGCCGCCCGCCCGCGAGGGTGATCGGCACCAGGTCCGGAGCCTGCGCCTTCCACTGCGACCGGCGGTGCCGGGTGTTCGCGCGCGACATCCGCCGCTTGGGGACTGCCATCAGCTCTCTCCTTCTCGTTCGATCCCGACGGTCGGGTCGTTCCGGACGGGTTCGGCGCAGGGTTCGTCGTGCGTCCAGCCGAACGGGTCCGCCAGCCCGGCCCACGCGGCCTCGCCGGCCGCGACCTCCGCGTCGGAGAGCAGCGCACCGCGCAGTGCCGCGTCGATCTCGTCCGGATCCGCGCCGTGGCAGAGCACGACGAGATCCTGGGCCCGGTCCCCCCAGCGCGGGTGCCAGGCCATCGCGGCCATCGCCCGTCGCTGGTCGCCCGCCTCGGCCCACGCCTGTTCGTCCGCGCCGTCCAGCCAGGTCCCGGCGTGCCCGATCCGCAGTCCGCCGCCCGCGCTCTCCAGCCACAGCACGGCGTCCGGCCGGGTGGCGAGCCAGATCCGGCCACGCGTCCGCACGACGCCGTCGAGCAGGCTGTCGAGGGCCTCGTGCAGGCGGTCGGGATGGAAGGGGCGGCGGGCCGAGAACAGCAGCGTCCGGACGTCGTCGGCGGCGTCCAGCGGTGGTGTCCCGCGCAGCAGCGGGTCGTGCACCCCGCCGGGGACCCCGCGCCGGGCCTGCTCCCCGAGGCCGTCGCAGAACAACCGGTGGTCACCGCCGGCGGCGAGCAGCCGCGGCGCGGTCGGGGCGAGGCGGTCGAGCACCGCCGCGGTCCGCCGGTCGGTGGCGTCCCGGCCCTGCAGCGTCCGGGTGGTCACGATCACGTCGGCGAACTCCGCCTGACCGACGGCGAGCTGGGCCACGGTGCGCTCGTCGTCGGGCAGTGTGTTCGGGCCGCGCTCGGACAGCGTCGCGTCCCCGGTGGCGTCGTCGAGCCAGCCGTCCGGATCGATCACCGTCACCACGCCCCGCAGATCGAGCAGGTCGGTGATCGGGCAGGGCTGCCCGTCCTCGGGCTCGAGCAGCACCGAGCCGAGCGCCCAGCAGACCGGCTCCGGCTCCAGTCGTGGGTCCAGGTGCAGCACGACCCGGGCCACGTGTCCCGCCAGTCGCGCCAGGGTCGGCAACACGTCCTCGCGGATGGTGCAGCTCACGCAGCCGTGGGCCAGTTCCAGCACGGTGCGCTCGTCGCGGTGCCCGGTCCGCAGCCGCCGGTGCACCCGGCCCCGGGCGAGGTGTCTCAGGTCGTGGTGCAGCACGACCAGGTCGGGATCGAGCTCCCCCATCCGGGCGATCGTCTGCTCGGTCCCGTCGTGCGACGTGCCGCACAACACCACCAGCTCGGTCATGCCTTCCTCCCGGGTCGACGTGGTCGCGGTCCGGTGTAGCGTAAACGAAAACGATTCCCATTGTTGGAGAGGAGGGTCCGATGGCCAGGTCGACGGACGTCCGGCCGATCGTGAAGCTGCGGTCCACGGCGGGCACCGGCACGACGTACGTCACGCGCAAGAACCGCCGCAACGATCCGGACCGGCTGGTGCTGCGCAAGTACGACCCGAAGGTCCGCAGGCACGTCGAGTTCAAGGAGGAGCGCTGAATGAGGAGCGCGAACAAGTCGCTGCGCGCACCGCGGCGCAAGCCCAACCCGCTGCACGCCCGCGGGATCGAGCACGTGGACTGGAAGGACGCGGCGCTGCTGCGCACGTTCGTCTCCGACCGCGGCAAGATCCGCGCCCGCCGGGTCACCGGCCTCACCGGGCAGCAGCAGCGCCGGGTCGCCGTCGCGATCCGCAACGCACGGGAGATGGCGCTGCTGCCCTACCCGAACGCGGGGCGGTGAGCCCGTGTCCCGTCGCTGCGACCTGACCGGGCGCGAGCCCTGCTTCGGCAAGAACGTCTCGCACTCGCACCGCCGCACCAGCCGGCGGTTCGATCCCAACGTGGCGCAGAAGCGCTACTGGTACCCGGCCGGCCGTCGCTGGGTGCGGCTGCGGCTCTCCGCGAAAGGCATCAGGACGGTGGACCGGATCGGTGTCGACGCCGCCGTCGAGCGGATCCGTGCGCGTGGGGGCCGCGTCTGATGGCCACCACCGGGCAGATCGCCAAGAACGAGCGGCGCAAGCGGATCGTCGCGCGCTACGCCGAGCGTCGCGCCGAGCTGAAGGCCGTTCTCGCGCGGCCGTCGGCGAGTGACGAGGAGAAGGCCGCCGCCGCGGCCGAGCTCCGGCGCCAGCCGCGGGACGCCAGCGCGACCCGGGTGCGCAACCGCGACTCGGTGGACGGGCGCCCACGCGGGCACCTGCGCAAGTTCGGGGTCTCGCGGGTGCGGTTGCGCGCGCTGGCGCACGACGGCGCGCTCCCCGGGGTGCGCAAGTCCAGCTGGTAGCTGGGCTCCCACCTGCAGGAAACCGGTTCCGGGGCCCCCGCTGCGGGGCCCCGGAACGGGTGTGTAAAGTTGGTCGGGCCGGTGAGCGGGGAGGGCGAAAGCCCTTCGCGTACCGGCGGTACCGGCCCCCTTAGCTCAGTCGGCAGAGCGTCTCCATGGTAAGGAGAAGGTCTACGGTTCGATTCCGTAAGGGGGCTCTGGAAGTCGCCTCGCCGTGGCACGGCGAGGCTTCTTTCATGACGGTGTAGCTCAGTCGGTAGAGCAAGCGGCTCATAATCGCTGTGTCGCCGGTTCGAGTCCGGCCATCGTCACCGAGTGCCGACGTGACACGTCGGCGTACGACACGGAACACCTGCTGGGAGGCACCCGCGATGGCCAAGGCCACGGACGTGCGGCCGAAGATCACTCTGGCCTGCGAGGAGTGCAAGCACCGCAACTACATCACCAAGAAGAACCGGCGGAACGACCCGGACCGGCTCGAGATCAAGAAGTTCTGCCCGAACTGCGGCACCCACCGGGCGCACCGCGAGACCCGCTGACCCTGGTGGTCGACCAGTCCTGGGTCGGGCGCGCGCTCGCCCCGGTCGGGCCGTACCAGGTCGGCCGGGAGAAGATCCGCGAGTTCGCCGTCGCCATCGGCGACGGCGATCCGCTGTTCCACGATCTCGCCGCCGCCCGCGCCGCCGGCCATCCGGATCTGCTCGCCCCGCCCACGTTCGCGGTGTGCTTCACGATGCCGGTGATCGAGGCGTTCCTGAAGGACCCGGCCCTCGGCTGGGACTACACCCGCATGGTGCACGGCGACCAGCGCATCTCCTTCCACCGGCCGGTCCGCGCCGGTGACGAGCTGACCACGGTCGTGCACGTCGACGAGCTGCGCACCCGGGCCGGCAACCACATGCTGACCCTGCGCTGCGAGGTCGCCGACGCCACGGGCGAGCCGGTGGTGACCACGCATTCGATGCTGGTCAGCCCGGCCGGGGAGGACGCGTGAGCACCCCGCTGACGCCCGGGTCCGCCGCCGCGGTCGCCAAGGGCGACGCTCTGCCCTCGTTCGAGGTGCGGCTGACCCGGGGTGATCTGGTCCGCTACGCGGGCGCCTCCGGCGACTTCAACCCGATCCACTGGAGCGACCGGGTGGCCGGAGTCGCCGGGCTGCCCGGTGTGATCGCGCACGGGATGCTGTCGATGGCGCTGGCCGGCCGGGTGCTGACGGCCTGGACCGGTGATCCGGCGGCGGTGCGCAGCTACGGCACCCGGTTCACCCGGCCCGTCGTGGTGCCCGACGACGACGCCGGCGCTGTCGTCGAGCTCGGCGGCACGGTCGCCGAGGTGCGTGAGCAGGACGGCGTGCGGGTCGCGGTGGTCGACCTCACGGCGGTCTTCGACGGCCGGACGGTCCTCGGCCGGGCCCGCGCCGAGGTCGTTCTGCCCCACTAGGACCCGGGGTGCGGGCCGCCTGCGGGGGGTGCCGTACACTCGGTCACGCCGGGCGCACCGGATGATCGGTCGCGCCCGTCCCGCCGCCCTCAGGGGTGGTTCGGGGCATAGGGGTGTAGCTCAATTGGCAGAGCAGCGGTCTCCAAAACCGCAGGTTGCAGGTTCAAGTCCTGTCACCCCTGCCACGACGCCGCAGATCGCCGGACCGTCCGGTGGTGCGGCCGACGGCACGGACGACGAAGCAGAGCAGGTTCTCTCACACGGAGGACGTGACCGACGGCGGGCGGAGGCCCGCCGCATGCGGAGGGCGAGGAGGGCTCGTGAGCGACGAGCACGAGTCGGAGCGGCCCGGGCGGGAGCGCCCGAGCAACGCAGCCGACCGTCGTGGACGACGGGCCTCCGGAGGGTCCGGTGCGGAGGGCACCCCGTCCAAGGGGCGGGCGACGCCGTCGCGCGCCGCGGCGGCGGCCACCAAGGAGAAGAAGGTCTCGCCGATCGGCCGGGTGGTCCGGTTCCTGCGCGAGGTCGTCGCCGAGCTCCGCAAGGTCATCTGGCCGAACCGCTCCCAGATGGTCAAGTACACCATCGCCGTTCTGATCTTCGTGTCGTTCATGGTGGCCCTGGTGTTCCTGCTCGACTCGGCGTTCGCCGAGGGCGTCGCGTTCCTGTTCGGCAGGGACTGACACGAGCGGTGGACCGGACCGGCCGGTGACGACCGACATCGATAAGGAAGCGAGTAGGACGTGACCTCCGACAGCAACGCGTACGGCGAGACGGCCGACCAGGCCGCGCTCGACGCGGTCGCCGAGCAGGCGGCCGACGAGACGCTGCCCGAGCAGTCCGTCCAGGACGCCGACATCGAGGCGGCGCACGGCGACGACACGGCCTCCGGTGACTACACCGAGGCCGACGACGACTCGACCGCCGGCGCGGCCGCCGAGTCGATCGCCGGCGAGGGCGGCGAGTCGGCCACCGGTGCGGGCGCCGACTCGACCACCGGTGAGGACACCGACGGGCCGGCAGCGGCCGGCGAGGCGGGCGAGGACGAGACGGGCGAGCCCGCCGAGGAGGTCGACCCGGCCGAGGAGCTGCGTGCAGCGCTGCGCCGGGCCCCCGGTGACTGGTACGTCGTGCACTCCTACGCCGGCTACGAGAACAAGGTGAAGTCCAACCTCGAGACCCGGGCGCAGACCCTGGACGTCGAGGACTACATCTTCCAGGTCGAGGTGCCCACCGAGGAGGTCACCGAGATCAAGAACGGGCAGCGCAAGAAGGTCCAGCGCAAGGTGCTGCCCGGCTACATCCTGGTCCGGATGGAACTCAACGACCAGTCCTGGGGCGCGGTGCGGAACACCCCGGGCGTCACCGGATTCGTCGGTGCGACGTCCAAGCCGTCGCCGCTGTCCATCAACGAGGTCGTGAAGTTCCTGCTGCCCAAGACCGAGGCCCCGGAGAAGAAGGCCGAGGCCGGCAAGGCCGGTGCCGCCTCCGGTGGCTCCACCTCGGGCAGCGGGGCCCCGGCCGTCGAGGTCGACTTCGAGGTCGGCGAGTCGGTCACCGTCATGGACGGGCCGTTCGCGACGCTCCCGGCGAGCATCAGCGAGGTCAACGTCGACGCCCAGAAGCTCAAGGTGCTGGTCTCGATCTTCGGCCGGGAGACTCCGGTCGAGCTCGGGTTCAACCAGGTCTCCAAGATCTGACGCACCTTGTGAGAAACGTCCGTGGCATGGCAGGGCCGCGCGGCGTGCACATCGATCACTGAGGAACGGACATGCCCCCCAAGAAGCGGAAGCTCTCCGCGATCATCAAGCTCCAGATCCAGGCCGGCGCCGCGACGCCCGCCCCGCCGGTCGGGCCCGCGCTGGGCCAGCACGGCGTGAACATCATGGAGTTCTGCAAGGCCTACAACGCGGCCACCGAGGCCCAGCGCGGCAACGTCGTGCCGGTCGAGATCTCGGTGTACGAGGACCGCTCGTTCACCTTCGAGCTGAAGACCCCGCCGGCGGCCAAGCTGCTGCTCAAGGCGGCGGGTGTCGACAAGGGTTCCGGCGAGCCGCACAAGACGAAGGTCGCGACGGTCACCCGGGCCCAGGTCCGCGAGATCGCCGAGACCAAGTTCCAGGACCTGAACGCCAACGACCTGGACCAGGCGACGAAGATCATCGCCGGGACCGCGCGGTCGATGGGCATCACGGTCGAGGGCTGAGAACGGCCCGCCACACACTTTCCGTACGCGTGGGAGAGCCGGGCGCGGCTCGGACCACGACCTGACCTCATACAAGGAGACGAGGACAGATGGCACAGCGCAGCAAGGCCTACCGCGAGGCCGCCGCGAAGATCGACGCGGACCGCCTCTACTCGCCGCTCGCCGCGGCGGCCCTGGCCAAGGAGACCTCCAGCAAGAACACCGACGCGACCGTCGAGGTCGCGCTCCGGCTGGGCGTCGACCCCCGCAAGGCGGACCAGATGGTCCGCGGGACCGTGAACCTGCCGCACGGTACCGGCAAGACCGCCCGGGTGATCGTGTTCGCCACCGGTGACAAGGCCGCCGAGGCCGAGGCCGCCGGCGCCGACGCCGTGGGCTCCGAGGACCTCATCGAGCGCATCCAGGGCGGGTGGCTCGACTTCGACGCCGCCATCGCGACCCCGGACCAGATGGCGAAGGTCGGACGGATCGCCCGCATCCTCGGCCCGCGTGGCCTGATGCCGAACCCGAAGACCGGCACCGTCACCCCGGACGTCACCAAGGCGATCAACGAGATCAAGGGCGGAAAGGTCAACTTCCGGGTCGACAAGCAGGCCAACCTGCACCTCGTCATCGGCAAGGCCTCGTTCGACACCGAGAAGCTGGTCGAGAACTACGGCGCCGCCCTGGACGAGATCCTGCGGCTCAAGCCGTCCGCCGCCAAGGGACGGTACGTCAAGAAGGTCACCGTCTCGACGACGACCGGCCCCGGCATCCCGGTGGACCCGAACCGCACCCGGAACCTGCTGGCTCCGGACACGGAGGAGCAGGACTGACCTGCTGCCCCACGGCCACGAGGCCCCCGGCTCCGACCTCGGAGCCGGGGGCGTCGCCGTGTCGGATCAGGACCAGTCGGCGAGGACGCCGTCGACGTCCTCCGGGCCGGTGCCGCGGGTCGCGGTCTCGGTGCCGGTACGGGAGAAGCGCGGCGCCGGCGCGGCCTGGCGGACCCCGTCGGCGGTGACGACGGTGTTGCGCGCGACCAGGTGCGGGTTCGCGGCGGCTTCCTCGAACGACAGCACGGGCGTGGTGCAGGCGTCGGTGTGCTCGAACACGGCGGCCCACTCGTCGCGCGGCTTCGAGGCGAACACCTCGGTGAACCGGGCGCGCATCGCCGGCCAGCCGGCCCGGTCGTACTGGTCGCCGATCTCCTCGGCGCTCACCTCGAGGCCGGCGAGCAGCTGCGCGAAGAACTGCGGCTCCAGCGCGCCGACCGCCATGTGGCCGCCGTCGGCGCACTCGTAGGTGTCGTAGAAGGGTGCGTGCCCGTCGAGCAGGTTCACGCCACGCTCGTCGACCCAGGCGCCCTGGGCGAGGAAACCCCAGAACATCTGGTTCAGCACGCTGACGCCGTCCACCATCGCGGCGTCGACGACCTGCCCCGTACCGGAGGCTCGGGCCTCCCACAGCGCGGCGAGGACGCCGACGACGAGCAGCATCGAGCCGCCGCCGAAGTCACCCACCAGGTTCAACGGTGGCACCGGCCGCTCCCCGGCACGGCCGATCGCGTGCAGCGCGCCGGTCAACGAGATGTAGTTGATGTCGTGCCCGGCGCGCGGCGCCATCGGGCCGTCCTGGCCCCAGCCGGTCATCCGGCCGTACACCAGGCGCGGGTTGCGGGCGTGGCAGTCCTCCGGGCCGACCCCCAGACGCTCGGTGACGCCCGGCCGGTAGCCCTCCAGGAGCACGTCGGCCTTCTCCACCAGGCGCAGCACGGTCTCCCGTCCCGCCGCGGTCTTCAGGTCGGCGGCGACCGTGCGACGGCCGCGGACGGTGGGATCGGGCACCGTGCCGGAGCCGATCTGCAACCCGCCCGACGGGCGGTCGATCCGCACCACGTCGGCGCCGAGATCACCGAGGATCATCGCCGCGTGTGGTCCCGGGCCGATCCCGGCGAGCTCGATCACCCTCAGTCCGGCCAGCGGACCCTTGCCCCGTGTCACCGGCGGCCTCCCCGTTGCTCTGCGTGTACCGGGGACGATAACCGCCGTCGCGCGGCTACTCGTAGTCCCAGACGTCCTTGCCCAGGTCGCGGACCGGATGGTCCCTGCTGTCCCGTTCCTGGATGGTGTAGGTGTAGCGGCCGTGCTGCCAGCCGTCGCGGCGGGCGACCTCCAGCAGGCAGGCCTCGGCCCAGTCGTGCCACTCGTCGAACCCCTCGGGGAGCGGTTCGGGAACGTCGCACTCGATCTCGCTGATCGGGTGCAGGACGCCGCGCAGCGGTTGCCACATCTGGACGTCCAGCCAGATGCTCTCGGGCCCCGCGTCGCCGGTCGTCGCACTGGCCATCATCGAACCTCCGGGAGCCGGGTCCGGCCGTGCCGAAGCACGGCCGCCGATCCTCGGGACCGGATCGGCAGTATCACCGGGGAGTACCCGGGATGGTTCGTACGGACGCGCGACGACCACCCGATCAGGTGATCATCGGGCGACCAGAAGGTCCTGACGGCCCTCGGCCTCCAGCTTCTGCCGGTAGGGGCCGAAGAGCCGCTTCGCGGTCGGCAGGAGCTTCAGCAGCTTCGACACCGGTCCTTTCGCACGGACCTCGCCCTTGGCCATCGCGACCGGGAGCACCACGTTGCCCAGCCAGAAGCGGTTGCCGGTGTCGGCGGACATGAACAGCTCGATGTTCGGCGCCGGACCGTTGCCCGCCCCGGTGTGGATCTCGGAGTTGGGCATGTCGACGGTGAGCACGGCGTCCGGGTCGGTGTAGGTGATGCGCAGGACGATCCCGGTCGGCGCCAGCTTGGCGACCAGGTCCGGGTCCTCTAGACCGAGCCGGAAGACCCCGCCCAGGTACTCGTAGACCTCGGCCTCGTCGGCGAACACGGCCATCAGCGCCTCCTCGCGAGATGTTCGGCGGTCGGACCGCCGTTCGGCGCCGGCGAGTCTGCCCGGTGATCGACCGGTGCCGCGCCCCGCCACCGGGCCAGCGCTGGCCCGCACGGGCCCGGCCGGGCCCGCTCAGTCGAGCAGCCCGCAGCGGCCGGCCAGCGCGGCCGCCTCGATCCGGTTCGCGGCTCCGAGCTTGTGCAGCAGCGAGGCGATCATCCGTTTGGCGGTCCGTTCGCTCACCAGCAGCGGCCGCGCGATGTCGGCGGTCTCCAGACCGCGGGCGAGCAGCGTCCACAGTTCGATGTCCCGTTCGCCCAGCCGGTCGAGCAGCCCGTCGGCGGTCCGGTCGGCGGCGGTGAGCAGCGCGTCCAGCAGTTCCGCCCGGAGCACCCGGACCCCGGCGGCGATGGCGAGCAGAGGCGCCACCAGCACCTCGGGATCGGCCGACTTGCCGAGATAACCCTCCGCGCCGGCACGCATCGCGGCCGCGGCGAGATCCAGGTCCTCGGTGCCGGACAGGGCCAGGACCCGGGTCCGGGGGTAGGCCGCCTTGATCCGGCGGATCGTCTCCACCCCGCCCAGCGGGGGCAGCGCCAGGTCGACGATCGCGATGCCGGCGTCGTGCCGGCCGACGAGGGCGACGGCCTCCTCGCCCGCGGTGGTCGATCCCGCGACCCGGAACGAGTCGCCCGCCCGGGACTCGAGCAGTAGCGCCAGCCCCTGGGAGAACAGGGCGTGATCGTCCACGATGACGACGACGTGCGGCTCGGCGGGCACGGCGGCGAGCCTAGTGTGGTCGTCGCCGACCATCCCGGGTGGCGCCGGGGACGACGTCTCCGGTAGGGAGCGGGCCGCCGCGATGATCAGCCGAACCGCACCGGACGGTCCGCCGACCGATCTCGTGGCCGAGCTCCCGGAGCGCACGGCCGAGGAGCGCGCGGCGGTCGTGCTGCGGTTGTGCGTGGTGGCCGCCGCGGTGCTGCTGCTGGCGTTCCGGCCGGAGGCGGCGCGCGCCGGGACCGCGGTCGCCGCCGCCCTGATCGGGTTGGCCGCGGTGTACTCGGTGGCGCTCGCCGCGGCCGCGGTCCGCCGCGGCGCGCTGCCCGTCCGTCCGGCGGTGCTCACCGGTGTCGACGGCGCGCTCGCCGTGGTCGCGGTGGGGCTGACCGGCGGGGTGCACAGCCCGATGGTGGCGGCGCTGCCGCTGGTGGTCATCGCGATCGCACTGCGCGGCGGCCCGCGGGTCGGGCGGGTCGCCGCACTGGTGCTCGGGGTCGCCCTCGGCGCGGCCGGCCTGCTGGGTTCGGACCCGGCGGTGCCGGTCACCGAGCGGATCTTCCTCGGCGTGTGGTGGACCGGCTTCCTGTTCGGGACCGCGGTGCTGGTCGGGGTCCTGGTCCGGCTGCTGGAACGACAGCTCGTCGACATCGCGACCACCCGGGCCCGCGCGGAGAGCGAGCACGAGCGCTACCTGTCGGAGCGGGCGCTGCGTGACCGGCTGGTGTCCCAGAGCCGGGCCCGGCTCGACGGCGCCCGGGTGGTGCTGCACGAGTTCCGCACGCCGGTGGCGTCGCTGTCCGCGCTGTCGGCCGATCTCGCCGCGGAGCGGCTCACCGGTGACGCCCGCCGGACCGCGGCGCGGCTGCTCGCCGACCACGCGTCGCACCTGCAGGACATGCTGGACGGGCTGGCCGATCTCGCCGTCGCCGACGGCAGTCCGCTGGGCCGGGACCGGCCGCGGCGGGTTCCGCTGGCGGATCTGGCCGCGGGTGTCCTCGACGCCGCCGGTGTCGCCGTGCACCGGCGCCGGCCGATCGTCCCGGTGCCGGGGGCCGCCGTGCACTGTGATCCGCAACGGCTGCGCCGGCTGCTCACCAACCTGGCCGAGAACGCGGCCCGGCACAGCGGGGACGAACCGGTCGAGCTGTACCTGGCCCATGACGGCGGGATCCTGACCGCGGAGGTACGCGACCGCGGCCCCGGCCTGCCGCCGGGCCAGGAGGGGGTGGTGACGGCGAAGGGCGTGGCGCTGGGGGAGCGGCGCGGCACCGCCGGTCTGGGACTGTGGATCGCCGAGGCGCTCGCCTCCGCGATGGACGGTGAGCTGAGCCTGCTCCCGCGCGACGGTGGCGGTCTGGTCGCCCGGCTCATCCTGCCGCTGCCCGCCGCCTGAGCCGGTGTGGCACCCGGGGGCCACGGCTGGCGCGGACGGCGGGTGCCCCGCTGCACCGGAACGGGCCAGGATCGTCCGCCATGCGGACGACGGCAGCGGTGCTGTGGGAACCGGGCGGCAAGTGGGAGATCGAGGAGCTCGACCTCGACCCGCCGAACGCCGGTGAGGTGCTGGTCGAGCTCACGGCGTCGGGCCTGTGCCACTCCGACGAGCACCTGGTGACCGGGGACCTGCCCGCCGTGCTGCCGATGGTCGGCGGGCACGAGGGCGCCGGCCGGGTGATCGAGGTCGGGCCCGGGGTCACCGAGGTCGAGGTCGGCGACCCGGTCGTGATGACCTTCCTGCCCTCCTGCGGACGCTGTCCGTACTGCTCGAGAGGCCTGCCGAACCTGTGCAACGACGGCGCGGGCGCCACGCTCGGGCCGCAGCTCGACGGCACGTACCGCTTCCACGGCTCGGACGGCACCGACATCGGGCAGATGTGCCTGCTCGGCACGTTCGCCCGGCACACCGTGGTCCCGGTGAAGTCGGTCGTGAAGATCGACGAGGGGTTCCCGCTGGACCTGGCCGCGCTGGTCGGCTGCGGGGTCACCACCGGCTTCGGTTCCGCGGTGCGCACCGCCGAGCTGCGGGCCGGTGACACGGCCGTGGTCGTGGGTGTCGGTGGGATCGGCGCGAACGCGGTGCAGGGGGCGCGGATCGCCGGCTGCCGGTACGTCGTCGCGGTCGACCCGGTCGAGTACAAGCGTGAGCGCGCGCTCGAGCTCGGCGCCACGCACGTCGCGGCGAGCGTCGACCAGGCGTGGGAGACGGTCAGCGAGCTGACCCGCGGGCAGCTAGCGGACGCCGCGATCCTCTGCACCGGGGTGGCCGCGGGCGCCGAGCTGCAGCCGGCGCTGCAGCTCGTCGGCAAGCGCGGACGGGTCGTCGTCACCGCGCTGGCGAACGCCGACGAGGAGACGGCCACGTTGTCCCTGCTGGACCTGACGCTCTACGAGAAGCAGATCCGCGGCGCCCTGTTCGGTAGCTCGGCCGCCCAGCACGACGTGCCGCGGTTGCTGGAGATGCACAACCTGGGGCAGCTCAAGCTGCGCGAGCTGATCACCCGCGAGTACTCCCTCGACCAGGTCAACGAGGGTTACGAGGACATGCGGGCGGGGCGCAACATCAGGGGTCTCATCCGGTACTGATCCGACGGCACCGAACAGACGGCACCGAACAGACGGCACCGAACAGACGGCACCGAACAGACGGCGAAGGGGCCGCACGTTGCGCATCACCACCCCGGGCATCCGGGTCCGGCCGGACCGCTACGACCGGCGCGACGAGCTGGCCGCGCTGGATCCGGCCACCGAGTACGTGGAGATCTACCGGGCGCTGTCCGGGCTGGAGTTCCCGTGGGACATCCAGCAGGCGCTCTCGATGGCGCTGTTCCGGACCTACGCGGTCCCGTCGATCGGCCGGCTCCTGGCCGGGACCGGCGAGTTCACCGAGCGCACCCAGAAGCGCTACGACGACACCGGGCTGATCCTGGAGACGGTGCTGACGAACGGCTTCGAGCACGCCGAGGGCCGGGCGGCGATCCGCCGGATGAACCAGATACACCGTTCCTACGACATCTCGAACGACGACCTGCGCTACGTCCTGTGCACCTTCGTCGTGGTGCCGCTGCGCTGGGTGCAGCGCTGGGGATGGCGCAGGCACACCGAGGTCGAGAAGGTCGCGACCGCGAACTACTACCGCGAGCTCGGCCGGCGCATGGGGATCCGGGACGTGCCCGGGACCTGGCAGGACTTCGAGGCCCTGCTCGACGCCTACGAGGCCGAGCACTTCGGGTACGACCCGGGTGGCCGGGCCGTGGCGGACGCGACCCTGGACCTGGCGATCACGTTCCCGCCCAACGACCGGGTGCCCACGGCGCTGAGCCGGACGTTCCTGCTCGCGCTGCTGGACGAGCCGTTGCTCGACGCTCTCGGCTACCCGTGTCCGCCGGCGCCGGTCCGGGTCGCGGCCGACGCGGCGCTGCGGGCCAGGGCCGCGGTGGTGCGCCGGATGCCGGTACGGACCGAGCCGTTCTCGCTGGAGCGGTCGCCGAGCATCCGCAGTTACCCGGACGGCTACGACGTCCGCGAGCTGGGCACCTTCCCGGCGGGCTGTCCGGTGTCGCACGAGGTGCGCGGGGCCGACCCCGCCCGCTGATCCCGGGCCGGCCGGGCCCGCCCGATCGGGGGTTTCCCGATGTGCGTCCGGCCGTCCGGCTACCGCACGGAACCCGCCGAACATGACATAACGTATGTTATGGATCGGTGGCGGGCTGACCCGACGGACGGGGTGCCGGTCCCGTCCGCGTGGCACCCTTGGCCGCGCGCGGCGGACGAGGGGGGCGAGGTCGGTGGCCAGGCGAGCCGGCGGGCAGATCGCCGCCGAGCAGTACTACGAGACCGCCATGTCGATTCTCGCCCGCGACGGCGCGGCCGGTCTCAAGATCGGCCCGCTCTGTCGCTCGCTCGGTGTGACCAGCGGATCCTTCTACCACCACTTCGGTGGCTGGGCCGGTTTCGTGCGCGGGTTGCTGCAGCACTGGGAGGCCGAGCAGACCGACCGGGTGGTGGAGCTGGCCCGCGCCCGTGTCGATCCGGTCGAGCGGATGACGGTGGTGAAGCGGCTCACCGTCGAGCTGCGACACGACGCCGAGGCGGCGATCCGGGCCTGGGCGCAGATCGACGGCGAGGTCGGCCGGGCGCAGGCCAGGGTCGACCTCCAGCGCCGGCTCGCCCTGGAGCGGGTGATCGCCGACGTCGTGGACGACCGGGCCGACGCGCGCCGGCTCGCGGTGTTCGGTATCTCGCTGATGGCCGGGTTCCAGCAGACCTGCGACCCGCGTGACCGTGATCTGCTCCGGGACCTGTTCGACGACTTCCAGCGGCTGATCCTCAGTCATGCACCCGAGTCGATGCGGGTCGCGGCGCCGCCGATCAGGTGATCATGCGACGGGATGGCGCTCGTCCGATCTCGATCCGGAAACGGTGACGGTCCGGCCGTTCGGCCTAGCAGGCTGGCCGCTCGGGAGTAACTGTTACCCACGGTCCGCTACATTTCGGCGCCGATCTGACGCTCGGTTACCATAACGTACTCTACGGTGTGGTAAAGCCGCGCAGTCTGATCCATACCTCGAGTAACCCCTGTCGTTCCGTCTCGTTGTGCCGTTCAGCACCGTCGAGTGGCCCGCGCTCCCCGCGCCTCCTGGGCTCCCGGTGCTACCGAGCGGTCGATTGCGCAAGGAGGCGGCACGTGACCGGCGTCGAGGTGAAGGTCGAGGGGCTGACGAAGTCCTTCGGTCGGGCCAACATCTGGTCGGACGTGTCGCTGACGCTGCCCCCGGGTGAGGTGTCGGTGCTGCTGGGGCCCTCGGGTACCGGCAAGTCGGTGTTCCTGAAGACGCTGATCGGGCTGCTGAAGCCCGAGCGGGGTTCGATCGTGATCAACGGTGTGGACCTGGTGCGGTGTTCGGAGGCCGAGCTCTACGAGATCCGCAAGCTGTTCGGCGTGCTGTTCCAGGACGGGGCGCTGTTCGGGTCGATGAACCTGGTGGACAACATCGCGTTCCCGTTGCGGGAGCACACCCGCAAGTCCGAGGCCCAGATCCGCGACATCGTGGCGGAGAAGATGGAGATGGTCGGCCTGCAGGGCGCGGAGAACAAGCTGCCCGGGGAGATCTCGGGCGGGATGCGCAAGCGGGCGGGACTGGCGCGGGCGTTGGTGCTGGATCCGGCGATCGTGCTGTTCGACGAGCCGGACTCGGGCCTGGATCCGGTCCGGACGGCGTATCTCAACCAGCTGATCATCGACCTGAACGCGCAGACGGACGCGACGTTCTTGATCGTGACACATGACATCAATTCGGCGCAGACCGTGCCGGACAACATCGGGTTGCTGTATCGCAAGCATCTGGCGATGTTCGGGCCGCGCGAGGTGTTGCTGACCTCGGACGAGCCGGTGGTGGCCCAGTTCCTGAACGGGCGCCGTGAGGGCCCGATCGGGATGAGCGAGGAGAAGGACGCGGCACAGGCGGCGCGGGAGATGGAGGAGGCAGGGGAGCTGCAGGGTCTGCCACCGATGAAGCCGCAGCTGGAGGCGTCGTCGGGGATGCCGGACCGGGCCGCGGTGCACCGGCGCCGCAAGCGGGTGGACGCGATGCTGCACGAGCTGCCCGAGCCCGCCCGGCGGGCGATCCTCGCGTCCCGTGGGGAGGGCCCGACGTCGCAGTGGGCACCGGCGCGCGACGGCAGCACCCACGAGGTGGCGCGGGAGCAGGTCGACACCGACGACCGGCCCACCGACATCCATCCCCGGATCACCGACGACACCCCGGCGCCCCCCGGACGGCACCAGCTCTCCGAGGGCGACCGGTGACCGCGCCCAGCCCGGTCGTGCGTGCGCTCACCCCGGTCGGGAAGTTCATCGGCCTGGGCGTCGAGATCGGCAGGCAGTCGCTGCGCCGCCCGTTCCAGTGGCGTGAGCTGATCGAGCAGATCTGGTTCGTCACGAAGGTCTCCGCGCTGCCGACCGCGCTGTTCACCATCCCCTTCGGCGCGACGATCGCGTTGCTGCTCGGTGAGCTGACCCGTCAGTTCGGCGCCCAGTCCCAGACCGGTGCCGGCGCGGTCCTGGCGATCGTGCAGCAGGCTGCGCCGATCGTCACCGCTCTGCTCATCTCCGGCGCCGGTGGCAGCGCGGTCTGCGCGGACCTGGGCGCGCGGACCATCCGCGAGGAGATCGCCGCGATGGAGGTGCTCGGCATCTCCCCGATCCAGCGCCTGGTCGTGCCGCGGGTGCTCGCGATGGGCCTCTGCGCGGTCGTGCTGAACGGGCTGGCCACCGTCGTCGGCGTGTCCGGCGGCTACTTCTTCAACGTGATCATCCAGGGTGGTTCGCCGGGCGCCTACATCTCCAGCTTCTCGGCGATCGCCCAGGTCTCCGACATCGTCGTGTCCGAGATCAAGGCGTTCCTGTTCGGCATCGTCGCCGGCGTCGTCGCCGCCTACCGCGGCCTCAACCCGCCGCCCGGCGCGAAGGGCGTCGGTGACGCGGTGAACCAGGCCGTGGTCATCTCGTTCGTCCTGGTCTTCCTGATCAACCTCGTCCTCACCGCCCTGTACCTCGAGCTCGTCCCGCCGAAGGGCTTCTGACACATGGCCACCACCCGAGTCGGCGCGCGGGTCCGCAGGGCCGCGCAGGCCCCGCTGAACCAGCTCGAGGAGCTGGGCGACCAGTTGTCGCTCTACATCCGGTCGATCCTCTGGATCCCGAAGACGCTCACCCGGTACCGCAAGGAGGTCGGCCGGCTGCTGGCCGAAGTGTCCTTCGGCTCCGGCGCACTGATCGTCATCCTCGGCACCGTCGGCGTCATGGCGTCGCTGTCGCTGTTCGTCGGGTCGCTGGTCGGCCTGCAGGGCTTCCGGGCCCTCGACGCGCTCGGTGTCGAGGCGATGACCGGGTTCATCACCGCCTACTTCAACACCCGTTCGATCGCGCCGCTGGTCGCGGCCGCGGCACTGACCGCGACGCTCGGTGCCGGCTTCACCGCCCAGCTCGGCGCCATGCGGATCTCCGAGGAGATCGACGCACTGGAGGTCATGGCGGTGCCGTCGGTGCCCTACCTGGTGACCACCCGGGTGATCGCCGGAATCGTTGCGATCGTCCCGATCTACACCCTGGGTCTGCTGGCCAGCTACGCCGCGGCCCGGCTGAACGTCACCCTGATCAACGGTCTGCCCGGTGGCACGTACGACCACTACTTCGACCTGTTCCTGCCGGTCAGCGACGTGTTGCTGTCCTACCTCAAGGTGATCATCTTCGCGACGGTGATCATCCTGATCCACTGTCACTACGGGTACTCGGCGAAGGGCGGCCCGGCCGGTGTCGGCGTCGCCGTCGGCCGGGCGGTCCGGCTGTCGATCGTGAGCACCGCGATCATGGACTTCTTCCTGACGCTGGTCATGTTCGGTACCTCGACCTCGGTACGGGTGGCCGGATGAGATCCACGAAGAGAGTCGTGCAGGGGCTGGCGTTCGTCACCGCGATCGTGGTGCTGATCGGGCTCGCGATCGGCCAGTACGCGGGACTGTTCTCCAGCGGTGTCCCGGTCACGCTGAACATCGCCCGGGTCGGCACCCAGATGCAGGAGCGCGCCGACGTCAAGGTGCGCGGGTTGATCGTCGGCCAGGTGGACGAGGTCACCACCGACGGCGAGACCACCAGCATCCGCATGTCGATGGACCCGGACATGATCGACCTGATCCCGGCGAACGTGCAGGCGCAACTGCTGCCCAAGACGTTGTTCGGCGAGAAGTTCGTGTCGCTGGTCCCACCGGCCGCCCCCTCGACCGCCCGGCTCGTCGCCGGCGCGACCGTGCCGGAGGACCGCAGCCGGGCCGCGATCGAGGTCGAGCGCGTCCTCGACGAGCTGCTGCCGCTGCTGCAGGCGGTGCGCCCGCAGGACCTGGCGACCACGCTCGGCTCGCTCTCCCAGGCGCTGCAGGGCCGCGGGGACCAGCTCGGCGAGACCCTGGTCGCGCTGAACACGCTGGCCGAGGGGCTCAACCCGGCCGTCCCCGACCTGCAGGAGGACATCCGCCAGCTCGCGACGTTCGCCGACAACCTGGACGTGGCCGCACCCGACCTGCTCGACGCGGTCGACGACCTGGCCGTCACCAGCGCGACGATCGTCGAGAAGCGCGAGGGCCTGCGCGACCTCTACCGGTCGATCACCGGCGCCTCCGACGACCTGCGCGCCTTCCTCGACGCGAACGGCGAGAACCTGATCGGCGTCGCCGCCGCCAGCCGCCCGACGCTGGAGACCCTGGCCCGCTACTCGCCGGAGTTCCCCTGCCTCACCCGCCAGCTCGTCGATCTCGTCCCGAAGATCAACGACGCGATCCGGCCGGGCACCGACCGGGTCGGCGTCAACATCACGCTGGAGATCGTCGCGAACAAGGGCAAGTACCTCCCCGGCCAGGACGAGCCCGAGTACGCCGACGACCGCGGCCCGCGCTGCTACCCGATCCCGACCCCGGACGGCACCCAGTACCCACCGGACGGGCCGTTCCGGGACGGTTCGGTCGCCACCCCGCCGCCCGCCGGCCAGCCGATGGGCAACCCGGAGGAGTTCGGGGTCGAGACCTTCGGCACGTACGACGGCACGCAGAGCTGGGACCTCGTGCAGGACCAGGGCTCGGAGAACAGCGCAGGCCTGCTGCCCCCGCTGACCGGCGTGCTCGGCGGACTCGGCATCGAGCCGGCGTCGCACCGGGGCCCGGTCGACATGGGCGTCGCGAACTCGGCCGGTGAGCAGCAGGTCGTCGCGCAACTGCTGGCCGCCCAGCAGGGTGGCTCGCCCGAGGCCGTCCCCGCGTGGAGCAGCACCATGGTCGGCCCGCTGCTGCGCGGCGCGGAGGTGACGCTGACATGAGCCGCTTCCCGCTCTCCCCGCTGATCAAGTTCCTGGTGTTCGCGGTGGTCACCGCGCTCGGGACGACCGTGCTCGGCCTGACCATCGCGAACGCCCGCGGCGGCGACGTCACCGAGTACACCGCCCGCTTCACCGACGCCAGCGGCCTGCTGCGCGGCGACGACGTCCGGATCGCCGGGGTCGTCGTCGGCTCGGTCACCGACGTCCGGATCGTCGAGGAGCGGATCGCCGAGGTCGCGTTCAACGTGGACTCGACCACCCCGCTGCCCGCGTCGGTGGGCGCCGGGCTCAAGTACAAGAACCTGATCGGGCAGCGCTACCTGGCGCTCGAACAGGGCCCGGGCCCGACCGGTGAGACGCTGCCGGAGGGCGCACAGATCCCGCTGGAGCGCACCCGTCCGGCGCTCAACCTGACGGTGCTGTTCAACGGCTTCCAGCCGCTGTTCCAGGGCCTCGACCCGGAACAGATCAACCGGCTCTCGATGGAGATCGTGCAGGTGCTGCAGGGCGAGGGGGGCACCGTGCAGAGCCTGCTCGCGTCGACGTCGTCGCTGACCAACTCGATCGCCGACCGGGACCAGGTGATCGGCCAGGTGATCGACAACCTGAACGTCGTCCTGCAGACGGTCAACGAGAACGACGAGGGCCTCAACGAGCTGATCAGTTCGCTGCAGGCGCTGGTGTCGGGCCTGGCGCAGGACCGGGAGCCGATCGGCGAGGCGATCGAGTCGATCGGGACGCTGACCCAGGTCACCGGCTCGTTCCTGGAGGACGCCCGGCCGCCGCTGCGCGACGACATCGCTAACCTCGGCGACCTGGCGGCCGAACTGGACGAGGGCAGGCCGACGATCGAACGGTTCCTGGAGTACGCGCCGTTCAAGCTCAACCGGATCGCCCGGGTCGGCTCGCACGGCAGCTGGTTCAACTTCTACCTCTGCGGCCTGGACGGCCAGGTCGGGCTCTCCCCGATCATCCCGCCGACCTCGCTGGAGGACCTCGGCCTCGATGGGCTCGCGCAGAATCCCGAGCGGCGCTGCGGACCGGACCCGTCCGGGATCGGCGCGGGCAACACCGTCCCAACCGACGGCTCGGCGCCCGGTGCGCAGGACGGCGACAGCCGGGCCCAGCCGGAATCGAACCCGCTGATGCGCGACCCGGGCACCGAGTCCGTCGGGCAGCTCCTGGAGCCGACCGCGCCGCTCGGGCAGGGCGCCCTCGGCGACGGCGACGGCGACGGCGTCGGTGTCGGTGTCGGGGACCCGACCGCGCTGCTGGCGCCGGGAGGAAACTGATGGCACAGGCAGGGCAGAAGCGGCCCGTCCTGGTCGCCACGATCGGCCTGGTGACCGTCGTGGCGCTGACGCTGGCCGCATTCAACTTCGAGGCGCTGTTCTCCGGGGCGACCCGATACACCGCGGAGTTCCCGGAGGCGGCCGGTCTGCAGGCACAGGACCGGGTGACGATCGCCGGCGTCGAGGCGGGCCGGGTGCAGAGCGTCGAGCTGGAGGGCGACCACGTGCTCGTCGCCTTCACCGTGGACGACGCCTGGGTCGGGAACCGGACGACGGCCTCGATCGAGATCGCGACCCTGCTCGGTTCGAAGTTCCTCGCACTGGACCCGCGCGGGGACGCCGAGCAGGACCCGGGCGAACCGATCGGCCGGGACCGCACCACGTCCCCGTTCGACGTCGTCGACGCCTTCAACGAGCTCTCGGGGACCATCGACCAGCTCGACACCGGCCAGCTGGCGACCAGCCTGGACACGCTGTCGGACACCTTCCGTGACACCCCACCGGAGATCCGCGGGGCACTCGACGGGCTGTCCCGGCTGTCCACGACGATCTCCAGCCGGGACGCCGAGCTCAAGCAGCTGCTGGCCAACACCAGGCAGCTCTCGACCACGCTGGCCGACCGCCGCGGTGACGTCGTGAAGCTGGTCGAGGACGGCAACCTGCTGCTCGCCGAGCTGCAGCGCCGCAAGGACGCGATCTCCGACCTGCTCCAGGGCGTCCGGACGCTGTCGGTGCAGCTGCGCGGCCTGGTCGCGGACAACTCCGAGCAGTTGCGGCCGGCCCTGGAGACCCTGGACCGGGTGCTCGCGGTGCTCGAGACCCACCGGGACGACCTCGGCGAGATCCTGGACAAGGAAGCGGTGTTCATCCGGGTGTTCGGCAACGCGCTCGGCAACGGCCGCTGGTTCGACAACTACCTGTGCGGGCTGCTCCCGCCGGCGATCGTGCTCGGGGGTGACTGCTGATGGGCTCCTGGGCCCAGGACCGCCGCACGATCCAGGTCGGCGCGCTGGTCGCCGTGGTCGCCGTGCTCGCGGCCACCGCGATCTGGACGATCAGCTCCGGTGGCGGGCGTCCGGTCACCGCGTACTTCACGAACGCGGCCGCGCTGTTCGAGGACAACGACGTCCGGGTGCTCGGCGTGCCGGTCGGCAGGATCGACCGGATCACACCGGAGGGCGACCGGGTGCGGGTCGACATGACGATCACCGACGACGACGTCCGGCTCCCGGCCGACGTGCGGGCCGCCGTGATCTCACCGAGCCTGGTCACCGGCCGGTACGTGCAGCTGACGCCGGTGTGGACCGGCGGCCCGGAGTGGGACGGCTCGCCGATCCCGCTGGAGCGGACCGCGTTCCCGCTCGGCGTCGACGATCTCACCCGGACCGCCACCGAGCTGTCCCGGGCGCTGGGACCGCAGGGCGCCAACGCCGACGGATCGTTGAACGAGGTGCTCGACGTCGCCGCCGAGAACCTGGACGGCAACGGGCGTGCCCTCAACGACACGATCCGCAACCTCGGCGGGCTCTCGGCGACGCTGAGCGGTTCCAGCGACGACCTGTTCGGCACCGTCACCGAGCTGCAGAAGTTCGTCGCCACCCTGCGGGAGAACGATCCGGGGGTGCGGGAGCTGAACGAGCGGCTCGCCGACGTGACCGGGTTCCTCGCGGGGCAGCGGGGTGAGCTGGGCGGGGCCCTGCACGAGCTGTCGTTCGCGCTCGGTGAGGTCTCCGCGTTCGTCGAGGACAACCGCGGTGCGCTGCGCTCCAACGTGGACCGGCTCGCGGGCGTGACCCAGGAGGTCGTCGACCACCAGCGCGCGCTGGCCGAGATCGCCGACTCGGCACCCGCCGCACTGGGGAACCTGGCGAACATCTACAACGGATCGTCGGAGACCCTCGACACCCGGGCCAACATCAACGAGCTGGCCTACCCGGCACCGGTGATCGTCTGTGAGCTGCTGCGGCGGACCGGCGCGACGATCCCGGGCGACCTGCTCGAACCGGTCACCGGGCTGTGCGGTGATCTCGCCCCGATCCTGGACGGGATCGTGCCGCTGCCCTCGCCGCAGGAGATCCTCACCCAGGTCCAGCAGGGCGGCCCGGCCCTCAACCCGGTCGTGCCGCAGCTGATGCCCGGCTCGCCGCTGTCGCTGACCGATCCCGGTTCGCAGCTGCGTGACCCGGGCACCGCACCGCCACCGGAACCCGGAGCCGTCCCGGACGCGGAACCGACCCCGTCGGCCCCGTCCGTCCCCGCCACCCCGGCGCCGTCGTCGGGCCGGGAGGCGACACCGACCCCGGTGCCCGAGCCGCAGGAGAGCCGCGGCGGCCTGTTCGGCGGCCTGTTCGGAGGTGGATCGTGACCGGCAGGCTCGGGAGAACCGCCGCGCTGCTGACCGCGACGGCGGTCGCGGCGAGCGGCTGCGGGGTGATCGACGGCGGGCTCCGGGGGGTCCCGCTGCCCGGCGGCGCGAACCTCGGCGACGACCCCTACTCGGTCCGCATCGAGTTCCCGGACGTCGTCGACCTGGTGCCGCAGTCGATCGTGCGGGTCGGCGACGTGCCGGTCGGGGCGGTCGAGTCGGTCGCGGTCGAGCCGGAGCGCTGGAACGCCGTCGTCACCGTCCAGGTGAACGGCGACGTGCAGCTCCCGGCGAACGCCACCGCCCGGGTGCGCACGACGTCGCTGCTCGGTGAGAAGTTCGTCGAGCTCGCCTCCCCGGACGGGCCCGGGCAGGGCGACCTCGCCGAGAGCGGACAGATCGCGTTGGCCGCCACGAGCCGGGCCGCGGAGGTCGAGGAGGTGCTCGGCGCGCTGTCGTTGCTGCTCAACGGTGGCGGCGTCGCGCAGATCCGGACGATCGCGACCGAACTGAACAACGCGCTGTCCGGGCGGGAGCCGGAGATCCGTGCGCTGCTGAGCAACCTGGACCAGCTGGTCGGCTCGCTCGACGACAGCCGCGACGACATCAACCGCGCGCTGGACAGCATCGACCGGTTGTCCGCGACGCTGGCCGAACGGCGCGGACAGATCCGCACCGCGCTGAACGACATCAGCCCGGGCCTGCGCGAGCTGGAGTCCCAACGGGCCCAGCTAGTCGGCATGCTGCAGGCGCTCGACCGGCTCTCCGGCGTCGCGACCGACGTGGTCGACCGCTCGCGCGACGACCTGCTCGCCGATCTGGAGGCGCTGCGGCCGATCCTGCGCAACCTGGCCGACTCCGGGCAGGACCTGCCGAACTCGCTGGAGCTCCTGCTCACCATCCCGTTCACCGACGCCGCGACCGACGCGGTCGCCGGCGACTACGCGAACCTCTACGTGAAGCTCGACCTCGATCTGGGCTCGGTGCTGCGCAACATCCTGAACACCCGCCAGTCCGGGCTGCCGCTGGACCCGGCGCAGCTCGCGCAGCTCCCGCCGACGGCACAGCTGCTCGTCCCGCTGCTCGGCGGTGAGCCACCGGTCACGGCGCCCGCCCCCGGTGCGCCGCCGCTGCCGCTGCTGGGGCCGGAACAGGCGACGCCGGAGCCCGCACCGGAGGACGGGGCCGCGACGCCGGCACCGCCCGGTTCGACCCAGGGCCAGACCCCGGCACCGGCCCCGACCCCGGCTCCCGAGCCGGGGCGCGGCGGCCTGCTCGGCGGGCTCTTCGGAGGTGGATCGTGATCACCAGGACCGTCCGCTGGCAGCTGATCGCGCTGGCGATCGTCACGGTCGTCGGCGTCGGCTACGCCGGCTTCCGCTACGCCGGCCTGGACCGGATCTTCGGGGCGACGACCTATCCGGTCACCGTGCAGCTCGCCGAGTCCGGCGGGATCTTCACCGGAGCCAACGTCACCTACCGGGGTGTGACGGTCGGCCGGGTCGGCCCGCTCACCCTCTCCGACGCCGGGGTCGACGTGCAGCTCGACATCGACAACGGCGCCCCGGAGATCCCGACCGACACCACCGTCGTCGTCGGGAACCTGTCGGCGATCGGTGAGCAGTTCGTCGACCTGCAGCCGGTCGCGGACGGCGGTGAGACACTCGCCGCGGGTGCCGTCATCCCGCAGGAGCGCACCCGCACGCCGGTCGAGATCAACACCTTCCTCACCGAGCTGGACCAGCTCGTGTCCACCGTGCCGCAGGACTCGCTGCGCACCGTCGTCGCCGAGCTCGGTCAGGGTTTCGCCGACACCGCCCAGCCGCTGCAGCAGCTCCTCGACACCTCCGGTGAGTTCGCCCGGGCCGCGACCGAGGCGTTGCCGCAGACGACCGCCCTGATCCGGGACGCCCGTCCGGTGCTGACCACTCAGAACGACATCGCGCCGCAGTTCCGCGAGTTCGCCGGTGGCCTGCGCGAGATCGCCGAACAGCTGCGCGAGTCCGACCCGGACATCCGCCGGATCGTCGACGACGGTCCGCGGACCGGTGAGCAGCTCGGCGCGCTGATCCGGGAGAGCGGCCCGGGGCTCGGCGAGTCGGTCGCGAACCTGCGGACGGTCGCCGAGCTGCTCGAACCGCGGCAGGCCGGGCTGCGCCAGATCCTCGTGACCTATCCCGGCCTGGTCGCCGTCGCACCGAAGGTGGTGCCCGGTGACGGGACGGCTCACCTGGGACTCGTCGTGAACCTGTTCGACCCGCCGGTGTGCGCCCGCGGTTACGAGGGGACGGCCAACCGCGGTGCGCTCGACGTGAGCGAGACCCCGGTCAACGACGAGGCCCGCTGCGCCGAGCCCCCCGGCAGCCCGACCTCGGTCCGCGGGATGCAGAACGCGCCCCGTCCGGAACCGGTGGAGGTGCCGGACCACTCCGGGAACTCCGGCCACCCGAGCTTCGGCGGGGGGCCGGTGGACCGGCCCCGTGACTTCGGGCCCGCACCCCGACCGAACGCCGGTTCCCTCGGCGACGACGCGGTCCGCCGGACGAGCGGCCCGGACCTGGTCTCCGACGCCGCCCAGATCCTGCTGCGCGGATGAGCGCCGTGGGTCCCGTGCACACCGGCGGCATCCCGGAGCACACGATCGCGGCCACGTCCCGGACGGGACGCGGCCGGCACGACGGCCGAGGGAGCCGTGGCCGTCCACCCGGACGGCCCGACCCTCGACCGGTTCACCGGTCGCCCTCCGGGGCGGCCCCCGAGCGGCTGTGCCCCCGCAGCCGGGAGGAGGAACGCTCCCCATGAACACCCGACTCGACGACCGCCCGCCCGCCGCCGCGGATCCGGAGCGGCCGGCACCCGGCGGCCGTTGGACCCGCGTCCTGCCGCTCGCCGCGGTGGCGGCGGCCCTCGCGGCCCTGTTGTCCGGAGCGCTGTGGCTGCTCGCGCTGAACAGTGACTCGGTGCAGGTCGCGCAGGCCCGCGACGAGGCGCTGCGCGACGCCCGGCAGGCCGTCGTCAACCTCAACACGCTCGACCACGCCGACCCGCAGCGCGGACTGGACCTGTGGATCCAGTCGTCGGCGGGCTCGGTGCGCGACGAGTTCGTGCAGAACCGCGACGCGTACGCGCAGCTCGTGACCGAGCAGGGCCGCACCACCTCGGCCGAGGTCACCGACGCCGCCGTCACCGAGGTCGACCCCCGGGCGGGTACCGCACGGGTGCTGGCCGGAGTCGACGTGACGGTCACCGCCCAGGGCGGTGAGCCGACCGTCACCCGGCAGCGCATCGAGCTCGGCATGACCCGCACCGACGACGGCTGGAAGATCGACGCCCTGGAACCGCTCGTGACGCCCGGCGCAGGCGGATGACCGGACCCGTCCGGCGCATTCCCACCGGCGGCCGTCCGGCCGCCCCCGCCCCCAGGTCGACCACCCCAGGAGGTCACCGCATGTCCACCCCCCGTCGCCGCCCCGCGGGTGGCCGCAGACCACAGGTCGCCGGGCGGCCCCGTACGTCCCGCCCCGGGGCCGAGCAGACCGGCACCGACGACGGTGCCCGTGACGACGCCGGCAGCCTGGCCCTCGACGACCGCGCCTCAGCGCCGGCCCGCCGCGGGGCCGGCTCCACCGGGGACCCCGGGCCCACCGGGGACACCGGGGACACCGGTCCCGCTGCCGGTGCCGACGCCGCCGGGGGACCCGGTTCCGGGCCCACCGGAGACGCCGGGCCCGCCGGAGACGCCGGGCCCGCCGGGGATGCCGGTTCCGGGCCCGCCGGGCCCGGACCGGAGGGACAGGCCGGGGACGACCCGGCCGCCGCTGACCCGGCCGCGCCCGGTCGCCGGCCCGCCCTGCTCGCCGCCCCGGCCACGACCCGCGGTGCCGCGGCGTTGCTCGCCGTCACCGCCCTGCTGACCGCGGCGGCCGTGTTCTTCGGCGTCTCCTGGTACACCACCGCGTTCACCGGCTCGGCCGGGAACGCGGCGCTCACCGACGTCGGCGCCACCGCTGCGGTGAGCGAGCAGGTCACCGAGGCCGTCACCAAGGTCTACTCGTTCGACCACGCCCGGCTCCAGCAGGCCGAGGACGACGCCCGCGCCGTCATCACCCCTGAGTTCCAGCCCGAGTTCGACCGCATCTTCGGCAGCGTCCGGGAGCTGGCGCCGCAGCAGAACGCCGTGGTCACCGCGACCGTCCCGAAGTCCGCGGTCGCCCGGATCGACGGTGACGACGCATCGGTGTACGTCTTCGTCAACCAGGTCATCCGCCGTCAGGACGACGCCGGCGTGCCGCAGGAGGGCGCTGCCGCGGCCCGGCTGCGGGTCGACGCCCAGTTCGTCGACGGCCGGTGGAAGATCTCCGCGATGACCCCGGCCTGACCGGCCCCGCACCCCCGGTGCGCGGGGGTGCGGTCCCCAGGCGTACGCTCGTCGTCGATCCACCGAAGACCGCAGGTCTGCTTCCGGACTCGTCCGGGAGCACGAAGGTCCCGGAGCACCGGGCGACCCGCGCAGGAGGACGAGGCGATGCAGGGCGCCCGGCGCCCGCACGACATGTCACGCCCCGTGCCCTGCGCACGGGGCGTTCGTCGTCTCTCGGGGTCCGTGCGGTGGCACACCGCAAGAGCACGAGGACCAACCACCCGAGAGGAGGGCAGCGATGGCACGACCTGACAAGGTCGCGGCGGTCGACGAGATCGCCAACCGGTTCCGCGAGTCATCCGCGTCGGTCGTCACCGAGTACCGCGGGCTCAGCGTCGCCAAGCTGACCCAGCTGCGCCGGGACCTGGGTGCGGGCGCGAACTTCCGCGTCGCGAAGAACACCCTGGTCAAGCGCGCAGCAGCGGATGCCGGGGTGCAGGGTCTGGACGACCTGCTCGCCGGCCCGACCGCGATCGCGTTCATCCAGGGCGAGCCCGTCGACGCGGCGAAGGCGATCAAGACCTTCGCCAAGGAGAACCCGGGCCTGTCCATCAAGGGCGGGTACATGGACGGGCGCGCCCTGTCCAGCGCCGAGGTGGAACAGCTCGCGGACCTCGAGTCCCGCGAGGTGCTGCTCGGCAAGCTCGCCGGCGCGATGAAGGCCAACCTGTCGAAGGCCGCGACGCTGTTCAGCCAGCCGGCCTCCCAGGTCGCCCGGCTCGCCCAGGCGCTGGCCGACAAGAAGGCCGAGGGCGAGCCCGCCCCGGCCGCTGCCGACGGCGACTCCGCCGAGAGCTGATCTCCACCACCCCCAGTCTGCTGTAGAGAAAGGACGCCATCATGGCGAAGCTGTCCACCGACGAGCTGCTCGACGCCTTCAAGGAGCTCACCCTGATCGAGCTCTCGGACTTCGTGAAGAAGTTCGAGGAGACCTTCGACGTCACCGCCGCCGCCCCGGTCGCCGTCGCGGCCGCCGGCCCGGCCGCCGGTGGCGCCGCTGCTCCCGCCGAGGAGGAGAAGGACGAGTTCGACGTCGTCCTCGAGAGCGCCGGCGACAAGAAGATTCAGGTCATCAAGGTCGTCCGCGAGGTCGTCTCCGGGCTGGGCCTGAAGGAGGCCAAGGACCTCGTCGAGTCTGCCCCGAAGGCGCTGCTGGAGGCCGTGGGCAAGGACGCCGCCGAGGCGGCCAAGACCAAGCTCGAGGAGGCAGGCGCGAAGGTCTCGCTCAAGTGACCTCACGCTGAGCCGGGCGTGCTGCGCACGCCCACTTGCCCGGAGGGGCGGGGCCCGCATCGGGTCCCGCCCCTCCGTCGTTGCGCGGGATGTCCGACCGGTGGCCGGTCCGACGGTGGCGACGATCATGTCGTTCACCCGGAGCGGGCAGTGTGACTACCGGTCGTCCCGGACATTCGACCGTTCATCGACGGATCGGGGCTTGACTCGGTGCGCCCAGCAGGTCACCCTTGGACAACGATGGTTGCCTGAGTGCTGGAATCGGCGACCTGTCTCGACAGCTGCGTTCTGAGCAGCTATAGTCATTCTTTGCGCTGCCTGCGGCCAGGTTCTGCGCGTTTGCTACCGGGAAGTATCCGGGCCGGGACTGGTTCTGCCAGGCCGACCGCCGGAGAGGGTCCGGCGGAGCACGCGCGGGGCCCGACCGGCCACGGCAGCGCCTGACAACAGACGGCGTGCGACGTGGGCCGACTGCCGAGTCCTCGATCCGGGGGAGACGGTAGCGCTCGCCACCGGCGTACGCCAGACGAGAAGCGCAGTTCTCGGAAGGACGCATCTTGGCTGTCTCCCGCGCCGCCGCGACCACCTCGACCCTCTCCGCTTCGGCGAACCCGAACTACCCCGGCGCACCCACCCGGGTCACCTTCGCGAAGATCGCCGAGCCGCTGGAGGTCCCGGACCTGCTCGATCTGCAGATCCAGTCCTACGAATGGCTGGTGGGCAGCGAGGCCTGGTTCCAGCGCCGGATCGAGGCCGGCGACGACCTTCCGGTCAGCGGTCTGGAGGAGATCCTCACCGAGATCTCCCCGATCGAGGACTTCTCCGGGTCGATGTCGCTGTCCTTCTCCGACCCGCGCTTCGACGAGGTCAAGGCCTCCGTCGAGGAGTGCCGGGACAAGGACATGACCTACGGTGCCCCGCTGTTCGTCACGGCGGAGTTCACCAACAACACCACCGGTGAGATCAAGTCCCAGACGGTCTTCATGGGCGAGTTCCCGGTGATGACCGACAAGGGCACCTTCATCATCAACGGCACCGAGCGTGTCGTGGTGTCCCAGCTGGTCCGCTCGCCCGGCGTCTACTTCGACCACGCGATCGACAAGACGACCGAGAAGGACGTCTACTCCGTCAAGATCATCCCGAGCCGGGGTGCCTGGCTGGAGTTCGACGTGGACAAGCGGGACACCGTCGGTGTCCGGATCGACCGCAAGCGCCGGCAGCCGGTCACCGTGCTGCTGAAGGCCCTCGGCTGGACCGCCGAGCAGATCGGGGAGCGCTTCGGCTTCTCCGAGACGATCATGACCACGCTGGAGAAGGACAACACCGCGGGTCAGGACGAGGCGCTGCTCGACATCTACCGCAAGCTGCGCCCCGGCGAGCCGCCCACGCGCGAGAGCGCCCAGGCCCTCCTGGAGAACCTGTTCTTCAAGGACAAGCGCTACGACATGGCCAAGGTCGGGCGCTACAAGGCCAACAAGAAGCTGGGCCTGGACATCGACACCTCGGTCGGCACGCTGACCGAGGAGGACGTCGCGACCACCATCGAGTACCTCGTCCGGCTGCACGCCGGCGAGACCACGATGACGGTCGGGGGGAACGAGATCCCGGTCGAGACCGACGACATCGACCACTTCGGGAACCGGCGTCTGCGCACCGTCGGCGAGCTCATCCAGAACCAGGTCCGGGTCGGCCTGTCCCGGACCGAGCGGGTCGTCCGCGAGCGGATGACCACGCAGGACGTCGAGGCCATCACGCCGCAGACCCTGATCAACACCCGGCCCATCACGGCCGCGATCCGGGAGTTCTTCGGCACCTCGCAGCTGTCCCAGTTCATGGACCAGCACAACCCGCTCGCGGGCCTGACCCACAAGCGCCGGCTCTCGGCGCTCGGCCCGGGCGGTCTGTCCCGGGAGCGGGCGGGCATGGAGGTCCGTGACGTCCACCCGTCGCACTACGGCCGGATGTGCCCGATCGAGACCCCGGAGGGCCCGAACATCGGCCTGATCGGGTCGCTGTCGTCGTTCGCGCGGGTCAACCCGTTCGGCTTCATCGAGACCCCGTACCGCAAGGTCGTCGACGGCGTCGTCACCTCCCAGATCGACTACCTGACCGCCGACGAGGAGGACCGCTTCGTCGTCGCCCAGGCCAACGCCCGGCTGAACGACGACGGCTCCTTCGCCGAGGACCGCGTGCTCGTCCGCCGCAAGGGCGGCGAGGTCGACCTGATCTCGCCCTCGGGTGTCGACTACATCGACGTGTCGCCGCGCCAGATGGTGTCGGTCGCGACCGCGATGATCCCGTTCCTCGAGCACGACGACGCGAACCGCGCGCTGATGGGCGCGAACATGCAGCGTCAGTCCGTGCCGCTGCTGCGTTCGGAGTCGCCACTGGTCGGCACCGGGATGGAGCTGCGTGCCGCGGTCGACGCCGGCGACGTCGTGGTGGCCGAGCAGGCCGGTGTGGTCGAGGAGCTGTGCGCCGACTACATCACCGTCATGGACGACGAGGGCCAGCGTCAGACCTACCGGCTGAACAAGTTCCGCCGCTCGAACCAGGGCACCTGCAACAACCAGAAGCCGATCGTCGACGAGGGTCAGCGGGTCGAGGTGGGCCAGGTGCTCGCCGACGGGCCGTGCACCGAGAACGGTGAGATGGCGCTCGGCAAGAACCTGCTCGTGGCGATCATGCCGTGGGAGGGTCACAACTACGAGGACGCGATCATCCTGTCGCAGCGCCTCGTGCAGGACGACGTCCTCACCTCGATCCACATCGAGGAGCACGAGGTCGACGCCCGGGACACCAAGCTCGGCGCCGAGGAGATCACCCGGGACATCCCGAACGTCTCCGAGGACGTGCTGGCCGACCTCGACGAGCGCGGGATCATCCGGATCGGCGCCGAGGTCCAGCCGGGCGACATCCTGGTCGGCAAGGTCACCCCGAAGGGCGAGACCGAGCTGACCCCGGAGGAGCGGCTGCTGCGCGCGATCTTCGGTGAGAAGGCGCGCGAGGTGCGCGACACCTCGCTGAAGGTGCCGCACGGTGAGAACGGCAAGGTCATCGGCATCCGGGTCTTCTCCCGCGACGACGACGACGAGCTGGCTCCCGGTGTCAACGAGCTGGTCCGCGTCTACGTGGCCCAGAAGCGCAAGATCTCCGACGGCGACAAGCTCGCCGGCCGGCACGGGAACAAGGGCGTCATCGGCAAGATCCTCCCGGTGGAGGACATGCCGTTCCTCGCGGACGGCACGCCGGTCGACATCATCCTGAACACCCACGGTGTCCCGCGCCGGATGAACATCGGCCAGATCCTGGAGACCCACCTCGGGTGGATCGCCAAGACGGGCTGGGAGATCGAGGGCGAGCCCGAGTGGGCCTCGCGGATGCCCGAGGAGCTGTACTCGGTGCCGCCGGACACCAAGACCGCCACCCCGGTCTTCGACGGTGCCCGCGAGCACGAGATCACCGGGCTGCTCGGGAGCACGCTCCCGAACCGGGACGGCGAGCGGATGGTCGGGCCGGACGGCAAGGCGAACCTGCTGGACGGCCGCTCCGGTGAGCCGTACCCGTTCCCGGTCGCGGTCGGCTACATGTACATCCTGAAGCTGGCCCACCTGGTGGACGACAAGATCCACGCCCGGTCGACCGGGCCCTACTCGATGATCACCCAGCAGCCGCTGGGCGGTAAGGCGCAGTTCGGTGGCCAGCGCTTCGGTGAGATGGAGTGCTGGGCGATGCAGGCGTACGGCGCGGCCTACACCCTGCAGGAGCTGCTGACGATCAAGTCCGACGACGTCGTGGGCCGGGTCAAGGTCTACGAGGCGATCGTCAAGGGCGAGAACATCCCGGAGCCGGGGATCCCCGAGTCGTTCAAGGTGCTGCTGAAGGAACTCCAGTCGCTCTGCCTGAACGTCGAGGTGCTCTCCAGCGACGGTGCGGCGATCGAGATGCGGGACGCCGACGACGAGGACCTCGAGCGCGCCGCGGCGAACCTGGGCATCAACCTGTCCAGCCGCCCGGGCTCGGAGTCGATGACCGTCGACGACGTCGTCAACTGACCCCGCTGCAGACCGAACAGCCGAGATAACGAAGAAACAGAGGACTTACGTGCTCGACGTCAACTTCTTCGACGAACTGCGCATCGGCCTGGCCACCGCCGAGGGTATCCGCCAGTGGTCGCACGGCGAGGTCAAGAAGCCCGAGACCATCAACTACCGCACCCTGAAGCCGGAGAAGGACGGGCTCTTCTGCGAGAAGATCTTCGGTCCGACCCGGGACTGGGAGTGCTACTGCGGCAAGTACAAGCGCGTGCGCTTCAAGGGCATCATCTGCGAGCGCTGCGGGGTGGAGGTCACCCGCGCCAAGGTGCGTCGTGAGCGGATGGGCCACATCGAGCTGGCCGCGCCGGTCACGCACATCTGGTACTTCAAGGGTGTCCCGAGCCGGCTGGGTTATCTGCTCGACCTGGCCCCCAAGGATCTCGAGAAGATCATCTACTTCGCGGCCTACGTGATCACCTCGGTGAACACCGAGCTGCGGCACAACGACATGTCCACGCTCGAGAACGAGATGACCGTGGAGCGGCGGCGGATCGAGCAGACCCGCGACGCCGACCTGGAGGCCAGGGCCCAGAAGCTCGAGGCCGACCTCGCCGAGCTCGAGGCCGAAGGTGCCAAGGGCGACGTCCGCCGCAAGGTCAAGGACGGCGGCGAGCGGGAGATGCGCCAGCTCCGTGACCGGGCCCAGCGCGAGCTGGACCGGCTCGAGGAGATCTGGAGCACCTTCACCAAGCTGGACGTGCAGCAGCTCATCGCGGACGAGTCGATCTACCGCGAGCTGTACGACCGCTACGGCGACTACTTCACCGGTGCCATGGGTGCCGAGGCGATCCAGAAGCTCCTGGAGAGCTTCGACATCGAGGCCGAGGCCGAGAAGCTGCGCGAGATCATCCGGTCCGGCAAGGGCCAGAAGAAGCTCCGTGCCCTCAAGCGGCTCAAGGTCGTCGCGGCGTTCCAGTCGACCGGCAACTCGCCGATGGGCATGGTGCTCGACTGCGTGCCGGTCATCCCGCCGGACCTGCGCCCGATGGTGCAGCTCGACGGTGGCCGCTTCGCCACCTCCGACCTGAACGACCTGTACCGCCGGGTCATCAACCGGAACAACCGCCTCAAGCGGCTGATCGACCTCGGCGCGCCCGAGATCATCGTCAACAACGAGAAGCGGATGCTGCAGGAGGCCGTCGACGCGCTGTTCGACAACGGCCGACGCGGCCGGCCGGTGACCGGGCCGGGCAACCGCCCGCTCAAGTCGCTGTCCGACCTGCTCAAGGGCAAGCAGGGCCGGTTCCGGCAGAACCTGCTCGGCAAGCGCGTCGACTACTCGGGCCGTTCGGTCATCGTCGTCGGCCCGCAGCTGAAGCTGCACCAGTGCGGTCTGCCCAAGCAGATGGCGCTGGAGCTGTTCAAGCCGTTCGTGATGAAGCGCCTGGTCGACCTCAACCACGCGCAGAACATCAAGTCCGCCAAGCGGATGGTCGAGCGCGGCCGCTCGCAGGTGTGGGACGTGCTGGAGGAGGTCATCTCCGAGCACCCGGTGCTGCTGAACCGGGCGCCCACGCTGCACCGGCTCGGCATCCAGGCCTTCGAGCCGCAGCTGGTCGAGGGCAAGGCCATCCAGCTGCACCCGCTGGTCTGCGAGGCGTTCAACGCGGACTTCGACGGTGACCAGATGGCGGTGCACCTGCCGCTGTCGGCCGAGGCTCAGTCCGAGGCCCGGGTCCTCATGCTGTCGTCGAACAACATCCTGTCCCCGGCGTCCGGCCGCCCGCTGGCGATGCCGCGCCTGGACATGGTGACGGGTCTGTTCCACCTGACCCGCCAGCGCGACGACGCCGAGGGCGCCGGCAACCACTACGGCTCGTCGGCCGAGGCGATCATGGCCTACGACCGCAAGGTGCTGCACCTGCAGGCGCCGATCAAGATCCGGCTCCCGCAGGTGGTGCCGACGCCGGGTGCCGCGGCCGAGACGGTCACCGAGGACGGCGTCTGGACCGCGGAGACGACGCTGGGCCGGGTGCTCTTCAACGAGCTCCTTCCCGCGGACTACCCGTACGTCAACGAGCCGCTGCCCAAGAAGCGCCAGGCCGCGATCATCAACGACCTGGCCGAGCGCTACTCGATGACCGAGGTCGCGCAGGTCCTGGACCGGCTGAAGGACGCGGGCTTCTACTGGGCGACCCGCTCGGGCGTCACCCTCGCCATCGACGACGTCGTGGTTCCCCCGCGCAAGCAGGAGATCCTCGACTCGTACGAGGCGAAGGCCGACCAGATCAACAAGCGCTACCAGCGCGGTGCCCTGTCGCACCAGGAGCGCAACGACGAGATGGTCAAGATCTGGTCGCAGGCCTCCGAGGAGGTCGCGCGGGCGATGGAGGAGAACTTCCCCCAGGACAACCCGATCCCGACGATCGTGCAGTCCGGTGCCGCGGGCAACATGGCCCAGGTCCGCCAGCTGGCGGGCATGAAGGGCCTGGTGGCGAACCCGAAGGGCGAGTACATCCCGCGGCCGATCAAGTCGAACTTCCGCGAGGGCCTGTCCGTGCTGGAGTACTTCATCTCCACGCACGGCACCCGGAAGGGTCTGGCGGACACCGCGCTGCGGACCGCCGACTCGGGTTACCTGACCCGGCGTCTGGTCGACGTGTCGCAGGACGTCATCGTCCGCGAGGTCGACTGCGGCACCGAGCGCGCCATCCCGATGGCGGTCACCGAGGAGACCAGCGACGGGCGGCTCATCCCGCACCGGTACCTGCGCACCTCGGTGTACGCCCGGACCTCCGGCGAGGAGGTCACCGCGCCCGACGGCACGGTCATCGTCCGCAAGGGCGACGACCTCGGTGACCCCGCACTGGACGCGCTGGTCGAGGCCGGCGTGAAGACGATCCGGGTGCGGTCCGCGCTGACCTGCGCGTCGGCCACCGGTATCTGCGGGATGTGCTACGGCCGCTCGATGGCGACCGGCAAGCTGGTCGACGTCGGCGAGGCCGTCGGCATCGTCGCCGCGCAGTCCATCGGTGAGCCGGGGACCCAGCTGACGATGCGTACCTTCCACATCGGTGGTGTGGCCGGCGACGACATCACGACCGGTCTGCCGCGTGTCACCGAGCTCTTCGAGGCCCGGGTCCCGCGCGGCAAGGCGCCGATCGCCGACGTCGACGGCCGGATCCGCATCGAGGACGGCGACCGTTTCTGGAAGATCACGCTGATCCCGGACGACGGCAGCGAGGAGATCGTCTACGAGAAGCTGTCCAAGCGGCAGTGGCTCGGGATGACGACGGTGGACGGTGTCGAGCGGCCGCTGGCCGACGGCGACCACGTGACGGTCGGCCAGCTGCTCCTGGAGGGCACGGCGGACCCGCACGAGGTGCTGCGCGTCATGGGCCCGCGCGAGGTGCAGCTGCACCTGGTGCGTGAGGTGCAGAAGGTGTACCGCACGCAGAGCGTGGACATCCACGACAAGCACATCGAGGTCATCGTCCGGCAGATGCTGCGCCGGGTGACGATCATCGACTCCGGTGCGACCGAGTTCCTGCCCGGCGCGCTCGCCGAGCGCGGCGAGTTCGAGTCGGAGAACCGCCGGGTCGTCGCCGAGGGACTGGAGCCCGCTTCGGGCCGGCCGGTCCTGATGGGGATCACCAAGGCGTCGCTGGCGACGGAGTCGTGGCTGTCCGCGGCCTCGTTCCAGGAGACGACCCGGATCCTCACCGATGCCGCGATCAACGGCAAGCGCGACAAGCTCGTCGGGCTCAAGGAGAACGTGATCATCGGCAAGCTGATCCCGGCGGGCACCGGCATCAACCGGTACCGCAACATCCAGGTCCAGCCGACCGAGGAGGCCCGTGCGGCCGCCTACGCCCTGCCGACCTACGACGACGGGTTCTACAGCCCCGACGTCTTCGGCACGGGCACCGGTGCCGCGGTGCCGCTGGACGACTACGACTTCGGACGCGACTACCGCTAGGTGGATCGCACGCCCCGGGCCCGCGACGGTGGGCTCGGGGCGCCGGAGAGGTCCCGGACGGGGCCGGACACCGCTCTCCCGTGGCGGTGACCGGCCCCGTCCGTGCGTTGCCGGTCGGATTCGGGCCCGCCCGCGCCGAGATGCGGCCCAGCGGGCGCCGAAGATCAACAATTCCCGCTGAGCTGCATCTCGGTGGGAGGAGGCGGCGCGCAGTCGGCGCGCAGGGCCAGACCCAGGGTGCGCAGCGCGTCGTCCGCCTCGGCCAGCAGGCCGGCCAGCACGGGGAAGGCGTGCCACATCCCCTCGACCCGGGAGTAGGTCACCGGTGTGCCCGCCGCCCGGGCGCGCTGCACGAGGGTGTCCGCGTCGTCGACGAGGACCTCCTCGGCGCCCGCCACCACGTGCAGCGGCGGAAGGCCGCCCAGATCGCCGTCGAGCGGGGTGAGCTCGGGGGCGCGGACACCGGAACCCGCATAGTCGGCGACGGCCGACGCCAGCCACGACGGGTCGAGCATCGCGTCGCTCGAGGCGTTGCGCGACAGGGCGTCCGCCGTACAGGTCAGGTCGAGCCACGGCGAGATCAGTCCGATCGCGCCGGGCAGTTCCTCGCCCTCGGAGCGCAGCCGCAGCACCAACGACATGGCGAGGCCGCCACCCGCGGAGTCACCGGCGACCGCGATCCGCCGGGCCGGGTGCCCGGCGGCACGCAGTGCGTGCCACACGGCGAGCGCGTCGTCCAGCGCGGCCGGGAACGGGTGCTCGGGTGCCAGCCGGTAGGCGGGCACGTGCACCGGCGTACCGGTCGCCCGGGCCAGGCCGGCGACCAGGGGGCGGTGCGAGGCGGCCGAGCCCACGAGGTAACCACCGCCGTGCAGGTAGATCACCCGGTGCGGACCGAACGGACCGGGTGGGGCGACCACCTCGGTGCGGACGCCGCCGAGTTCGCCGTGCGCGCGACGGGTGCCACGGGGGAGCGGGAGCGCCGCACCCACGAGGTCGAGACCGCGGCGGCGCAGGCCTACGGGTAGAGTGGGGGACAGGAGCGGCGCGACGAGCGCGCGCGTGGCGAATCGGTTGACGGCCGTCGGCAGGTGCATACCGGACGGTAACCGGAATCGCGGGCGGCCGAGAGGCGGCCCCGAGCCGGTAGGAGACCGATCGCCCATCTCCGAACCGGGCGCGCCGAGCGGCCGACGTTCTGCGACGAGCGGGTGAGTCCGCTTGCCAGGGGTCGTCCGCTAGGGCAAGGTCCGGTTCAGCAGGTCTCCGCCGGAGCGCATCTCCGGCGGATCAGAGGTCTTCCGAAGCCCCCGGAGGACCCGGAGCGGTGTCCGTGAGGGACCCGCTTTGACCGCCTTCGAGAGGGCCGAGTACTCTCGTGTCTTGCGCCCGGCTCCGGTCGGGCGAGTCCGCGTGCCCCGTGGCGTACAGGTCCGAGCGGTTGTCCCGGCCGGACCGGCACTGCGCCCCGGTGAAGGGCACGGTGGACGTCCCGACAGCCTCCGCGGGGCCCTTCCGGTCC
The DNA here is from genome assembly GCF_040659795.1 of Pseudonocardia sp. NPDC049635. NCBI lineage: Bacteria > Bacillati > Actinomycetota > Actinomycetes > Pseudonocardiales > Pseudonocardiaceae > Pseudonocardia > Pseudonocardia sp. NPDC049635. Next base: position 59,160 of record NZ_JBFAON010000002.1, read on the forward strand.
CGAGCGTGCCCGGGACGACACGCCCGACCTCGGGAACCGGAGCGACGGGTGGCCCGCGAGCAGCGACTCGCCGGAGCCGCTCCGGCGCCCGCGCCCCCGGAGTGCCGGCAGGGCAGCAGTGCGAACACAGAACAGTGCGAAACACAGAGCAGCGACGAGCGAGACAGTCGAGCCACCGACGGGAAGAAGTAGACGGTTCATGCCCACGATCCAGCAGCTGGTCCGAAAGGGCCGTGAGGACAAGGTCGCGAAGACCAAGACGGCCGCGCTGAAGGGGAGCCCCCAGCGCCGCGGAGTCTGCACGCGCGTCTACACGACCACCCCGAAGAAGCCGAACTCCGCGCTGCGCAAGGTCGCCCGCGTGCGCCTGTCGAGCGGCATCGAGGTCACCGCCTACATCCCCGGTGAGGGCCACAACCTGCAGGAGCACTCGATCGTGCTGGTGCGCGGCGGGCGAGTGAAGGACCTCCCGGGTGTGCGGTACAAGGTGATCCGCGGGTCGCTGGACACCCAGGGCGTCAAGAACCGCAAGCAGTCCCGTAGCCGCTACGGCGCGAAGAAGGAGAAGAGCTGATGCCCCGCAAGGGCCCCGCCCCGAAGCGGCCGCTGGTCTCGGACCCGGTCTACGGCTCGCCGCTGGTCACCCAGCTGGTGAACAAGGTGCTCAAGGACGGCAAGCGTTCGCTCGCCGAGCGCATCGTCTACGCCGCCCTGGAGGGCACGCGGGACAAGACCGGCACCGATCCGGTCGTCACGCTCAAGCGTGCGCTGGACAACGTGAAGCCTGCCCTCGAGGTGCGCAGCCGCCGTGTCGGTGGCGCGACCTACCAGGTCCCGGTCGAGGTGCGTGCCTCTCGGCAGACCACCCTCGGCCTCCGTTGGCTGGTGACCTACTCGGCCCAGCGCCGCGAGAAGACCATGATCGAGCGGCTGATGAACGAGCTGCTGGATGCCAGCAACGGCCTCGGCGCGAGCGTGAAGCGGCGCGAGGACATGCACAAGATGGCGGAGTCGAACCGCGCCTTCGCCCACTACCGCTGGTGACCGGCGAGGCGTCGGGCGCCAACTCGCGATCGAGGGAGAGCTGAGCAGTGGCAGCACAAGATGTGCTGACGGACCTCACAAAGGTCCGCAACATCGGCATCATGGCCCACATCGACGCCGGCAAGACCACCACGACCGAGCGGATCCTGTACTACACGGGGATCAACTACAAGCTCGGTGAGGTGCACGACGGCGCAGCCACCATGGACTGGATGGAGGAGGAGCAGAAGCGCGGCATCACGATCACGTCGGCCGCGACGACCTGCTTCTGGAAAGACCACCAGATCAACATCATCGACACCCCCGGGCACGTCGACTTCACCGTCGAGGTGGAGCGGTCCCTGCGGGTGCTCGACGGCGCCGTCGCGGTGTTCGACGGCAAGGAGGGCGTCGAGCCCCAGTCCGAGCAGGTCTGGCGCCAGGCGACCAAGTACGACGTTCCCCGCATCTGCTTCGTCAACAAGATGGACAAGCTGGGCGCGGACTTCTACTTCACCGTCCGGACGATCTCCGAGCGGCTGAACGCGACCCCGCTGCCGCTGCAGATCCCGATCGGCTCCGAGAACGACTTCATCGGCGTCGTCGACCTGGTCCAGATGCGCGCGCTGACCTGGCGTGGCGAGGTGGCCAAGGGCGAGGACTACACCGTCGAGGAGATCCCGGCCGACCTGCTGGAGAAGGCCGAGGAGTACCGGACCGCGCTGGTCGAGGCCGTCGCCGAGACCGACGACGAGCTCATGGAGCTCTACCTCGGCGGCGAGGAGCTGAGCACCGAGCAGATCAAGACCGGGATCCGGACGCTGGTGACCAACCGCGCCGCGTACCCGGTCCTGTGCGGCTCGGCGTTCAAGAACAAGGGTGTCCAGCCGATGCTGGACGCGGTCATCGACTACCTGCCCTCGCCCTACGACGTGCCGCCGGTCGAGGGCTTCCTGACCGACGGCGAGACCCCGGCGAGCCGCAAGCCGTCGAAGGACGAGCCGTTCTCGGCGCTCGCGTTCAAGATCGCCGCGCACCCGTTCTTCGGCAAGCTGACCTACGTCCGGGTGTACTCGGGCCGGGTCGCCGCCGGTGCGCAGGTCATCAACTCGACCAAGGACCGGAAGGAGCGCATCGGCAAGCTGTTCCAGATGCACTCCAACAAGGAGAACCCGGTCGACGAGGCCATCGCGGGCCACATCTACGCGGTGATCGGTCTGAAGGACACGACCACCGGGGACACGCTCTGCGACCCGCAGAACCCGATCGTCCTCGAGTCGATGACCTTCCCGGACCCGGTCATCCAGGTGGCCGTCGAGCCGAAGTCGAAGGCGGACCAGGAGAAGCTCTCCCTGGCGATCCAGAAGCTGGCCGAGGAGGACCCGACGTTCCAGGTCTCCCTGGACGAGGAGACCGGCCAGACCATCATCGCCGGCATGGGCGAGCTGCACCTCGAGGTGCTGGTCAACCGGATGAAGTCGGACTTCAAGGTCGAGGCGAACATCGGCAAGCCGCAGGTCGCCTACCGGGAGACCATCCGGCAGCCCGTCGCGAAGTACGAGTACACGCACAAGAAGCAGACCGGTGGCTCGGGTCAGTTCGCCCGCGTCATCATCAGCCTCGAGCCGCTGGTCGGCGGCGACGGTGCGCTGTACGAGTTCGAGAACAAGGTCACCGGTGGTCGCATCCCGCGGGAGTACATCCCGTCGGTCGACCAGGGTGTCCAGGACGCCATGCAGTACGGCATCCAGGCCGGCTACCCGGTGGTCGGTGTGAAGCTGACGCTGCTGGACGGGCAGTACCACGAGGTCGACTCCTCGGAGATGGCCTTCAAGGTCGCCGGTTCGATGGCGTTCAAGGAGGCCGCCCGCAAGGCGAGCCCGGCCATCCTCGAGCCGATGATGGCCGTGGAGGTGACCACGCCCGAGGACTACATGGGCGACGTCATCGGTGACCTCAACTCCCGCCGCGGCCAGGTCCAGGCCATGGAGGAGCGGGCAGGCGCTCGCGTCGTCAAGGCGCTCGTGCCGCTGTCCGAGATGTTCGGCTACGTCGGCGACCTGCGGTCGCGGACCCAGGGCCGGGCCAACTACACGATGGTCTTCGACTCCTACGCGGAGGTGCCGCAGAACGTGGCGAAGGAGATCATCGCGAAGGCGACGGGCGAGTAAGCCCACCGCTCGCAGGCTGCGGACCGCGGATCGGTAAGGTCCGCGGCCCGCACCTCACACCCCACAGACCTGCCGTCAGCTCGGCGGAGAACAAGACAGTCCAGGAGGACCCAGCAGTGGCGAAGGCGAAGTTCGAGCGGACCAAGCCGCACGTCAACATCGGCACCATCGGTCACATCGACCACGGCAAGACCACGCTGACGGCGGCCATCACCAAGGTTCTGCACGACAAGTTCCCGAACCTCAACGAGGCTTCGGCGTTCGACATGATCGACAAGGCGCCGGAAGAGCGCCAGCGCGGTATCACGATCTCCATCGCGCACGTCGAGTACCAGACCGAGAAGCGGCACTACGCGCACGTCGACTGCCCCGGGCACGCCGACTACGTGAAGAACATGATCACCGGTGCCGCCCAGATGGACGGCGCGATCCTGGTGGTCGCCGCGACCGACGGCCCCATGCCGCAGACCCGTGAGCACGTGCTGCTCGCCCGTCAGGTGGGTGTGCCCTACATCGTCGTCGCCCTGAACAAGGCGGACATGGTCGACGACGAGGAGATCATGGAGCTCGTCGAGATGGAGGTCCGCGAGCTGCTGTCGGCTCAGGACTACCCGGGCGACGACCTCCCGATCGTTCGTGTCTCGGCGCTGAAGGCGCTCGAGGGCGACGACACCTGGGCCGAGTCGATCGTCCAGCTGATGGACGCCGTCGACGAGGCCATCCCGGAGCCGGAGCGGGACGTCGAGAAGCCGTTCCTCATGCCGGTCGAGGACGTCTTCACGATCACCGGTCGCGGCACCGTCGTCACCGGCCGCGTCGAGCGCGGCATCGTGAAGGTGAACGAGGAGGTCGAGATCGTCGGCATCCGCGAGAAGTCGACCAAGACCACCGTCACCGGTGTCGAGATGTTCCGCAAGATCCTCGACGAGGGCCGGGCCGGCGAGAACGTCGGTCTGCTCCTGCGCGGCATCAAGCGCGACGACGTCGAGCGCGGCCAGGTCGTGGTGAAGCCGGGTTCGATCACCCCGCACACCGAGTTCGAGGGCCAGGTGTACATCCTGGGCAAGGACGAGGGCGGCCGTCACACCCCGTTCTTCAACAACTACCGTCCGCAGTTCTACTTCCGGACGACCGACGTGACCGGTGTGGTGACCCTCCCGCAGGGCACCGAGATGGTCATGCCGGGTGACAACACCACCATGAGCGTTCAGCTGATCCAGCCGATCGCGATGGAGGAGGGCCTGCAGTTCGCCATCCGTGAGGGTGGCCGGACCGTGGGCGCCGGACAGGTCACCAAGATCAAGGCGTGAGGTGAGGCGGGGGGGGGGGGGGGGCGCGGCCCGCCCCCCCCCCCCCCCCGCCCCCGAACACCCCCCCCGGTCGAGGGGGCCGCACGAGCGTGTGGCATCCTTGACGGGTTGCACGATGAGCATGGCGCGCGGACGCGTCGCTCCTGTTCCCGGACCTCCGGTAGTCCAGGTGTCGCGCCCCACGCGCCATGTTCGTTGTGAGCCCCCGGCCGCGAGGCCGGGATAACCGAGCTACATGCCCGCCCCAAGGGGGAGGGACGCGGTGACCCGGGCAGAGCCATGAGGACCGAGCGCGACACGCCCGACCTCGTGGACCGGAGAACCCCGGTAGGAGCGACACCCCGGACGCCCGGGCCGCTCCATACCGACAGACCTGAACAGAGCACGGGCCGCAGCCGGCCGCAGACGGTGGAGCTCGCGCCGTGCTGTCTCGAACGGGGCCGACACCGCGCAACCCCCGCGGCAGGAAGAAGAGGACGACCGACGACCATGGCGGGACAGAAGATCCGCATCAGGCTCAAGGCCTATGACCACGAGGCAATCGACGCGTCTGCTCGCAAGATCGTGGAGACCGTGACGCGTACCGGTGCCCGGGTCGTCGGCCCCGTGCCGCTGCCGACCGAGAAGAACGTGTACTGCGTCATCCGCTCGCCGCACAAGTACAAGGACTCGCGGGAGCACTTCGAGATGCGCACGCACAAGCGGCTGATCGACATCCTCGACCCGACGCCGAAGACCGTCGACGCGCTCATGCGCATCGACCTGCCGGCGAGCGTCGACGTCAACATCCAGTAGGCGTGGGGGCGAAGACGATGAAGACGACTGCGACCAAGCAGACGAAGAAGGTCACCGGGATCCTGGGCACCAAGCTCGGGATGACCCAGGTGTTCGACGAGAACAACCGCGTCGTGCCGGTCACCGTGGTTCAGGCCGAGCCGAACGTCGTGACCCAGGTGCGCTCCGAGGAGACCGACGGCTACACCGCGGTCCAGCTCGCCTACGGCGCCATCGACCCGCGCAAGGTGAACAAGCCGGAGACCGGCCACTTCGCCAAGGCGGGCGTCACGCCGCGCCGGCACCTGCTGGAGCTGCGCACCTCCGACGCCGCCGACTACACGCCGGGCCAGGAGGTCACCGTCGAGGCGTTCGCCGAGGTGGCCGAGGTCGACGTGGTGGGCGTGACCAAGGGCAAGGGCTTCGCCGGTGTCATGAAGCGCCACGGCTTCCACGGCCTGGGCGCCTCGCACGGCACCCAGCGCAAGCACCGTTCGCCGGGCTCCATCGGCGGGTGCGCCACCCCGGGCCGCGTGTTCAAGGGTGTGCGGATGGCCGGCCGGATGGGCTCGAACCGCCAGACCACGCAGAACCTGAAGGTTCACCGGGTGGACGCCGAGCGCGGCCTGCTGCTCATCAAGGGCGCGGTCCCCGGTCCCCGCGGTGGGCTCGTCGTGGTGAAGACCCCCGCGAAGGGTGATGGCAAGTGAGCACCGTGCAGATCAAGACCCCCGAGGGCACCGCGAAGGGCAGCGTCGAGCTGCCGGAGCACGTGTTCGACACGACGGCGAACATCGCGTTGATGCACCAGGTCGTGACGGCGCAGCTGAACGCGGCCCGCCAGGGCACGCACGACACGAAGACCCGTGGCGAGGTTCGCGGTGGTGGCCGCAAGCCGTACCGGCAGAAGGGCACCGGCCGCGCCCGTCAGGGCTCGGTCCGCGCGCCGCAGTTCGCCGGCGGCGGCATCGTGCACGGCCCGACGCCGCGGGACTACTCGCAGCGGACCCCGAAGAAGATGAAGGCCGCCGCGCTGCGCGGTGCCCTCTCCGACCGGGCCCGCGCCGGCCGCGTGCACGTCGTGACGGAGTTCCTGGCCGAGGGCACGCCCTCGACGAAGGCCGCCCGCAAGGTCCTCGAGACCGTGCTGCCGGACGCCGGGAGCAGCCGGGTGCTGGCCGTCGTCGAGCGCGGCGCCGAGACCACGCTGCTGAGCCTGCGGAACCTGCCGCAGGTCCACCTGATCGCGCCGGACCAGCTGAACACCCACGACGTGCTGGTCAACGACGTCGTGCTGTTCACGCAGACGGCGCTCGACGAGTTCCTGGCCGGTCCGATCGCGAAGCCGAAGGCCGAAGGCCGGCGGTCGGCGGGCACCGCTGAGGAGGCCGACAAGTGATCACGGACCCGCGGGACGTGCTGTTGCGGCCGGTCGTGTCGGAGAAGAGCTACGGGCTGCTCGACGAGCGCCAGTACACCTTCGTCGTCGCGCCGGACGCGAACAAGACCCAGATCAAGATCGCCGTGGAGAAGGTGTTCGGGGTCAAGGTGACCAGCGTGAACACGCTGAACCGCCCGGGCAAGCGCAAGCGCTCCCGCACCGGCTACGGCAAGCGCAAGGACACCAAGCGCGCGATCGTCACGCTCTCGCAGGAGAGCAAGGCGATCGACGTCTTCGGTGGCCCGGCGAGCTGAGGGAGCGAGCTGACCCATGGCCATTCGTAAGTACAAGCCGACGACCTCGGGCCGCCGCGGTTCGAGCGTCTCGGACTTCGCCGAGATCACCCGGGACCACCCGGAGAAGTCGCTGCTGCGCCCGCTGCACAACAAGGGCGGCCGCAACGTCCACGGCCGGGTCACGACCCGGCACCAGGGCGGCGGCCACAAGCGCGCCTACCGTCTGATCGACTTCCGTCGCAACGACAAGGACGGCGTCCCGGCGAAGGTCGCGCACATCGAGTACGACCCGAACCGCACCTCGCGGATCGCACTGCTGCACTACGCCGACGGCGAGAAGCGCTACATCATCGCGCCGGCCCGGCTCAAGCAGGGCGACCGGATCGAGAACGGCCCCCGGGCCGACATCAAGGTGGGCAACAACCTGCCGCTGCGCAACATCCCGACCGGCACCGTGGTGCACGCGATCGAGCTCCGTCCCGGGGGCGGGGCCAAGATCGCCCGCTCGGCCGGTGCCGGCGTCCAGCTGGTCGCCAAGGACGGGCCCTACGCGCAGCTGCGGATGCCCTCCGGCGAGATCCGCAACGTCGACGTGCGCTGCCGCGCCACGATCGGCGCCGTGGGCAACTCGGAGCACGCCAACATCAACTGGGGCAAGGCCGGCCGGATGCGGTGGAAGGGCAAGCGCCCGACCGTCCGTGGTGTCGCCATGAACCCGGTGGACCACCCGCACGGTGGTGGTGAGGGCAAGACCTCCGGTGGCCGGCACCCGGTCAACCCGGCGGGCACCCCCGAGGGCCGCACCCGCAAGAGCAAGCCCTCCGACAAGTTGATCGTCCGCCGGCGCCGTACCGGCAAGAAGCGGTGAGTGAACTCGTGAGTGAACAGAACGACACCGAGCAGGGAGGTAAGTAATGCCGCGGAGCCTGAAGAAGGGCCCCTTCGTGGACGACCACCTGCTCAAGAAGGTGGACGCCCTCAACGAGTCCGGCAAGAAGACCGTGATCCGGACGTGGTCCCGCCGGTCCACGATCATCCCGGACATGATCGGCCACACGATTGCGGTGCACGACGGCCGCAAGCACGTGCCGGTGTTCGTGTCCGACTCGATGGTCGGGCACAAGCTGGGCGAGTTCGCCCCGACCCGGACCTTCCGGGGACACATCAAGGACGACCGCAAGGCGCGTCGGCGCTAGAAGCCGGCCCGAGTAGCGACTAGGAGAGGTGGAGAGAGATGGCTGACGCTGTGACAACAGCAGCCGACACCACCGGCGCTGCGCTCGAGCCGACTCGTGCGCGCGCCGTGGCCCGGTTCGTCCGCAGTTCGCCGATGAAGACCCGCCGCGTCGTGGACCTGGTCCGCGGCCTGCCGGTCGACGAGGCGCTCGCGATCCTGCGGTTCTCGCCGCAGGCCGCGGCCGAGCCGGTGGCGAAGGTCGTGGCGAGCGCCGCGGCCAACGCCCAGAACAACCTGGACCTGAACCCGGACACCCTGGTGGTGGCCGTGGCGATGGTCGACGAGGGCCCGACGCTCAAGCGCATCCGGCCGCGCGCCCAGGGGCGCGCCTACCGGATCCGCAAGCGGACGAGCCACATCACCATCGAGGTCGAGTCGGTCCCGCAGCGGACCGGGAAGGCCGGCCGTCGTGGTGCGAAGGGGAGGGCCCGCTGATGGGGCAGAAGATCAACCCGCACGGCTTCCGCCTGGGCATCACCACGGACTGGAAGTCCCGGTGGTACGCGGACAAGCAGTACTCCGAGTACGTGAAGGAGGACGTCGAGATCCGCCGCATGCTCTCCAAGGGCATGGAGCGGGCCGGCATCTCCAAGGTCGAGATCGAGCGGACCCGTGACCGGGTGCGGGTGGACATCCACACCGCCCGTCCGGGCATCGTGATCGGCCGGCGCGGCGCCGAGGCCGACCGGATCCGGGGCAACCTGGAGAAGCTGACCCGCAAGCAGGTCCAGCTGAACATCCTCGAGGTCAAGGCCTCGGAGTCGGACGCGCAGCTCGTCGCCCAGGGCGTCGCCGAGCAGCTGTCGAACCGGGTCGCCTTCCGGCGGGCCATGCGCAAGGCCATCCAGTCGGCCATGCGCAGCCCGCAGGTCAAGGGCATCCGGGTCCAGTGCTCGGGCCGCCTCGGCGGTGCCGAGATGTCGCGGTCGGAGTTCTACCGCGAGGGTCGTGTCCCGCTGCACACGCTGCGCGCGGACATCGACTACGGCCTGTTCGAGGCCCGGACCTCCTTCGGCCGGATCGGCGTGAAGGTCTGGATCTACAAGGGTGACGTCGTCGGTGGCCGCCGTGAGGGCGCGCCCGCCGCCGAGGCACCGGGCCGCGGTCCGCGCCGCGAGCGTCCGGCCCGTCGCCGTTCGGGTGCCTCGGGCACCACCGCGACCAGCACCGAGGCGGGGCGCGCCGCGCAGAGCGGTCAGGGCGGCGCGGCGACCGCGACCGTCGAGGCCCCGGCGTCCGGTGACAACCAGAGCAACGGTGGGGAGAGCTAGAGATGCTGATCCCACGCAAGGTCAAGCACCGCAAGCAGCACCGGCCCAAGCGCAAGGGCATGGCCAGTGGCGGCACCGCGGTCACCTTCGGCGACTGGGGCATCCAGGCGCTGGAGCCGGCCTACGTGACCAACCGGCAGATCGAGTCGGCGCGTATCGCGATCAACCGGCACATCAAGCGTGGCGGGAAGATCTGGATCAACGTCTTCCCGGACATCCCGATGACGAAGAAGCCGGCCGAGACCCGGATGGGTTCCGGCAAGGGCTCGCCGGAGAAGTGGGTCACGAACGTCAAGCCCGGGCGCGTGCTGTTCGAGATGAGCTTCCCGAACAAGGAGACGGCCCACGAGGCGCTCCGCCGGGCCATCCACAAGCTGCCCATGAAGTGCCGGATCGTGTCCCGTGAGGGTGGTGACATCTGATGGCGAGCAGTGGCAACACCAAGGCCGCCGAGCTGCGCGAGCTCTCCGACGAGGAGCTGGTCGTGCGGGTGCGGGAGGCCAAGGAGGAGCTGTTCAACCTCCGCTTCCAGATGGCCACCGGGCAGCTGGACAACAACCGGCGGCTGCGGGCCGTCCGCCACGACATCGCGCGCTGCTACACGGTGATGCGTGAGCGTGAGCTCGGCCTGTCCGCCGCCCCGACCGAGAGCGAGGGCGCGGCATGAGTGACAGCGCGAGCAGCGTGACCGAGGACGCGGTGGCGGCCACCGAGCCGCAGACCGCCCAGCAGAAGCCCGAGGGGCAGCGGGGCGAGCGGAAGGTCCGTGAGGGCCTGGTCGTGTCCGACAAGATGGAGAAGACGATCGTCGTCTCCCTCGAGGACCGGGTGAAGCACCCGCTGTACGGCAAGGTCATCCGCCGGACCAGCAAGGTCAAGGCGCACGACGAGGAGAACACGGCCGGTATCGGCGACCGTGTCCGCCTCATGGAGACCCGTCCGCTGTCGGCGACCAAGCGCTGGCGGCTGGTGGAGATCCTCGAGAAGGCCAAGTAGGAGACACAGTGATCCAGCAGGAGTCGCGGCTGCGCGTCGCCGACAACACCGGTGCCAAGGAGATCCTGTGCATCCGGGTGCTGGGCGGCTCCGCGCGGCGCTACGCCGGGATCGGCGACGTCATCGTCGCCACGGTCAAGGAGGCCATCCCCGGTGCAGGCGTGAAGCGTGGTGACGTCGTCAAGGCGGTCATCGTGCGCACCAAGAAGGAGAAGCGCCGTCCCGACGGCAGCTACATCCGATTCGACGAGAACGCCGCTGTCCTGATCAAGCCGGACAACGGACCTCGAGGGACCCGAATCTTCGGCCCGGTCGGGCGCGAGCTGCGCGACCGCAAGTTCATGAGGATCATCTCCCTCGCTCCGGAGGTGCTCTGATCCATGAAGGCGAAGATGAAGGTGAAGAAGGGCGACACCGTGCTGGTGATCGCCGGTAAGGACAAGGGCGCCAAGGGCAAGGTCATCGCGGCCTACCCGGAGCGTCAGCGCGTGCTGGTCGAGGGCGTGAACCGGATCAAGAAGCACACCCGGATCAGCCAGAACCAGCGCGGAGCCGAGAGCGGCGGGATCGTCACCCAGGAGGCGGCCATCCACGTCTCGAACGTGATGGTCGTCGACTCCGACGGCAAGCCGACCCGCGTCGGCCGGTCCACGGTCGAGGGCGAGGACGGCGTGTCCCGCCGGGTCCGGATCTCCAAGCGCAACGGGAAGGAGATCTGAGATGACCACGGCAGAGAAGACCCTCCCGCGTCTCAAGCAGCGCTACCGCGACGAGATCCTCGACAAGCTCCGCGAGGACTTCGGCTACACCAACGTCATGCAGATCCCCGGCCTGACCAAGGTCGTGGTGAACATGGGTGTCGGCGACGCCGCCCGGGACTCGAAGCTGATCGACGGCGCGCTGCGGGACCTGGCCACCATCACCGGCCAGAAGCCGCAGCTGCGGCGCGCGACGAAGTCGATCGCGCAGTTCAAGCTGCGCGAGGGGATGCCGATCGGCGCCAAGGTGACCCTGCGGAACGACCGCATGTGGGAGTTCCTGGACCGGCTGCTGACCATCGCGCTGCCGCGTATCCGGGACTTCCGGGGCCTCTCCGGTGACCAGTTCGACGGTCGCGGCAACTACACGTTCGGCCTCACCGAGCAGTCGATGTTCCACGAGATCGACCCGGACACCATCGACCGCCCGCGGGGCATGGACATCACCGTGGTGACCACCGCGACCACGAACGCCGAGGGCCGGGCGCTGCTGCGTCACCTGGGCTTCCCGTTCAAGGAGAACTGAGCGAATGGCGAAGAAGGCGCTCATCAACAAGGCGAACGCGACGCCCAAGTTCGCGGTTCGCGGTTACACCCGCTGCCAGAAGTGCGGCCGGCCGCGTGCGGTCTTCCGCAAGTTCGGCCTCTGCCGCGTGTGCCTGCGCGACATGGCGCACGCCGGCGAGCTGCCGGGTGTGAGCAAGTCCAGCTGGTGATCCGACAGGCCCCGCGCCGCGGGGCCCGGGTCGACCCGATCGCCGAAGGCCCGCATCGGTACGGCGCCCCGAGCAGGGGCGCCGCGCCGGTACGCGGAACCACGGTGGGAAAGAGACAGACACCATGACGATGACCGATCCGATCGCAGACATGCTCACCCGTCTGCGGAACGCGAACTCGGCCTACCACGACCGCGTGGTGATGCCGCACTCCAAGCTGAAGGTCTCCATCGCGGAGATCCTGCAGAAGGAGGGCTACATCGCCGCCCACCACACCGAGGACGCCGAGGTCGGCAAGTCCCTGGTCGTCGAGCTGAAGTACGGCCGCAACCGTGAGCGGAGCATCGCCGGCCTCCGGCGCGTCTCCAAGCCCGGTCTGCGGGTCTATGCGAAGTCGACGAACCTGCCGCGGGTCCTGGGTGGCCTCGGGGTGGCGATCATTTCGACCTCGCGGGGTCTGATGACCGACCAGCAGGCCTACCGGAGCGGCGTGGGCGGGGAAGTCCTCGCCTACGTCTGGTGAGAGAGGGGTAACGAACGATGTCTCGCATCGGAAAGCTGCCCGTCACCGTCCCGTCCGGCGTGGAGATCACCATCGACGGCCGCACGGTCACCGCGAAGGGCCCCAAGGGCACCCTGTCGCACACCGTCGTCGAGCCGATCACGGTCGAGCGCGACGACGACGGTGCGGTGCTGGTGAAGCGCCCGAACGAGGAGCGAGAGGTCCGGGCCTTCCACGGCCTGTCCCGCTCCCTCGTCAACAACATCGTGGTCGGCGTCAGCGCCGGTTACGAGAAGAAGCTGGAGATCCACGGCGTCGGCTACCGGGTCGCCCTGAAGGGCTCGAACCTCGAGTTCGCCCTGGGCTTCTCGCACCCCGTCGTGATCGAGCCGCCGGCGGGGATCACCTTCGCGGTGGAGTCCCCGACCCGGTTCTCGGTCTCCGGTATCGACAAGCAGCTGGTCGGCGAGACCGCCGCGAACATCCGGAAGCTGCGTCGCCCGGACCCGTACAAGGGCAAGGGTGTGCGGTACGCCGGCGAGCAGGTCCGCCGCAAGGTCGGGAAGACGGGTAAGTGATGGCCGAGACGAACGACACCGTGTCGGGTGCCGCCCGGCGGCGGATGGCGTCGCAGGTGGCGCGGGCGCGTCGCGACTCGCGCATCCGCCGGCACGCCCGGCTCCGCAAGAAGATCTCCGGGACGCCGGTGCGTCCGCGCCTGGCGGTCAACCGCTCGTCGCGGCACATCACCGTGCAGCTGATCGACGACCTGGCCGGGCACACCCTGGCGCACGCGTCGACGCTGGACAGCGAGGTCCGCGGGATCGAGGGCGACAAGAAGGCCAAGGCGGCCAAGGTCGGCGAGCTGATCGCCGCCCGTGCCAAGGAGGCCGGCATCTCCGCGGTCGTGTTCGACCGCGGCGGGCTGCGCTACCACGGGCGGATCGCCGCACTGGCCGACGCCGCCCGCGAGGGAGGCCTGGAGTTCTGATGGACCAGACCGAGAACACTGAAGGGATCGTCTGATGCCGGGACGTACGCGGCGTGACGGCGGAGGGCCCGGCGGCGGTAGCAACGACAACCGCAACAGCCGGGACCGCCGCGACGGTGGCCGTGGCGGGGCGGCCCAGGACAAGACCCCGTACATCGAGCGGCTGGTCACGATCAACCGCGTGGCCAAGGTCGTCAAGGGCGGCCGCCGGTTCAGCTTCACCGCGCTGATGATCGTCGGCGACGGTGACGGCCTGGTCGGCGTCGGCTACGGCAAGGCCAAGGAGGTGCCGGCCGCGATCGCCAAGGGCGTTGAGGAGGCGAAGAAGAACTTCTTCCGCGTCCCGCGCATTGGCGGCACGATCGTGCACCGGGTTCAGGGTGAGGCCGCCGCGGGCGTCGTCATGCTGCGCCCGGCCTCGCCGGGTACCGGTGTCATCGCCGGTGGGCCGGTCCGCGCGGTGCTGGAGTGCGCGGGCATCTCGGACATCCTGTCCAAGTCCCTCGGCTCCGACAACGCGATCAACATCGTGCACGCCACGGTGGCGGCGCTGAAGGCGGTGCAGCGCCCGGAGGAGGTCGCGGCCCGCCGCGGCCTGCCGGTCGAGGACGTCGCGCCGGCCAGGATGATGCGTCAGCGCGCCGAGGCCGACGCGGCGAGGGTGTGAGCGACATGGCCACGTTGAGGATCACCCAGGTGAAGAGCCGGATCGGGGCGAAGCAGAACCAGCGCGACACGCTGCGTTCGCTCGGCCTGCGCAAGATCCGGCAGACGGTGGAGCGCCCGGACACCCCGCAGAACCGCGGGTACGTCCACACGGTGCGCCACCTCGTGACCGTGGAGGAGGTGGCACAGTGAGCGCTGCGGGCGAGTCCACCGAGCAGTCGGTGATCAAGCTGCACGACCTGCGCCCGGCCCCGGGCTCGAAGACCGCCAAGACCCGCGTGGGTCGTGGTGAGGGTTCGAAGGGCAAGACCGCGGGCCGGGGCACCAAGGGCACCAAGGCCCGTAAGACGGTGTCGCCGCGCTTCGAGGGTGGGCAGATGCCGCTGCACATGCGGCTGCCGAAGCTCAAGGGCTTCAAGAACCGCTTCAAGGTCGAGTACCAGGTCGTGAACGTGGGCGAGCTCGCCGTCCTGTTCCCGCAGGGTGGCGAGATCGGCCCGGCCGAGCTGGTCGAGGCCGGTGCGGTGCGCAAGAACCAGCTGGTGAAGGTGCTCGGTGAGGGCGAGCTCTCGGGCGTCGCCCTCACCGTGAAGGCGCACAAGTTCTCCGCCTCGGCCCGGGAGAAGATCTCCGCGGCCGGCGGCTCGGTGTCCGAGCTCTGACGAGCCGGCTCCGCGAGAGCAACATCGCCACGGCGCCGCCCGGGGTGCCCCGTGATCCGCTGCGGCGGCCGGGGCCCGTGGGCGGCGCCGAGGCGTTTCCGGGCCGCTGTTAGAGTCACGATCGGGCTTCGGGCCCACGTGCATCGGGACCGGCGCCGCAGAGGCGTCCCCGCAGGGAGGGCCGTTCCGGCCCTACCCGGCCCCGGGGGGTGCGGAACGCGCCCCTCCATCCGGCCGACCCCGTCCGGGGCCGGTGCAGGCGGTGTCGGGCCGCCGACGTCGTAGGAGGATCACCGAGTGCTCAGCGCAGTCCGGTCGGCCCTGACCACGCCGGATCTCCGCAAGAAGATCCTCTTCACGCTGGCGATCGTGGCGGTGTACCGGCTCGGGGCGAACATCCCGTCGCCGGGGGTGTCGTACCCGAACATCCAGGAGTGCGTCCGCCAGGTCGAGGGCGGCGACAATGCGAGC
Organism: Pseudonocardia sp. NPDC049635; assembly: GCF_040659795.1. Taxonomy (NCBI): domain Bacteria; kingdom Bacillati; phylum Actinomycetota; class Actinomycetes; order Pseudonocardiales; family Pseudonocardiaceae; genus Pseudonocardia; species Pseudonocardia sp. NPDC049635. Next base: position 74,385 of record NZ_JBFAON010000002.1, read on the forward strand.
GTCTACTCGCTGATCAACCTGTTCTCCGGCGGGGCACTGCTCCAGCTATCGATCTTCGCGCTGGGCATCATGCCCTACATCACCGCGAGCATCATCGTGCAGCTGCTGCAGGTCGTCATCCCGCGGTTCGAGCAGCTGAAGAAGGAAGGCCAGTCCGGCCAGGCGAAACTGACGCAGTACACCCGCTACCTGACGATCGGCATCGCGATCCTCCAGGCGACGGGGTTCGTGGCGCTCGCCGAGCGCGGGCAGCTGTTCCAGGGCTGTGTGCTGCCGATCATCCCGGACTCGTCGGTATTCACCCTGGTCGTCATCGTGACCACGATGGTCGCCGGCACCACGCTGGTGATGTGGCTGGGCGAGCAGGTCACCGAGCGCGGCGTCGGCAACGGCATGTCGCTGCTGATCTTCGCCTCGATCGCGCACCGGATCCCGGCCGAGGGCCGGCTCATCCTGGAGAACTCCGGCGCCCTGGTGTTCGCCGGCGTCTGCGTGTTCGGTCTGGCGATCATCGCCAGCGTTGTCTTCGTCGAGAACGGCCAGCGCCGGATCCCGGTCCAGTACGCCAAGCGGATGGTCGGGCGCCGGATGTACGGCGGCACCTCGACCTACCTCCCGCTGAAGGTGAACCAGGCCGGCGTCGTCCCGGTGATCTTCGGCAGCTCGCTGCTGTACCTGCCCGACCTGGTGGCCCGGCTGGCCGGGAACGAGGGCGGCTGGTTCCAGCAGTTCGTGCAGACCTATCTGGTCGATCAGTCCAGTCCTGTGCACATCGTCATGTACATGGCTCTGATCATCTTCTTCACGTACTTCTACGTCGGGATCACCTTCAACCCGGACGACCGCGCCGAGGACATGAAGAAGTACGGCGGTTTCATCCCGGGCATCCGGCCGGGCCGTCCCACGGCCGAGTACCTGAACTTCGTGCTCAGCCGCATCACGCTGCCGGGATCGCTCTACCTCGGCATCATCGCGGTGCTCCCGAACTTCTTCCTCGGCATCACCGGCACCGGTCAGAACCAGAACTTCCCGTTCGGCGGGACGGCCGTCCTGATCATGGTCACAGTGGGCCTCGACACCCTGAAGCAGATCGAGAGCCAGCTCATGCAGCGGAACTACGAAGGTTTCCTGCGTTAGGCTGCCCCGCAGCGTGGCCGTGCGGGATCCCCGGTCGGGGCCCCGGCCCCGGATCGGGTGTCCTCGGGCACCGTGGCGCCGGCGGTGATGCCGGTGCCGAGCAGATGAGACTTCAGGAGGTCGGGTTCGCGTGCGACTCGTTCTGGTGGGACCGCCCGGTGCCGGCAAAGGGACCCAGGCTGAGCAGATGGCCAAGCGGCTGGACGTCCCGCACATCTCGACAGGTGACCTGTTCCGCGCCAACCTCCGCGACGAGACCGAACTCGGTCGCGAGGCGAAGCGGTACATGGACGCCGGGGACCTGGTCCCCGACGAGGTGACGGTCGGGATGGTGCGTGACCGCCTCGGCGACGCCGACACCGCGAACGGGTTCATCCTCGACGGCTTCCCGCGCAACACCGCCCAGGCGGCGGCGCTCGGCGAGATCCTCCAGGAGAAGGGCCTCGAGCTCGACGCGGTCGTGCAGTTCGACGTCGAGGACGAGGTCGTCGTGCAGCGGTTGCTGGGTCGCGGCCGCAGCGACGACAACGAGGACACCATCCGCAACCGGCAGCGCGTGTACCGCGAGGAGACCGCGCCGCTGCTGGACCACTACCGTGACCAGCTGGTCACCATCGACGCGGTCGGTGAGGTCGACGAGATCACCGAGCGGGTGTTCAGGGCGTTGGAGAACCGCAGCGCCTGAGACCCGGACGGGCGGCGTCGGCCCGCACCGCGAGGAACCGAGGTAACGCATGAACGGACGGGGCGGCCTCCGTGGCGCCATCGCCCGCTACCGGGGCCGGGACATCGAGCTCAAGACGCTGCGTCAGCTCGAGGCGATGCGGGAGGCGGGCGCGCTGGTGGCGGCCACCCTCGCCGCGGTCACCGAGCACACGAAGCCGGGTGTGAGCACGGCCGAGCTCGACGCGCTGGCCGAGCAGACGATCCGGGACGGCGGCGGTGTCCCGTCGTTCCTGGGCTACCACGGTTTCCCGGCCAGTATCTGCGCATCCGTGAACTCGCAGATCGTGCACGGGATCCCCTCGGCGGCGCAGGTGCTCGACGACGGTGACCTGCTGTCGGTGGACTGCGGCGCGATCCTGGACGGCTGGCACGGTGACTCGGCGGTGACGATCGCGGTGGGTGCGGTGTCGGCCGCCGACCTGGCGCTGTCCGAGGCCTGCCGTTCCGCGCTGGACGCCGGGATCCGCGCCGTGCGGCCGGGCGGGCGGCTCACCGACATCTCCTACGCGGTGCAGGAGGCGTGTCGCGCCGCGGCCGAGGCGGACGGGGCCGACTACGGGATCGTCGCCGAGTACGGCGGCCACGGCATCGGGACGTCCATGCACATGGACCCGTTCCTGCCCAACCACGGCGAGCCCGGCCGCGGCCCGCGGCTGCGGCCGGGGATGGCACTGGCGATCGAGCCGATGCTCGTCGCCGGGGACCCGGAGACCCGGGAGCTCGACGACGGCTGGACCGTCGTCACGGCCGCCGGCGGGCGTGCGGTGCACTGGGAACACACCGTCGCCGTGACCGAGGACGGGCCGTGGCTGCTGACCGCCCCGGCCGGTGCTCCCGACCGTCCCGGCGCCTGACCGTACGGGCGCCGCACAGCTCTTGATCGATGCAGGTCGATTCCGGGTTCGATCAAGAGCTCGCCCACCGGGTAGTTCCGGTCACGTAGCGGGGCCACGGGGAGTCGTGGGTGGTCTAGGTTCCCGGCATGGGCGATGAGGCCGGGCGGGACGACCCGCGCAGGACGGTCACGGTCGGTGTACCGAAGGAGACCAGGCGGGGCGAGCGGCGGGTCGCCGTCGTCCCGAAGGTGCTCGGGAAGCTCGCGGGCCGCGGCGCGACCGTGGTGGTCGAGGCCGGCGCCGGGGCGGGTGCGCTGATCCCGGACGAGGAGTTCAGCCGGGCGGGCGCGACGATCGGCGACCCGTGGTCGTGCGACGTGGTGGCGGTGGTGAACCCGCCGACCGACGAGCAGATCGGGCGGTTGCGCCGCGACCAGGTCGTGATCGGGTTCCTGTCCCCGCTGACGCATCCGGAGACCGTGCAGAAGCTGCGGGACGCCGGGGTGATCGCGTTCGCGATGGAGTCGATCCCGCGGATCTCCCGGGCCCAGGGCATGGACGCGCTGTCGTCACAGGCCAACGTGGCCGGGTACAAGGCGGTCCTGGCCGCCGCGGAGCACTCCACCCGCTTCTTCCCGATGCTGACCACGGCGGCCGGCACCGTGAAGCCGGCGACCGCGCTGGTGCTCGGCGTCGGGGTCGCCGGCCTTCAGGCGCTGGCGACCGCGAAACGGCTCGGCGCCCGGACCACCGGTTACGACGTGCGGCCCGAGGTCGCCGACCAGGTCCGCTCACTGGGTGCGCAATGGCTCGATCTCGGCATCGACGCCGCGGGCGAGGGCGGTTACGCCCGGGAGCTCACCGACGACGAGCGAGCCGCCCAGCAGAAGGCGCTGGAGGACGCGATCACCGGTTTCGACGTGGTCGTCACCACCGCCCTGGTGCCGGGCCGCCCCGCGCCGCGGCTGGTCAGCGCGGCGGCGGTGCAGGGGATGCGGCCGGGCAGCGTCATCGTCGACATGGCGGGCGAGGCAGGCGGCAACTGCGAGCTGACCGAGCCCGGTGAGACCGTCGTGCGCCACGACGTGACGATCCTGTCCCCGCTGAACCTGCCCGCCACGATGCCCGAGCACGCCTCCGAGCTCTACGCGCGCAACGTCACCGCGCTGCTGGAGCTGATGCTCGCCGACGGCGAGCTGTCCCCGGACTTCACCGACGAGGTGCTGGCGAGATCCTGCGTGACGCGTGACGAGGAGGATTCCTGATGGACTCCGGACTGCTGGCGAACATCGCCATCCTGGTGCTGGCCGGGTTCGTGGGCTTCGCCGTCATCTCGAAGGTGCCGAACACCCTGCACACGCCGCTGATGTCGGGGACCAACGCGATCCACGGCATCGTCCTGCTCGGGGCCATCGTCGTCCTCGGCCGGGCCGAGGTCGGGGTCGTCGACGCGATCATCCTGGTCGTCGCGATCGCGTTCGGCGTGATCAACGTGGTCGGCGGCTTCCTGGTCACCGACCGGATGCTGGGGATGTTCAAGGGCAAGCAGCCGGGCAGGGCCGGTGCCGACGCCGGCGCGGAGAAGAACGGGAGCGGCTCGTGAGCGGCGACGTGCAGGTCCTCGCGGCCACCGACACGACGGGCTCCGGCCCGCTGGCCGTGATCGTCCCCATTCTCTACATCATCGCGTTCGCCCTGTTCATCTACGGCCTGTCCGGACTGACCGGGCCGAAGACCGCGGTGCGCGGCAACTGGATCGCCGCGGTCGGCATGGCGATCGCCGTCGGCGCGACCCTGCTGCTGGTGCAGGCCAACTGGTGGCTGATCATCCTCGGCCTGGTCGTCGGCACGATCCTCGGCGTCCCGTCCGCGCGCAACGTCAAGATGACGCAGATGCCGCAGATGGTGGCGCTGTTCAACGGTGTCGGCGGTGGCGCCGTCGCGCTGATCGCCTGGGCCGAGTTCCGCCACACCGACGGGTTCGTCGACACGGCCCTCTACATCGTCATCGCCACGATGTTCGCCGCGATCGTCGGGTCGATCTCGTTCTGGGGCTCGCTGATCGCGTTCGGCAAGCTGCAGGAGATCCTGCCCGGCCGCCCGATCGGCTTGGGCCGGGCGCAGCAACCGTTGAACCTGTTGCTGCTGGTGCTCGCCGTCGCCGCGGCCGTGGTGGCCGGGCTCGGCGGGGCGTCCGAGATCTGGATCATCGCGGTGCTGCTGCTCGCGGCGGTCGTCGGCGTGCTCGTCGTGCTGCCGATCGGCGGTGCCGACATGCCGGTGGTCATCTCGCTGCTCAACGCCATGACCGGGCTCTCGGCGGCGGCCGCGGGTCTCGCGCTGGACAACACGGCGATGATCGTCGCCGGCATGATCGTCGGCGCCTCCGGTTCGATCCTGACCAACCAGATGGCCGTCGCTATGAACCGGACGATCCCGTCCATCGTCGCCGGTGGCTTCGGTGGGACACAGGCCGCGACGACCGGCGACGGGGTGGAGCGGACCGTCAGGTCGACCTCGGCGGCCGACGCGGCGATCCAGATGGCGTACGCCTCGCAGGTGATCGTCGTCCCGGGTTACGGCATGGCCGTCGCCCAGGCACAGCACGCGGTGAAGGACATGGCCAAGCTGCTGGAGAGCAAGGGGGTCGAGGTCAAGTACGCGATCCACCCGGTGGCCGGTCGGATGCCCGGGCACATGAACGTGCTGCTCGCCGAGGCCGACGTCTCCTACGACGCGCTCAAGGAGATGGACGACATCAACGACGAGTTCTCCCGCACCGACGTGACGCTGGTGATCGGGGCGAACGACGTCACCAACCCGGCCGCGCGCAACGACCCGTCCAGCCCGATCCACGGGATGCCGATCCTGAACGTGGACGAGTCGCGCAACGTCATCGTGCTCAAGCGCTCGATGGGCTCGGGCTTCGCCGGCATCGAGAACCCGCTGTTCTTCCTGGAGAACACCTCGATGCTGTTCGGGGACGCCAAGAAGAGCGTCACCGAGGTCAGCGAGGAGCTGAAGGCCCTGTAGGGCCGGCGGCGTCGATCAGCGACCGGGCGGTCGGGGCGTCGGTGACCAGCTCGGTGATGTATCCGGCCCGGGCCGGTGTCCTCGGCCCTGCTCGACGCGGTGGCGACACGACGGTACGGAGAGGCTCGCTGACCCGGCCGGCCGGCTCGCCCCGGACACCGTGCCCGGGGACGCCCGGACCGGTACGCTCGTGAAGTGTCGGGCCTACCCGGCCGCGGTGTCCCGGCCACCCCGCGCCGGGGCCGGTGCCGCGGGCGGGGTCACCCCGCGTGCACCCGTTCCTCCGCGCGTCCGTACACTGGACCGTCGGTGCGCCCTTCGGCGCCGGTTCCGTCGTGTACCACACACCCCGGGTCCGCGCAGGCTCGCGCGCACCGCCGTCCCGCCGGCCGTGCCGGTCGGCAGGGCGGAGCAACTGACACCTGTCACGGATAGCGGAGGACATGGCCAAGAAGGACGGGGCGATCGAGGTCGAGGGCCGGGTCGTCGAACCCCTGCCGAACGCGATGTTCCGGGTGGAGCTGGAGAACGGCCACCGGGTTCTCGCGCACATCAGCGGGAAGATGCGCCAGCACTACATCCGGATCCTTCCGGAGGACCGGGTGGTGGTCGAGCTGTCGCCCTACGACCTCAGCCGCGGCCGCATCGTCTACCGCTACAAGTGACACACGACAACGGACAGAGGCAGACGACGTGAAGGTCAAGCCGAGCGTCAAGAAGATCTGCGACAAGTGCCAGGTGATCCGCCGCAACGGCCGGATCATCGTGATCTGCTCGAACCTGCGCCACAAGCAGCGCCAGGGCTGATCACCGCCGGACACGGCGGGACACGCGTCGCGATCCTCTGATCGCTTTCGCGAGAAGCCCCCGACGTACCCGCCGGGCCACGAGGGCCCGGAGGCACCCCCGGAACCAGGCCGGGGCCCGCATCGCAGCGGCGGAGCGGGACGGACGTCGGGAAGACCTGGCACGAGAACCGAACGGAGACAACGCCGCATGGCACGTGTTGCCGGCGTCGACCTCCCCCGCGAGAAGCGGATGGAGATCGCGCTCACCTACATCTACGGGGTCGGACGAGCCCGGTCCAAGGAGATCCTCGAGGCCACGGCGATCAGCCCTGACCTGCGGTCGAAGGACCTGACCGACGAGGACGTCACCAAGCTCCGCGACTACATCGAGGAGCACCTGCGGGTCGAGGGTGACCTGCGCCGCGAGGTGCAGGCGGACATCCGCCGCAAGATCGAGATCGGCTCGTACCAGGGCATCCGCCACCGTCGCGGTCTCCCGGTCCGCGGCCAGCGCACGAAGACCAACGCGCGCGGCCGCAAGGGCCCGAAGAAGACCGTCGCCGGTAAGAAGAAGGCAGGTAAGAAGTAATGCCGCCCCGCGCACGCCAGGGCACCGGACCCAAGAAGGTCCGCCGTCGCGAGAAGAAGAACGTCGCGCACGGCCACGCCCACATCAAGAGCACGTTCAACAACACGATCGTGTCGATCACCGACCCGACCGGTGCCGTCATCGCCTGGGCCTCGTCCGGCAACGTCGGCCTGAAGGGCTCGCGCAAGTCGACGCCGTTCGCCGCGCAGCTGGCCGCCGAGAACGCGGCCCGCAAGGCCGCCGAGCACGGCATGAAGAAGGTCGACGTCTTCGTGAAGGGCCCGGGCTCGGGTCGCGAGACCGCGATCCGGTCGCTGCAGGCCGCCGGCCTCGAGGTCGGCACCATTTCCGACGTCACCCCGCAGCCGCACAACGGTTGCCGTCCGCCCAAGCGGCGCCGGGTCTAGGGGAAGGGGACTACAACCATGGCTCGCTACACCGGCCCCATGACCCGCAAGTCGCGCCGACTGAAGACCGACCTCGTCGGCGGCGACCAGGCGTTCGAGCGTCGTCCCTACCCGCCCGGCCAGCACGGCCGGATCCGGATCAAGGAGACCGAGTACCTCCTGCAGCTGCAGGAGAAGCAGAAGGCGCGCTTCGGCTACGGGCTGCAGGAGAAGCAGCTCCGTCGCTACTACGAGGAGGCGCACCGCCGGGAGGGCAAGACCGGCGACGAGCTGCTGCAGATCCTCGAGTCGCGCCTCGACAACGTCGTGTACCGGGCGGGCCTCGCCCGCACCCGGCGGATGGCCCGCCAGCTGGTGAACCACGGCCACTTCCTGGTCAACGGGAAGCGCGTCGACATCCCCAGCTTCCGGGTCTCGCGCTACGACATCATCGACGTCCGCGAGAAGTCGCGGAACGCCGACCCGTTCGTGATCGCCCGGGAGACCCAGGGCGACCGTCCGGTTCCGGCTTGGCTGCAGGTCGTTCCCTCGACGCTGCGGATCCTGGTCCACCAGCTGCCCGAGCGCGCTCAGATCGACACGCAGGTCACCGAGCAGCTCATCGTCGAGTTCTACTCGAAGTAGCTCGACATCCCGCCGCCCCGCAGGGAGGGGCGGCGGCTCGCTGCGGCTTCAAATAGCGGTTGCCGCAGGTGTCGTAAGGAGGCACACACCCATGCTGATCTCTCAGCGACCCGCCCTCACCGAGGACGTCGTCACCGAGACCCGTTCCCGGTTCGTCATCGAGCCGCTGGAGCCGGGCTTCGGCTACACCCTCGGCAACTCCCTGCGCCGGACCCTGCTCTCCTCCATCCCCGGTGCCGCCGTCACCTCCATCCGGATCGACGGCGTCCTGCACGAGTTCACCACCGTGCCGGGGGTCAAGGAGGACGTCACCGACATCATCCTGAACCTCAAGGAGCTCGTCGTGAGCTCCGAGGAGGACGAGCCGGTGACGATGTACCTGCGCAAGCAGGGCCCCGGCGCCGTCACCGCCGGCGACATCGTGCCGCCCGCCGGTGTCACCGTGCACAACCCGGACCTGCACATCGCCTCGCTCAACGACAAGGGCCGGCTCGAGGTCGAGCTGGTCGTCGAGCGCGGTCGCGGCTACGTCCCGGCCATGCAGAACAAGGCCACCGGTGCCGAGATCGGCCGGATCCCGGTCGACTCGATCTACTCGCCGGTGCTGAAGGTGACCTACAAGGTCGAGGCCACGCGAGTCGAGCAGCGCACCGACTTCGACAAGCTCGTCCTCGACGTCGAGTCGAAGCCGTCCATCACCCCGCGGGACGCGCTGGCCTCGGCCGGCAAGACCCTGGTCGAGCTGTTCGGCCTGGCCCGCGAGCTGAACGTGGACGCCGAGGGCATCGAGATCGGCCCCTCCCCCCAGGAGGCGGACACCATCGCGGCGTTCGCGATGCCGATCGAGGAGCTGGACCTCACCGTCCGGTCCTACAACTGCCTCAAGCGTGAGGGCATCCACACGGTCGGCGAGCTCGTCGGCCGCAGCGAGGCGGACCTGCTCGACATCCGCAACTTCGGCGCCAAGTCGATCGACGAGGTCAAGATGAAGCTCGTCGGCCTCGGCCTGGCCCTCAAGGACAGCCCCCCCGGGTTCGACCCGTCGGCGGCGGCGAGCGACTACGGCGCCGACGGTGACAGCGGGTTCGACCCCGGCACCTTCGGTGACGACGGTCAGGACTACGCAGAAACGGAGCAGTTGTAGCCATGCCCCAGCCCACCAAGGGGGCCCGCCTCGGCGGGTCGCCCGCGCACCAGCGGCTGATCCTGGCCAACCTGGCGACCTCGCTGTTCGAACACGGCCGGATCACGACCACCGAGGCCAAGGCCCGGCGGCTGCGTCCGTACGCGGAGCGGCTGATCACCAAGGCCAAGGCCGGTGACCTGCACAACCGTCGGCAGATCATGAAGGTGATCCGCGACAAGTCGGTCGTGCACCGGCTGGTCACCGAGATCGGTCCGTTCTTCGCCGACCGCGACGGTGGCTACACCCGGATCACCAAGACGATGCCGCGCAAGGGCGACAACGCCCCGATGGCGGTCATCGAGCTGGTCCAGCAGAAGACGGTGACCGACGAGGCGAACCGCGCCCGCCGCGCGGCCGCGTCGCAGGCCGCCGCCCCGGAGGCCACCGAGGCTGCGGAGTCCTCGCAGGCCACCGAGGTCTCCGAGGCCCCGGCCGGGACCGCCGAGGTCACCGAGCCCGCCGAGGCTCCCTACGGCGAGGGCTCGCACGCCCCGCTGGAGGACCCGGCGCAGGCCCCGGACGGCTTCGAGATCAAGGGCAACGCCGACTCGATGCTGTACCACGTGCCCGGTTCGTCGCACTACGACCGCACCGTGGCCGAGGTCTGGTTCGCCACCGAGGAGGCCGCCGAGGCCGCCGGCTTCTCGAAGCCGGCGTCCCAGCAGGAGTCCGACTCCTGAGCCAGCCGCACCACCCGAGCGGGCCCGCCGTCCACCAGGACGGCGGGCCCGTCGGCGTTCCCGATCCGTTCCGGGTGCGGCTCGACATCGCCTACGACGGCACCGACTTCTCCGGGTGGGCTCAGCAGCCGACCCGCCGCACCGTGCAGGGTGTGCTGACCGATGCGCTGGCCACGGTGCTGCGGGCCCCGGTCCGGTTGACCGTCGCCGGGCGGACCGACGCCGGGGTGCACGCCTGCGGACAGGTCGCCCATCTCGACCTCGCCGGGTCGCTCGCGCCGCAGCTGGACGGACTGCTCCGCCGGATCAACCGGTACCTGCCCACCGACGTCCGGGTCCGCGGCGTCACCCGGGTGCCGGACGCGTTCGACGCCCGCTTCTCGGCGCTGCGCCGGCACTACCGCTACCGGGTCAGCACCGCCCCCTACGGTGCGGAGCCGCTGCGCGCCCGGGACACCGTCGCCTGGCCCCACCCGGTCGACCCGGACGCGATGAACGCCGCGTCCCGGTTGCTGCTCGGTGAGCATGACTTCGCCGCGTTCTGCAAGCGCCGCGAGGGCGCGACGACGGTACGCGCGTTGCAGCGCCTGGACTGGGCCCCCGCCGACGGCGAACCGGGGGTGCTGGTCGCCTCGGTCTCGGCGGACGCGTTCTGTCATTCGATGGTCCGCAGCCTGGTCGGCGCGCTGCTGGAGGTCGGGCGGGGGCACCGTGCGGTGGACTGGCCCGCCGGTCTGCTCAGCCGCGCGGCCCGGGCGTCGGAGGTGCTGGTCGCGCCGCCGCACGGGCTGTCGCTGACCGGCGTCGACTACCCGCCCGACGACGAGCTCGCCGCCCGTGCCGATCTCACCCGCAGGGTGCGGGTCCGCGGCGAGTAGTACGCCGGCCCGGTCACGGACCGGTGCGGGTCCCGGCCGGCGCCGCGGCGGCGGGTTCGGGATCCACCCGCCGGTCGAGCCGCGAGGGCCACCACACCCGGGGCCCGATGTCGTGGACGAGCGCGGGGACCAGCAGGCTGCGCACCACGAAGGTGTCCAGCAGCACGCCGAACGCGACGATGAAGGCCAGCTGGACCAGGAACAGGATCGGGATGACCGCCAGCGCGGCGAAGGTCGCCGCGAGGACCAGCCCGGCCGAGGTGATGACGCCGCCGGTGATGGCCAGCCCCCGCAGCACCCCGGGCCGGGTGCCGTGCCGCAGCGACTCCTCCCGGACCCGCGTCATCAGGAAGATGTTGTAGTCGATCCCCAGGGCCACCAGGAACACGAAGCCGTAGAGCGGGACGGCCGGGTCCGCGCCGGGGAAGCCGAACACGGTGTCGAAGACGACCGCCGACACCCCCATCGCGGTGCCGAACGACAGCACGGTGGTGAGGATCAGCAGCACCGGCGCGAGTACCGAGCGCAGCAGCACCATGAGGATCAGCAGGATGATCACCAGGATCACCGGGATGATCAGGTTGCGGTCGTGGACGGACGCGGCGTTGGTGTCGACCGAGGTCGCCGTGGTCCCGCCGACCAGGGCGCCGACGTCGTCGAGCTCGACGCGCAGCTCCCGGACGGTGTCGGCGGCCGCGGCGGAGTCGGCCGCGTCGGTCAGCGTGGCCTGCAGCAGCACCTCGCCGTCGACGACGGTCGGTGCGGGCGGGGCGGTCCCCGGCGGGCCGAACGCGGTGATCCCGGTTCCGGTGACCGGTGCGGCGCCACCGGGGGTGTCGGCGGTCGCGACGGTCACCCCGTCGACCCCCGGATGTGCGAGCAGGACGTCCGCGGCCGCCCGGAGCCCGGACTCGGCGACGACCACATAGGCCGGGCTGCCCGAACCGCCGGGGAAGTGCTCCCCCAGGACGGCCTGGCCGTCCCGCGCGTCCGAGGCCCCGAGCACGAGCTCGGACTGCTCCACCCCGACCGCGTCCAGCCGGACGATGCCCGCCGCCCCGCAGAGCAGCACGATGGTGGTCACGATCCAGACCGCCCGGGGTCTGCGCCGGACGAGCTCGGGCAACCGTGCCCACACGCCCCGGGCCGGGATGCCGTCCTCGGCCGCGACGGCATCCGGTTCGTGGACCGGGCGCCGGGGCCAGAACGCGGCCCGCCCGAGGAGGAACAGCAGGGCGGGGAGCAGGGTGAGTGCGGAGAGCATCGCGAAGACGATCCCGATCGAGGCGACCGGGCCGAGGGCGCTGTTCGACTTCAGGTCGCTCAGCAGCAGGCACAGCAGACCGGCGATGACGGTGCCGCCGGACGCCAGGACCGGTTCGACCGTCCCCTTCCAGGCGGCGACGATCGCGGCCCCGGTGTCGCGGTGCGAGCGCAGCGCCTCCCGGAACCGTGCGACGTAGAGCAGTGCGTAGTCGGTGGCCGCGCCGATGACCAGGATGAACAGGATGCCCTGGGTCTGGCCGCTGAGCAGCAGCACACCGGCCCTGGCCAGCCACCACACCACCAGCAGCGCGACGCAGAGCGCGAACAGGCTGGTCGAGAGCACCACGACCGGGAGCAGCAGCGACCGGTAGACCACCAGGAGGATGATCAGTACCGCGAGCAGCGCGACCCCGAGGAGCAGGCCGTCGATGCCGGCGAAGCCGGCCGCGAGATCGGCGGTGAAACCCGCGGGGCCGGTCAGGTGCACGGCGAATCCGCTCGGGACACCCGCCCGGAGCTGCTCCCTGATCTCGTCGACGACCTCACCGATCTCGGCGTCCGCGCTGATCGGGACGAATGCCTGGACGGCCAGGCCGTCCTCGGACGGCAGCGCGGGGGAGACCTCGGCGCCGACGCCGTCGATCGCGGACAGCGCCGCCACCGCGTCGGAGACGGCGGTCAGCTGTTCGGCCGAGAGCGTGGACGGTGCGGCGACGACGACGATCGCCGGGATCTCGTCGGTGTCGCGGAAGCCTCCGAGCAGCTCCTGGACCCGGGTCGCCTCGGCCGACTCCGGCAGGTAGGCGGTCCGGTCGTTCGAGGAGACCTCGTCGATCTTCCCGAACAGCGGGCCCCCGAAGGACGCGGCCACCAGCCAGGCGAGGATCAGCAGGGCGGGCAGCAGCACCCTGGGCCAGGACCTGGTGGTCCGCCCGGCCGGGGTCCGCCCGCTCGGGAGGTGTGACGGTGTCATGCTCGTGGATCCCTGTCGGCGAGTCGGGTGGGGCCGGGAGCGGTGGCGCTCCGCCACCGCACCATATACCTAGCGCGGCTAGATGCTAGCTAGGCTAGATACATTTCTCGCCCTATGATCGGTCCGTGGCGGACGCAGGGTCTCCCGGGGACGGGCGGCGATCAGGGCGGCGGGCCGCTCCGGACGGTGCGCGGACGACCGACCTCGATCCGGGCCCGGGTGCCGTCTACGACGTCGTGGCCAACGACCCGGACGGCGACCTCGTCGACCGGTCCGGGGTGGCGCCCGAGGACGTCGCACACATCTCCGAGCTGATGGCCGCGCTCGGCGAGCTCCGGGCGACCGAGAAGCGGATCGCCGAGGCGTCCCGCCGGTACATGCAGCTCAACGAGACCGACATGATGGCGCTGCACTACCTCATCGTCTGCACGAACCGCGACGTGGTCGCCACGCCCGGCGGGCTGGCGAAGCACCTGGACATCTCCAGCGCCTCGACGACGAAGATGCTCGACCGGCTCGAGCGGGCCGGGCACGTGACCCGCGAGCCGCACCCGACGGATCGGCGGGCACTGGCCGTGCGGATCACACCGGGTACCCATCTCGCCGCCCGGGAGGGCATCGGCCGCCAGCACGCGCGGCGATTCCACGCCGCGGCTCGCCTGAGCAGGCGGGAGCGCGACGTGGTGATCCGGTTCCTGCGCGACATGACGCGGGAGATCGCGCCACGCGAGGACGACCGGCCGGTCGACGACCCCGGCCCGGGGTGACCGATCGGTCGTCCCGGGCCGGAGGGGTGGCTCAGCGGTAGAGCCGTACCCAGTCCACCTCGTAGCTGGCCGGCTGCATGCCGCTGCCGTGGAAGTTGTCGAGCTGGATGGTCAGGTGGCCCGAGGGCATCGCCTGGATGGCGTTGCGCCCCCCGGGGCCGGCTCCACCGGAGTAGAAGAACCACTCCTCACCGTTGATGAAGCCCTTGACGTGCTGGGGTGTCCATTCGATGGCGACGTTGTGCCACTGGTTCAGATCGACGTTCTGCCGCTCGCACCAGCCACCCTCCTGCTGCACCGCACCCGGCGGGTGCGGATAGTGGATGAAGTGCCCGGCGCAGGCGCTGTTCGGCGTCCGGTTCTCCCAGAAGTCGTACTCGCCGTCCTGCGGCCAGCGGTTCGACGTCGGCCAGATGATGAGCAGCGGCCGGTAGGCGTGCCCGGTGCCGGTGCCCTGGCTGCGGACGCGGGCCTCCCAGCGGCCGTACTGCCGGTCCACCTTGTGGCCGAGCCATCCCGAGTCACCGTTGGCCAGGCCGGTCATGACCAGCGTGGATCCGTTCACGGTGCTGCGCGAGGCGCAGCGGCGACCGTTGCCGTCGTGTCCGGGCCAGCACTCGCCCGCGGAGTGCCACCGGTTCGGGTCGGGCCGGCCGGTGTAGTCGAACTCGTCGGAGCCGGGGATCGGGGTGCCCCAGCCGTACCGCACCGCGGCCTCGGTGGCCGTGGTGGGCGGGGTCGTGGGCGGAGTGTTGGGCGGGGTCGTCGGCGGTGTGGTCGGCGGTGTGGTGGGCGGGGTGACCGGCCCGCCGGTCATCCGCACCGTGGTGACCACCGGTACCGGCTCACCCGAGTCCGTGCGCGGGAGCAGGGTGAAACGGTAGGTGCTGCCGGTGGCGAGCAGGTCGAAGGTGAAGGTTCGGGCGTCGGCGGGCAACTCGGTGGACCAGCTGCCGTGACCTCGGGTGTCGGTGCCGTCGCGACCGATCAGCCAACCGGTGACATCGTTGCGGGTCGACACCCAGTCGACCCGCGCCCGCCGGTCGTCGACCTGGGTCGCGGTCGCGGTGACCTCGGTGTCCGGTGGTTGCGTCGGGGTGTCGGTATCGGGGTTGGCCACGAGCCAGTTCTGGCCGGCGGTGACCTTCGCGTGCCCGAGTGCGGCGGAACGGGTACCCGCGTCGATGAGCTCCAGACCGTCGGAGATAGACTGCAGTGCATCGTCCCGGGAGGAGATCTCGTCGGTGTCGGCGAACGCCACGCCGCTTCCGAGCACGACGGTGGCAGCCGTCAGCGCAGCGAGCATGTGGATACGGAGCGACAAGTAGGACCTCCCACGTGCAGGTGGTGCTGCCCCACTGCGGGGCCGGGGAGGAGTGGATCACGCGCGGGCGGCGATGTCACCGTGATCTATCTGGTTGATACCGAAGGGCCTGTGCGGTCGGTCGGAGCCGCCGGTGGCGGTGCCCCCCGGTACCTCCGTCCGGCCCTGTCCGCCATGCACAACGCCGGTCGGGCTGGTTCGATCGGTTCGTCCGGCAACGGTGGCGGCGCCCGGGATCGGCACTAGGCTGACCGCTGTGGACCCGGTGTGGCTGGACGAGGCGGTCGCGCAGGCACGGGTGGGTCTGGCCTCGGGCGGGATCCCGATCGGTGCCGTTCTGGTCGGTCCGGACGGCCGGGTGCTGGGTCGCGGCCACAACCGCCGCGTGCAGGACGGCGATCCGTCGGCGCACGCCGAGATCACCGCGTTCCGGGACGCCGGCCGGCAGCGTGACTACCGCTCGACGACGATGGTCACCACCCTCTCGCCGTGCTGGTACTGCTCCGGGCTGGTCCGCCAGTTCGGGATCGGCGCGGTACTGGTCGGCGAGGCGCGGACCTTCCACGGCGGCCACGGCTGGCTGGCGAGCACGGCGTCCGGGTGCGGGTGCTCGACGACGAGCGATGCGTGGCGATGATGGAGCGCTTCGTCGCCGAGCGACCCGAGCTGTGGAACGAGGACATCGGTGCACCGCGGACGTGATGCCGGGCCCCGTCGCGCGGTCGGAAGCCGCCTGCGGGCGACGGACGTGGTCGTCGGCGAGAACTTCCGGTTCGGCCGGCGCGGAGCCGGCGATCCGACGCTGCTGCGCAGGCTCGGCCCGCTCCGGCGGACGTCCCCGGTCCGGGGCCGGAGATCGTAGGGTGAAGGCGTGACGACCTTCGCCGTGATCTACACCTACACCGACGACGACGAGCTGCGGCTCCGTACCCGCCCGGCGCACCGCGAGTACCTGGCCGCCCAGCCGACGCTGCTCGTCGCCGGTGCCTGGGCCCCGGACGAGCCCGCGGGCGGACTGTTGATCTTCCGCGCGCAGGACCGGGCCGAGGTGCAGGCCGTCGTCGACTCCGACCCGTACTCGACGGCGGGCGTCATCGCCGACGTGCAGATCCGGGAGTGGGCGCCGCCGCTGGGCCCGGTGGCGGACGTCCTGAACTGACGCGTCAGCTCCAGGGGCGCAGCACCTCGCCCGCCCAGGCGTCGAGCAGTTGCTCGTCGTGGCTGACCGCCAGCACGCCGAGACCCCGGCCGGTCACCTCGGCCGACACCACCGAGACCAGCGCGGCCGTCGTCGAGGCGTCCAGCATCGCGGTCATCTCGTCGCACAGCAGGTAGTCCGGGCGGGGGGCGAGCGCGCGGGCCAGGCAGGCCCGCTGGAGCTGCCCGTCCGACACCTCGTGCGGTCGGCGGCCGCGCAGCTCACCGGTCAGGCCGACCAGGTCGGCGACCTCGGCGACCCGCAGCGCCGTCTCGGCGGCCGGCACCCGCGCGGCGCGCAGCGGCTCGGCGACGATCCGTTCCAGGGTGAGCCGCGGGTCGGTGGCGGCCCGGGGGGACTGGAAGACCACACCGATCCGGCGGCGCAGGGCCGCCGGGGCGGCGAACCGGAACCGGTGCACCGGCTCGCCGTCCACCGATACCGTGCCCGACCACGGGGCGTGCAGCAGCGCCAGCACCCGGGTCAGCGTGGACTTGCCGCAGCCCGACGGGCCGGCCAGCCCGAGCACCGACCCGGGTGGCACCGCGAGATCGACCCGGTCGACCACCGGCCGGCCGCGCCGCCAGCCGGCCGTCACCGCATCGGCACGCAGGCTCATGACCCCACCGGCCCGCTGCAGGACACCGTGCGGTCGCCGTGGCGGACCGGTTCGGGATCACCCGAGCAGCTCTCGCGCTCCGGGCAGCGCGGCGCGAACGGACACCCCGGGGGCAGCGCCGACAGCTCGGGGGGATGCCCCGGGACCGGGGTGAACCCGGCGTCCGGGAGCGCCCCGAGCAGGCCGGCGGTGTAGGGGTGCCACGGGCCGGTGAACACCTCGGTGGCCGGGCCCGTCTCGACCAGCCGCGAGGCGTACATGACGGCGACGTCGTCGGCGACGTCGCGGGCCGCCCGCAGGTCGTGGGTGATCAGCAGGACGGCACGGCCCTCGTCGGCCAGCCCGGCCAGCAGCGCGGTGACGTGCTCGACCAGCGGCCGGTCCAGCCCGGCGGTCGGCTCGTCGGCGAGCAGCACCGGCGGGTCCCCGGCCAGTGCAGCCGCGAGCCCGGCCCGCTGGGCCTGCCCGCCGGACAGCTCGTGCGGGTACAGCTCCAGCACGTGGCGCGGCAACGCGGCCCGCTCCATCAGCTCCGCCACCGGGATGCCCGCGCCGAGCCGGGCGAGGGTCTCGCGCAGCTGCGCCCCGACCGTCCTGGTGGGGGTGAGGTGAGTGGCGGCCGACTGCGGGACCAGCCCCAGCAACCGCCCACGGACCCGGTCGCGCAGGTCGCTCTCCGGGGCGTCCAGCAGCTCCAGATCGCCGTCCGGTGTGGACAGCGTCGCCGACCCGCGGACGGCCGCGGTCGCGGGCAGCAGGCCGGTCAGCGCCTCGGTGAGCACCGACTTGCCGCAACCGGACTCGCCGACCAGCGCGGTCAACCGGCCGGGACGCAGATCCAGGTCGGCGCCGGTCACCGCCCGCACGGTCCGGGCCCTGGCGCCGCGGCCCACCCGGAACGCGACGTCCAGCCCGCGCACCGACAGCACCGGCGCGCTCACAGCGCCTGCTCCGACCGCCGCCGCGGCAACGACCGGTCCCGCCACCAGGCGGCGATCCCGGCGACGCACAGCGTCGTCGCCGCCAGCAGCACGCTCGGGAAGACCACGATCCACCAGGAGCCGAGCAACACCGCCTGCCTGCCCTCACCGAGGATCGTCCCGAGGCTGGCCAGGTGCGGTGGCAGGCCGAGCCCGAGGAAACTGAGCGCCGTCTCGTGCCACACCGCGTGCGGCAGGATCAGCACCGCCGACAGCACCGCCTGCGGCAGCACCGCGGGCAGCAGGTGCCGGGACAGCACCCGCCACCGGGACGCCCCACCGGAGACGGCGGCGTCGACGAACGGCCGGGACCGCAGCGAGAGGATCTCCGCGCGCACCACCCGGGCCACCGTCGTCCAGTGGGTGAGCCCGATCGAGGCGATCACCGCCAGCACGCTGCCCCGGTACAGCGCGACGATCACGATGCCGAGCAGCAGGTGCGGGACGGCGTTCACGGCGTCCACCAGCCGCATCAGCAGCCGGTCGGACCAGCCGCCGAGCAGCCCGGACACCGCGCCGAACAGCGTCCCGATCACCGTCGAGAGCACCGCGCAGGCCGCTGCGACCTGCAGCGACACCCAGAGCCCCGCGAACGAGCGGAGCAGCACGTCCCGCCCGACCGAGTCGGTGCCGAACGGGTGCGCAGGCGAGGGCGGCAGGCGGATCGCGGTGTAGTCCACGAGTCCCTGGTCGAGCCCGCCGAGCCGGGGGACCAGCAGCGCCGACAGCACCAGCAACGCCAACCCGGCCGCCCCGGCGACGAGGCGGACGCGGCCCGGGGAGCGTCGGCCGCGCGGCGACCCCGGCCGGGGCCGCCCCGCGGGCCGCCATCCGTCCGTCCGTTCCGGGCGGGTTCCGCGCGGCGCGAGTGCGGTGTGCTCAGACATCGGCGTCCACCCGCGGATCGAGCAGCAACACGATCAGGTCCGCCACCAGCGACCCGGCCAGCACCGCCGCGGCGGAGAGCAGGGTGAGCGCGGCGAGCAGCGGGAAGTCCACCGCCAGCGCGGCCGTCACCACCGCTGCGGCGATCCCCGGCCAGGAGAAGACCGTCTCCACCAGCACCGCGCCGGTGACCAGCTCGGGCAACCGGTTCCCCAGCACCGTCACGAACGGCAGCAGCGCCGTCGGCAACGCGTGCCGCAGCACCACGGCCGTCTCCGGAAGGCCACGGGCCCGGGCCCCGGTGACGTGGTCGTCGTCCAGCGAGGAGATCAGCGACGCCCGCACGTGCAGTACCAGCCACGGCGTCTGGGAGACGCCCAGCACCACCGCCGGCAGCACGAGATGGCGGCTCACCTGTTCGGGCGTCGGCGCCGCACCGGCGTCGGTGAGCCCGGCGACCGGGAGCACCGGCCACGCCACCGCGAACACCGCGATCGCGCCCAGCGCCAGTACGAACGGCGGCAACCCCTCCAGCGTGTGCCCGACGGCGGTCACGCACCGGTCGAACCAGCCACCGTGGCGCCAGGCGGCCACCGTGCCCGCCACCAGCGCCAGCACCAGTGACACCAGCAGCGCGCACCCGACCAGCAGCAGCGTCCACGGCAGCCGTTCGGCGATCACCTGGGTCACCGGCTGACGCATCGACAGGCTCTGCCCGAGATCACCGCCGAGCAGGCCGCCGAGCCAGCGACCGAGCTGCACCCACACGCCGCCGTCCAGGCCGAGCGCCCGCTCGGCGGCGGCGATGTCGGCGTCGCTCGCGGAGAAGATCCCGACCCCGAAGTACTGGTACACCGGCCGGAACGGCGAGGCCGCGGCCAGCAGGAACACTCCGACCGCCACCAGCAGCACGGTCGGCACACCGAGCAGTGCCCGGAGCCCGACGAGGCGGGCGACGGCCCGTCCGCGACCGCGGGCCCCGGCCGCCGGCGCGGTCGGTGGTGTGATCACTGCCGGGGTGTCCAGTCCTCGAGGTTCCACCACGGGCCCCAGGTGACCCCGTGGGTGTGCGGTTCGACCACCTCGACGTAGCCGTCCCAGGCGTCCCGGGAGACGTAGCTGTGGCCGAGGAAGGCCAGGAACACCATGCCGGGATCGGCGACGTAGGCCCGCTGGAAGTCCTTGATCCGTTCGTGCCGGGTGGTCTCGTCGGGTGCCCGCAGCGCCGCGTCGAGTGCCGCGTCCACCTGGGGGTCGGAGTAGGAACCCGGGTTGTTGAAGCCGTCGGCGGCGTTCGCGGAGTGCAGCAGCTGCCATGCCTTGAACCCCGGGTCGAACGGGTCCCCGCCACCGAGGACCACGGCGTCCTGCCCCATCCGCGGTTCGATCGCCTCCCAGCCGAGCCCCTCCAGCCGGACGTCGATGCCGGCCGCGCGCACGTCCGAGGCGAACGCCTGCGCGAGATCGCGCCGGACGGTGTCGGTGGCCGGGTACATCAGGGTGAAGCTCGCCGCCTGCCCGTCCCGGGTCCGCACGCCGTCCGCCCCGGCGACCCAGCCCGCCTCGTCCAGGATCCGGGCGGCCTCGGCCGGGTCGTGGGTGAACGTCGCGGACGGCTCGACCTGTTCCGGCAGCACACCGGGGATCGGGTGGTAGGCGGGTTCGCCCTGGCCCGCGAGCAGCGCGTCGATCATGCCCTCACGGTCCACCGAGCGGTTCAGCGCAGCCCGGATCGCGGGGTCGGCGGCGACCGGGTCCGCGAACGGCAAGGCGATGGTGCGGTAGTCGGCGGAGGCGTGTTCGCGCAGCGTCAGGCCGCTCTGCTCGGCGACCGCCCGGGCCAGCGCGGGCGGCAGCACGGTCCCGTCGAACTCGCCTGCGGCGGTGCGCTGGGCGCGGGTGTTGTCGTCGGCGGCGAAGACGACCGTGACCCGCTTCACCGCCGGTGCGCCGCCCCAGTACTGCTCGTTCGCCTCCATGACCATCGTGTCCCCGCGACGCCACTCGGCGAGCCGGTACGGGCCGGTCCCGAGCGCCTCGGTGTTCACCGGGAGATCGGCGACCGGGCCGCCGCCGTCGAGCACCTCGGACGGCAGGATCCCTGAGGTCAGCCGCTCCGGGAACGCCCCGTAGGGATATGCCAGATCGAACCGGACCGCGTCCGGGCCGGCGGCCTCCACACCGGTGAGCATCGGGACGCTCGACCGGATGGTCGCCGCCCGGTTCGGGTCGAGCACCGCAGCGTAGGTGGCGACGACGTCCTCCGGGCCGAACATCGAACCGTCGTGGAACGTGACGCCCTGGCGCAGCGGGACGGTCCAGGACCGCTGGTCGGCCGACGGGGTCGCCGGGCCGGAGGCCAGCGCGGGCTGCAGCGTCCGCTCGGCGTCACGCGCGTACAGGCCGTCGTAGAACTTGCTCGCCCCCTCCGCGCCGTACCCGAGCAACGGGTTGAGGTCGTCGGGTTCGTACCCGTCGGCGAGCGTCATGGTGGAGCCGTCGCCCCCGGGGGCGGTCTCGCCGGGCCCCGGGGTCGGCGCGGAACAACCCGCGACGACCAGGCCCACCAGCAACGGGACCGCGATGTTCCGCAGCGTGATCACGCTGTGGCACGTTATGGGCAACTGCAGTGCACTGGCAACGATCCCGGACCGGACGGCCAGGGGTAGTTCCACGCAGGGCGCACCGAACCGCCGCGGGCGGGTGAAGGTCCGCCTACCGTCCGGGCGATGAGCCCCGATCCCGACCCCGCAGGTCCGGCGGTCCGCCCGCAGCGGGCCCCGGCGACCACCCGCGACCAGGTCGACGCCTACCGCTTCGGCCTGCGCCGGATGGAGGCCGCGCTGGTCCGGGCCGATCCGGTGCCACTGCACGAGCAGCTCCGTTCGCAGCGTCGTGCGGTGTTCGCGGGCCTGCTCGTCGGGCTGTTGGGGCTCGGGGTCACCGCGGTACTGGCCCGCCACGACCCGGCACCGGACTGGCGTGCACAGGCGCTGGTCCGCGGGGAGCGGTCCGGCGTGCTGTACGCCGTGACCCCCGACCCGCCGCGGCTGGTCCCGGTGCCGGACGCGGTCGGCGGCCGGCTGGTGCTCGCCGCCCTCGGCCGCACCGACGGGGCGGCTGCGGTACCGGTCGCGGTCCCCGACGACGCGCTCGCCACCGCCCCCCGCACCCCGCCCGCCACCGTGCCGCCGTCGATCGGCGCCCCCCTGGACGGGCTCGCGGTGCCGCCCGCATGGGCCGTCTGCGACAGCGCGGCCGGGACCGGCACCACGGGCGCGCCCGGCGGGACCGGGCCGGGGATCACGAGCGTGCTCGCCGGTTCGCTCGGTGCCGTACCCGACGCCGCGCCGCACACGGCGCTGCTGACCGTCGACGGCGGCGCGACCTACCTGGTGCACGGCGGCCGCCGACACCGGCTGGACGTCGAGGACCGGGCCGTCCTCGACGGGCTCGGCCTGCTCGGCGCCGAGGCCCGCCGGGTCGGTGACGGCCTGCTGTCGGCGATCCCGGAGGGACCGCCGTTGCGGCTGCCGGAGGACCCCGGGGAGGTGGTGGTCGACCGCCCGCAGGGCGGCCCGGCCGGCTACCACCTGAGGACCGGTGACGGCCTGGCCCCGATCCCGGTCACTCTCGCCGACGCCGTGCTCTCCCGCACCGGGCAGGGCTCCCCGGCCGAACTCCCGCCCGGCGGGGTAGCGGGCGCCGTCGGGCGGAGCCTGCCGGGGGTGGACGCGTGGCCCACGGCCCGGGTGGACGTGACCGCCGCAGCGGTGCTGTGCCGGACCTGGCGGGACGGCCGCGGCGGGCTGTACCTCGGTGACCGGCTCCCGGTCGGGGACGGCTCGGTGCCGGTGGAACTCACCGGTGCCGACGGGCCCGGCCCGCGGCTCGACCGGGTGGTGCTGCCCCGGACGGGGCCCGGGCCGCTGCGGGCCGTGCCGGCCGGGGGCGCCGGGGGCACCCGCTGGCTGCTGGCGTCCTCCGGGGCGGTGTACGGCATCGCCGACGATCCGACGGCCGCCGCGCTCGGGGCGGCCGCACCGGGTGCCGCCCCGGCCGAGCTGGTGCGGCTACTGCCGAAAGCCGGATCGCTGGACCTGGCGACCGCGCGCGACACGACCGACGTCCCCGGCTGACGCACCCGGACGCCCGTCGCGGTCCGCGCCGCGGCGGCGCGCGGCGGTGAGCGCCAGCGCGAGCGCACCACCCGCCGCGGTGACCGCACCCACCCCGGCCGCCGGGGGGAGCCCGGGCGGTGGCGGCGCCGGAGTGGGCAGCGGGGCCCGGTCCCCGCTCGCACCACCACCGTGGTGACCCGGGACCAGCAACAACGGTTCAGCCGTGAGCGCGGCCGCCGGATCGACGACGCCGGTCCCGACCCGGTCGTCGCGGCCGGCTGCCGGGGGACGTGCGGTGGTCAGGATCCGGTCGGCGACCTGGTCCGCGGTGAGCATCGGGAACCGTTCACGCAGCAGCGCCGCCGTTCCGGCGACCAGCGGAGCCGCGTACGACGTGCCGCTGACGACCGCCCCGTCCGGCCCGGCCGGAGCGGGCAGGTCGACACCCGGCGCCGCGACGTCGATCCACGGCCCGGGTATCGAGAACGCCGCCGGCCGGTCGAGGGCGTCCACCGCGCCGACCGCCAGCACCTCCTCGTACGACGCGGGCAGCGGCCGCAGCCCGGGGGTGTCGGTACAGGTCCCCGCGGGGTCGATGTTGCCGGCCGCCGCCACGACGAGCACGTCCGCGGCGACGGCCCCGGCGACGGCGGCGTGCAGTGCGGCCCCGGCCCGGTCGGCCTCGTCCGCCGGCACGCACACCACCTGCGACACGTTGATCACCGATGCGCCGAGCGCGACGGCCCGTCCGATCGCCGAGGCGAGCGTCGCGATCTCACCGGCCGGGCGTTCGGACCCGTCGGGGTCGCTCACCACGAACCGGGCCGACGACTGGCGCAGCGACAGCAGCTCGGCGCCCGGTGCGATCCCGGCCCCGGTGCCGGTCTCCGGATCGGCCGCCCCGGCGAGGACCAGCGCGACGGCGCTCCCGTGACCGTCGCAGTCGGACAGCCCGTCGCCACCGGTCAGGTAGTCCCCGCCGCCCCGCAACCTGCCGGCGAGCCGGGGCAGCGGCGCGATCCCGGTGTCGATCACCGCGACGAGCTCGCCCGCTCCGGTGGCCAGACCGTCCGGTGGGGGCGCGGCCGGTGGCGCGGCCCCCGGCCCGCCGGGGCCGGGCGGCGTGCACTCGACGGTCTGCCGGAGCCCGTCGGCCGGGCCGGGCGGACCCGGGGCGACCCGGCCGGCCGTGACCGGCCCGGCGGGTGCGTGGGGGGCGGCGGGGCCCCACAGGGCACCGAGCAGGCCGAGGACCCCGACGGTGACCGCCGCCACCCCCCGTGTCGTCCTCCGTGGGCGGCTCACAGCCCGCGGACCAGGGTGAACAGTCCCATCGCGGCCAGCGAGGCCGGGATCGCCGCGGCGGTCAGCACCAGCTCGGCGATGTCGAGGGCGCGGCGGGCGGGCGGTGACGGGGTGGCTCGGACCGCCACCGCGCCGACCGCCGTCACCAGCAGCAGGGCGGCACCGACGGCGAGCCGCGGCACCGGTCCGAACGCGAGCGCGACCGGGACGGCGGCCACCGCGACGGCCAGCACCGCGGTCCCGGCGAGCACCCGGGCCGGGACCGGTTCGGCGAGTGCCCGGGACCGCATCAGCAGGACCGCCGCGGTGACGGCGAGCAGCACACCCCCGGCCGGACCACCGGACACGGTGGCCACCAGCGCGCCCCCGGCGGCGGTGACCGCGGTCCCGGCGAGCGCGCCGGAGTGCAGCGTGCGGGCCAGCCCGGCACGGACGGTGAGCGTGTCGCCGGGCGGCATCCGCTCGGCGGCCGCGAGCTCACCGGCGTCGGCCGGCACCGGTGGTGCGGGCGTGCCGGCGAGGCGCAGCGCCAGCCGCGGCAGCAGCGGCCCCACCGCGAGCGCCGGGGCGGCCAGTCCGGCCGCGACGGCCGCCGCGGGCGCGTCGAGCAGCAACCGGGCGAGCGCGGCGAGCGCGGTGCCGGTCCCGGCGACCGCGATCGCGACCAGCACCGGGGAGACCGCGCGGGCCGGGATCTGGCCGAGCGCGGCGGCGATCACCGCACCGGTGGCGGCGAGCAGCACGGCACCCGCCCCGGGCGGGCCGGGTGCCAGCAGCGCCCCGGCGGTCGCCGCGGCCGGCACGGCACACCACGCCGCAGCTGCCCCGGTGTCCGGTTCGGACCGGCCGCAGCGTCGGGTCACGGCGAGCGCGGCCAGGGCCGCGACCGCCGCCGCGGCGGCCGCCACCGGCCGCAGCGGACCGGCGACCGTGGTGAGCGCCGCGCAACCGGCGACCGTGCCGAGCACCGCGGCACCGAGCCCCCCGCCGCGGCCCGCACGGGACCGGTCCCGGGCCTCGCCGACGGCGTGCGCGAGGGCCTCGGCGGCGTCGTCGAAGCGCGGGGGCGCCGGCGCCGGTCGCGCGGGCCCGAGGTGGAGCAGTTCGCCCTCGCGTACCCGGAGCTCGTCGAGGGTGGCGTCGGCCGGCAGCGGCCCCCCGGCCGGGCCGGTGAACCGCCACGCCTGCGGCACCCCGCCCTGGCCGGCGCCGCCGACGAGCTCGCGGACCATCGGGACGAGCTCGGCGACCGGTACGTCCGCCGGAAGCGCCAGGTCGGCCCGCCCGCGCGGGGTGAGCACGGACAGCCGCACCCAGCGGCCGGTCGGTTCGATGGCCGGGGGCGGGGGGAGGGTCACGGGCGGGCTCCGGGGAGTTGTCGGAAACGGCCGCGTCGGGGCCGGGCCGCTGCGAGTATTCGCCGGTCCCGGTGACGGCCGTGGGCGTTCGGGACAACTCGGGCCCACGGGACGCGGGTCCACGAAGGAGGTTCGTGGTGGGCGGGACGATCGGGTTGCGGCGGCCCCGCCGGTCGGTGCCGGAGCTGCCCGGCGGCGAGCTGGTACCGGAACCGCCGCCGGAGCCGGAGCGGCCGGTCCCCGGCGGCCTGGCCCAGCGGTTGCTGCCGCTGCTGATGGTCGGTGGCGCGGTGCTGTTCGTGGTCCTCGGCCGCGGGGACACCGGGACGTGGCTGTTCGGCGGGATGTTCGCGCTCTCCGCGCTGGGCATGCTGTTCACCGGCGCCGGCCGCGGGGCGGGCGCGCGCACCGCCACGATGGACGAGGACCGCCGCGACTACCTGCGCTACCTCGAGGTCCTCGCCGGGCGTGCGCGGGAGACCGCGGCCCGGCAGCGCCGTGCGCTGGAGTTCGTGCACCCCGACCCGGCCGCCTGGCCGGACGTGCTGGCCGCGGGGCGGCTCTGGGAGCGCCGCCCCGCCGACGACTTCGGCCGGCTCCGCGCGGGCCGCGGCACCCAGCGACTCGCGTCCCGGATCAGTGCGCCGCACACCGGTCCGCTGGAGAGCCTCGAACCGCTCTCGGCGCTCGCGCTGCGCCGCTTCCTGCGGCGTCACTCCACCGTGGACGACCTCCCCGTCGCGGTGGACGCCAGGGCGTCGGCGACGATCTGGGTGGAGCCCGACCCCGGTGCGGGCCCGGCCGGTCCCGCCGGTCCCGCGGACCCGGCCGGCGCCGCCCTCGACCTGGCCCGCGCGCTCGTCGTGCAGTACGTGCTGTGGCACGGCCCGGACGACGCGCGGTTGGCCGTCGTCGCGTCCGGATCGGCCGCCGGGCGCTGGGACTGGGTCAAGTGGTTGCCGCACAACGGGCACCCGAGCCGATTCGACGCGGTCGGTCCGTTGCGGATGGTCACCGACGACCCGGACCGGGTCCGTCGCTGGTGGGTGGACGAGCCGTCATCGGGTGGCCGGCACCTGGTGGTGGTGCTCGACGGCACCGCCGACACCCCCGGTGCGTGGGCCGGCGTGCCCGGCGTCACCGTGCTGCGGATCGGCCCGGCCGGCGGGCGCCGGCCCGCGGTGTCGGTGCTGCGGCTCGCGGTCGGAACCGGGCCGTCCGGCGTCCGGACGCTGCGTCGCGGCGGCCCCGGCGGGAGGCTCGTCGGAGTCCCGGACGCGGTCACCGGGGCGGAGGCGCGCGCGCTCGCGCGACGGCTGGCCCGCTACCGGCCGGACGGGGCCGCCGATCCCACCGGCGGCCCGGTGGACGACCGGCCCCCCGGGCTGGGGGCGCTGCTCGGCCTCGCGCCACCGGACGTCGACGGGATCGCGGCGCTGCGCGGGCGTCGCGGGCCGGTGGAGCGGCTGCGCGTGCCCCTGGGCACCGACACCGCGGGCCGGCCCGTGCTGCTCGACCTCAAGGAGTCGGCACAGGGCGGGTCCGGGCCGCACGGGCTGTGCATCGGCGCGACCGGCTCCGGCAAGTCCGAGCTGCTGCGGACGCTGGTGCTCGGCCTGGTCGCCACCGCCGGTCCGGACGAGCTGAACCTGGTGCTGGTCGACTTCAAGGGCGGGGCGACGTTCCTCGGGCTGGCCGGGTTGCCGCACGTCTCGGCGGTGATCACGAACCTGGCCGAGGAGCTGACGCTGGTCGACCGGATGGCCGACGCGCTCGCCGGTGAGATCACCCGGCGGCAGGAGCTGCTGCGGGCCGCCGGGAACCTCGCCTCGCTGGCCGAGCACGACGCGGCCCGGCGGGACGGGGCGGCACTGGATCCGCTGCCGTCGTTGCTGGTGGTCGTCGACGAGTTCTCCGAGCTGCTCGCCCAGCGCCCCGAGATGATCGACCTGATGGTCACCATCGGCAGGCTCGGCCGGTCGCTGGGGATCCATCTGCTGCTCGCGTCCCAGCGGCTGGAGGAGGGGCGGCTGCGCGGCCTGGAGTCGCACCTGTCGTACCGGATCGCCCTGCGGACGTTCTCGGCCGCGGAGTCCCGTGCGGTGCTCGGCGTGCCGGACGCCCATCTGCTCCCGCCGACCCCCGGCTCGGCGTACCTGTCGGCGGGGACCGACGAGCTGGTCCGCTTCCGGGCCGCCTACGTCTCCGGTCCGGAGGACGACGCCCCCGGCAGCCGGGGCGGGCCGTGGGCGCCGCGCCGGGCGCTGCCGTTCTCGACCGCACCGGTCGTGCTGCCGGGTCCGGAGGTGGTCCCGGGCCCGGTGCCCGACCAGGTCACGGCGCCGAGCGTGCTCGACCGGCTGGTCGCCGCGATGAACGGCCCCGGCCCTCGGGCACACCGGGTGTGGCTGCCACCGCTGGAGGAACCGCCACCGCTGACCACGGTGCTCGGTGACCCGGTCCCGCGGCCGGGACGTGGCCTGCAGGCACCGGGCCCGCCCGGCTGGACCGCGGTGGCCGTCGGCCTCGTCGACCGGCCCTACCTGCAGAGACGGGACCTGCTCACGGTCGATCTGTCGGGAGCGGCCGGGCATCTCGCCGTCGTCGGCGGTCCGCGGTCGGGCAAGTCGACGACGCTGCGCACGATCGTGACCGCGCTCGCGCTCACCCGAACCCCGCACGAGCTGGGTGTGCACGTGCTGGACCTGGGCGGCGGCGGGCTCGGGCCGCTCACCGGGCTGCCGCACGTCGGGACGGTCGCCGACCGGCGGCGACCCGACCTGGTACGCCGGGTCGTCGCGGAGGTGGTCGCGACCGTCGACCGGCGCGAGCAGCTGTTCGCCACGCACGGGATCACCGGGATCGAGGAGTTCCGGACCCGGCGCGCGGCCGGGGCCCTGCCCGACGAACCGTGCACCGACCTGCTGCTCGTGATCGACGGATGGGCGGCGCTGCGGTCCGGGTTCGAGGACCTCGACGAGCGGTTCACCGCGCTGGCGTCGGCAGGTCTGGCCTACGGCGTGCACGTGGCGGTGACCGCCGCCCGGTGGGCCGAGTTCCGGCCGGCGCTCAAGGACCAGCTCGGCACCCGGATCGAGCTGCGCCTCGGTGACCCCGGCGAGTCCGAGGTGGACCGTCGCCGGGCCGCGTCGGTGCCGGTCCGTCCCGGACACGGGCTCGCCCCGGACGGCGCCCCCGCCGTGGTCGCCGCCCCGTGGCCCGAGCCCGGCGGTGACCTCGCGCCCGGCATCGCGGCCGCCTGGGAGGGGCCACCGATGCCGGAGGTCCGGTTGCTCCCGGAGCGGATCGCGGTGGAGGAGCTGCCGGCCGGGCCCGGCCGCGGGGCCGCCGTCGGGGTCGACGAGGACCGGCTCGCGACGGTCGAGCTCGATCCGGACGAGCCGCACCTGCTCTGCTTCGCCGACTCCGGTGGCGGCAAGACGAACCTGCTCCGGCTGCTGGCCCGCGACATCGCCCGCCGGTGGACGCCCGAACAGGCCCGCATCGTCGCCGTCGACCACCGGCGGACGCTGCTCGGGAGCATCGGCGCCGCGCACCTGCTGGCGCACACCTCGACCGCGCAGGCCACCGCCCGGGCGTGTGCCGACATCGCGGGCTCGCTGGGCCGACGGCTGCCGGGGCCCGACGTCTCCGCACAGCAGCTGCGCGACCGGTCGTGGTGGAGCGGGCCGGAGCTGTGGCTGCTGGTGGACGACTACGACCTGGTCGTCCCGTCCGGCGGGGCGGCCCCGCACCCGCTGCTGCCGCTGGCCGAGTACCTGCCGCAGGCCCGCGACGTCGGGTTGCACGTGGTGCTGACCCGTCGGACCGGTGGCGCGGCGAGGGCGTTGTTCGATCCGGTGCTGGGCAGGCTGCGCGAGCTCGGCGCACCGGGCCTGGTCGGGTCCGGGAGCCCCGACGAGGGGGCGCTGCTGGAGAAGGTGAAGCCGCGGCCCGGGCCGCCGGGGCGGACGGTGCTGGTCGACCGCAGGCACGGTGCCCGCCGCATGCAACTCGCCTGGGCCGAACCGGGATGAGCGGGTACGCGGTGGCCGTGCACGCCCACCCGGACCGGGTGCTGCTCGCCGCGGCGGACGCGGACGGGGTCCGGCTGCTCACCGCCGCGCCGGGCGGCACCACCCCCGCGGTCGCCGTCGCGGACTTCTTCGGCGATCACCCACCGTCGGTCGTCGTGCGGGTCGGGGCGACCCCCGGTGGCGCGTTCCCCGGCACCGCGCGGGTGGAGACGGTCCCGGTCGCGGTGGCCGCGCTCGCGGTCGGGCCGGTCCCGCCGGCGGGGCCGGTCCTGGTGGCCGAGGCCAGGTCGGGCCGGGTCGAGACGGTGGTGGTCCGGGACGGGACGATCGAGCCGCAGCTCCGGCCACAGTTCCAGCCACATCTCCAGCCATATTCTCAGCCACAGTCGCTCGCGGCCACGGCACGGGCGGTCGGGGCGGTGGAGATCGTGCTGGTGGGCGCGTGGCCGGGCGAACCGGCCGGGGCGGTCCCGGCAGCACCCTGCCCGGTGCGACCGGCCGGGCCGGCGGATCCGGGTGACCCGGAGGATCCGGCCGCGGTCACCGGAGCGGGGCCGGACACCGCCGCGGTGCTGGGTGCCGCGCTGCTGGGTGCCGGGTTGCTGGTCGCCGGGCAGCCGGGGGAGACCCCGCAGCGGTGGGACCTCGACGGCGTGGGACGCGGGCCGCGGCCGCCCGGGGCGGGCCCGGCCGGAGCCGGGCGGCCGGGTACCGGACCGACCGGGCCCGGCCCGCCGGGAGCGGTGGTCACCGGGCGGTCGTGGCCCGGGGCGGGGAGCCGGGGGCGCAGCACCCGGCACGGAGCACACCGGGCGCTGCGCCGGGCCGCGCTGCCCTCGGTCGTCGCGCTCGGGGTGGTCCTGCTCGCCGCGGGCCTGCTGGCCGGTGGCCCGGGGCCGGCACCGCAGTACGACGGGACCGTCGTCCAGTACGGGTACGCGGTCGCGCTGCCCGCCGGATGGGAGCACTCCGGTGGCGACCCGGCGCGCCGGCGCATCCTGCTCACCCCGGTGGGGCGCCCGGACGGGGCCGAGCTCGTGCTGGTCGAACGCAGCCTGCTCGGCTTCGATGCCGACCGCGAGCCGGACCGCGCCCGCCGTGAGCTGGCCGCGGGACTGTCCGGCGCCGACGGGGTGAGCCCGCCGGGACCCGGTGCTGCTCCCGGCACGCACCACTACACCCAGCGCCCGGGGGACGGCACCGTCGTCGACTGGTTCGTGCTGTTCACCGGCACCGATCAGCTCGTCGTCGGATGCCGCAGACCGGTCGCCGCCGAACCGCCGGACGCCTGCGCCGAGGTCGCCGGATCGGTGCGACGGGTGCCGTGAGGCGTTCCCGCCCGCGAACGTCCTCCCGGGAACGGCAGCGCCCGCGCGGTGGCCCTGCCACGGTGCGCCGGCCGGGCGACCGCCCGGCCGGAACGGGACGGGGTGAGGCGGATGGCCCAGGGATTCGGGACGACGACCGAGGAGATGGCCCTCGCGGCGGGCCAGGTGCGGGAGGTGAGCGAGGCGGTCAACGGTGAGCTGGGCGGGCTCCGCTCGCGGCTGGAGGCGACCCGCGGGCAGTGGACGGGGGCGGCCGCGACGGCGTTCACCGCGCTGATGGCGGAATGGGACACCGAGGCGAAGCGGCTCAACGTCGCACTCGCCGACATCGCCGAGCAGCTCGGCGGGACGGCCGCCGCGTATCAGCAGGTGGAGGACGAGAACGCGCGGAACGTCTCCGCGATCACATCGGTGCTGGGCTGAAGGGACGGGTCATGGGATCGGAGATCAGGGTCACGTTCGCGGCGATCGACCAGGCGGCGGCGGACATCGACGGGGCCAGCGCGAGGATCACCGGGCAGCTGGGTGACCTGCGGCAGTATCTGAGCCCGGTGGTGGCGGGCTGGACCGGTGACGCGGCGGGTCGCTACAACGAGGCCCAGCAACGCTGGGACCGTTCGGCGACCGACCTCACCGCGACGCTGCAGCGGATCCGGACGCTCGTGTCCACGGCCGGTCAGAGCTACCAGGACGTGGAACGGCGCAACGCGGGCCGATTCGGCGTCTGACCATCCCGGGAGCGGGTGACCGACCCCCCTCGCGCCCGCTCCCGGGATCGCCCGGTACTCTTGACACTCGTTGTGCAGCGGTGGAGACCCGCGGGCGCCGACCGTCGTTCCTCGAGCAGGTACGAGGCAGCGAACTCCGGCGGGCGAGCGTCCCTCCGGCGTCCACCAGCGGCACGCTAGGAACCACACCAGTGTGGGCCGGAGCCGAGCGGACGATTCCGCCGGTACCGCCCACCGCAGCCGAGAACGACGACGAGGTAGATCCGTGCCCACGTACAGCCCCAAGCCCGGCGACATCACCCGCGCCTGGCACGTGATCGATGCCGACGACGTGCGCCTCGGTCGGCTCGCCACGCACGCCGCCACGCTGCTGCGCGGCAAGCACAAGCCGACCTACGCGCCGCACGTCGACACCGGCGACTTCGTGGTGATCGTGAACGCCGAGAAGATCTCGGTGTCCGGCAACAAGCGGACCGACAAGTACGTCTACCGCCACTCCGGCTTCCCGGGCGGCCTGCGCCAGCGCTCCGTCGGCGAGATGATCGACAGCCAGCCCGACCGCCTGGTCGAGAAGGCGATCAAGGGCATGCTGCCGAAGAACCGTCTCGGGCGGGCGATGGCCAAGAAGCTGAAGGTGTACGCCGGCCCGGACCACCCGCACGCCGCGCAGAAGCCGCAGCCGTTCGAGATCACCCAGGTCAGCCAGTGACCACCCCGAGCAACGAAGAGGGACAGCCCGTGACCAGCCCCGAGAACGGACCCGACGAGGTCGTCGACGCGGTCGAGACCGAGGGTGCGGCCGCCGAGGCGACCGAGACCGAGACCGAGCTGACCGAGACCGTCGGTGAGGCCGCAGGGTTCGAGGCCGTCGACGAGGTCGACTACTCGATCGAGGAGAACGCCGACTTCGACGGTGCTTCGTTCGCCGCCGAGGCGCCGCTGCAGGGTGACCGTCCGGTGCAGACCGTCGGCCGCCGCAAGGAGGCCGTCGTCCGTGTCCGGGTGCTGCCCGGCACCGGCGGGTTCACGCTGAACGGCAAGCCGCTCGAGACCTACTTCCCGAACAAGCTGCACCAGCAGATCGTGAAGGAGCCGCTGGTCACCGTCGAGAAGACGGAGCGGTTCGACATCTTCGCGAACTTGCGCGGCGGCGGCACCGCGGGTCAGGCCGGCGCGCTGCGCCTGGCCATCGCCCGTGCGCTGGTCGAGCTCGACTCCGAGGACCGCCCGGCCCTGAAGAAGGCCGGATTCCTCACCCGGGACGCTCGCGCCGTCGAGCGCAAGAAGTACGGCCTCAAGAAGGCCCGCAAGGCGCCCCAGTACTCCAAGCGCTGATCGCGAACCGGATGCGTCGCCTTTTCGGGACAGACGGCGTCCGGGGCCTGGCCAACGGCGAACTCCTCACTCCGGAGTTCGCCGTTGGTGTCTGCGCCTCGGCCGCGCGAACCCTGTCGAACGGAGCCGGTCGCCGCCCCGTCGCGGTGGTGGGCCGGGACCCGCGCGCGAGCGGGGAGATGCTGGAAGCCGCCGTCGTCGCGGGCCTGACCTCGGCCGGCGCCGACGCGATCCGGGTCGGCGTGCTGCCCACCCCGGGTGTCGCGCACCTGGTGGTCGAGGCGGGTGCCGACCTCGGCGTGATGATCTCCGCGTCGCACAACCCGATGCCCGACAACGGCATCAAGCTGTTCGCCGCCGGGGGTCACAAGCTGCCCGACGACGTCGAGGCCGAGATCGAGCGCGGGATCGGCCACGCCGCGACCCGCCCCACCGGGGAGGCCATCGGGCGGGTGTGGGACGCGCCGGACGCGACCACCGTCTACGTCGACCACCTGCTGTCGGCCGCCCCCGGTTCGTTGAACGGGTTGAAGGTGGTCGTCGACTGCGCGCACGGCGCCGCGTCGGTCGCCGCGCCGGAGGCCTACCGCCAGGCCGGTGCTGACGTGATCGCGCTGCACGCCGAGCCGGACGGCCTGAACATCAACGACGGCGTCGGCTCGACCCACCTGGAGCCGCTGCGGCGGGCGGTCGTCGAGCAGGGGGCCGATCTCGGCATCGCCCACGACGGTGACGCGGACCGCTGCCTCGCGGTGGACGGCGCCGGCAACGTCGTCGACGGCGACCGGATCATGGCGGTGCTCGCGCTCGCCATGCGCGAGGCCGGCGAGCTCGCCCACGACACGCTCGTCGCGACCGTGATGAGCAACCTGGGCCTGCACATCGCCATGCGCGAGGCCGGGATCACCCTGGACACCACCAAGGTCGGTGACCGGTACGTGCTGGAGCGGCTGCGCGCGGGCGGGTTCTCGCTCGGCGGTGAGCAGTCCGGGCACGTCGTGATGCCGGGGCACGCCACCACCGGTGACGGCCTGCTCACCGCGCTGCGGCTGATGAGCCGGGTCGCCTCGACCGGGTCCTCGCTGGCCGAGCTGGCGTCGGTCATGACTCCGCTGCCCCAGGTGCTGCGCAACGTCGTGGTCGGTGACCGGGACGCGGTCGCCGCGTCCGACCGGGTCGCCGAGGCCGTGGCGAAGGCCGAGGCAGAGCTCGGGGAGACCGGGCGGGTGCTGCTGCGCCCCTCGGGCACCGAGCAGCTGGTCCGGGTCATGGTCGAGGCCCCCACCTCCGAGGAGGCCGACGCCGTCGCCGCCCGGCTGGCCGACGTCGTCGCCACCGCGAGCTGAGCTGCGACCGGTCGGGCGGTGCGCGGTCGCCGTCGTGCGCACCGCGGCGCCCGACCGGCGGCCGTTCGCGGTCGTGAACGGGCGGGGGCACCGGCGGCCCGGATCGGCCAGGGTGGGCGGATGCGACCGGACCTGCAGCGCGACCCCGATGCACTGGACCGGGCGGCGGCCCGGCTCGACGACGTCGTGGTGGATCTGCGTGCGGCGGGCGCCGCCGGCCCGACCGGTGATCACGGCGTCGACGCCCTGCGGATAGCCGACGAGCTGGAGTCGCTGGCCGGGACGGCCCGGTGCTGCGCCGCCACCGCCCGCGCGGCCGACGAGATGTCGGCCGCCGCGTTCCGGACGGAGCCGCGTCGGTGACCGGGGTGGGCGAGCAGAGTGCCGCGCTGCGCCGGCTCGTCGAGCGGCTCGACGACACCGCCGATGTGCTGGTCGCGGTGCGTCGTGCCCTCGCCGCCGCCTGGGACGATCCTGCGGGCCGGGAGTGGGCGGATCGGCTCGATCTGGTGCGGCGGGCGACGGACCGGCTCGCCGCCGCCGCGTCGGCCGAACGGGAACAGCTCGACGCCGCCCCCGATCCGGCCGCCCCCGACCCGGCCGCCTCCGGTCCGGCGGGCCCCGGTCCGGCATGGCCGACTGCCACACCCCCGCCCCCGACCGGAACCCGCACCACCGACCGCCGCGGCGTCGTCACCCCGCTGCTCCCGCCGCTCGACCCGCACCCCGACCGCTGATCCCGGATCGGGCACCGGACCGTTCGCCCGGCGCGCGTGCCGGTGCCCGATCCGGGATCAGGTGCGGGCGGACCCGTTCAGCGGCCGATGCCCAGGAGGCCCTCGGCGGGGGCCTCCTGCTCGTCCTCGGGCGGGGTGAGATCGACCAGCGGGGCCCCCGGGACGTCGCCCGAGGTGAGCGCCGACACCCGCTTCTCGCCGAGCAGCTCCTGCATGAGGAACGCCGTCACCAGCGCCCGGGTGATCTTGCGGGTGCGGTGCTGGGGGCGGTTCTGCAGCAGCAGGCTCGACCAGTGGGTGCCCTCGCAGAAGCCGAGGTGACCGGCCTTCTCGATGCTGCGCAGGGTCACCTCACCACCGGCGGCCCTGGCGATCGGCTCGGCGTGCCCGGCGGCCGGGGCCAGCGAGTCGACCGCGGCGGCCAGGTGCAGCGTCGGCGCGGTCACCCGGCTCGCGGCCTCGATCGCCGACGGCGCCGTCTCGGCGGGGGCGAGCGTGACCAGCGCTCCGAGGCGCTCCCGAGCCGCGGCGGCCAGGATCGCCGCGCCGCCGCCGATGCCGTGCCCGACCAGGGCGGTGCGGCGGGCGTCCACGCTGAGGTGACCGTCGCCGAGCCGGACACCGACGCAGACGTCGAGCACGGTGTTCAGGTCCGCCGAGAAGCGGGACACGCTGGGGACCGGGCCGCGCTGGGTGTTCGGTGCCGCGGCCACGAAACCCCAGGTCGCGAGGTGGCGCAACAGCTCGTGGTAGCGGCGGACCGGTTGCAGCCAGGCGTGCCCGAGCACGACGGCGGGCAGCTGGTAACCCTCGGCCGGGGTGTACACGATGCCCGGCAGCCCGACCAGGCCGAGATCGCCGAACCGGACCGGGTGGGGACCCGGCCGGGAGAGCACGCCGAGGGCGTCCTTGGCCCCCTTCATGGACGGGGGACGGGTCACGCTGCTCCGAGCCACGGTCGGCACCGTACCGGTGCAGGTCACGACCTGCCCGCCGTGTGCCGCCGCCGGGCGTGGCGCCGGTCGCACCCGGCGCCGGAAGATCGCGGACCGGGCGTCGATACGCTCAGCCGTATGTGTGGCATCGTCGGTTACGTCGGTCATCAGGTCGCACTCGACGTGGTTCTCGGCGGTCTGCGCCGCCTGGAGTACCGCGGGTACGACTCCGCCGGCGTGGCCTTCCCCCACGACGGCGAGCTGCTGGTGGAGCGCCGGGCAGGGGCTCTCGCGAACCTGGAGGCCCGCCTCGACGAGATCGGCCGGGACGGGTTCGTCGCCACGTCCGGGATCGGGCACACCCGCTGGGCCACGCACGGTCCGCCGACCGACCGCAACGCGCACCCGCACCGCAGCAGCGACGGCAAGGTCGCGGTCGTCCACAACGGCATCATCGAGAACTTCATGGAGCTGCGTGCCGAGCTGGAGGCGCGCGGGATCTGGGCGGAGTCCGACACCGACACCGAGACGGCGGCGCACCTGGTCGCCATCGCCCACGCCGAGGGGGAGACCGCGGGGGACCTCCCGGCGACCGTCCGCGCGGTGGCCCGCCGGCTGGAGGGGGCCTTCACCCTCGTCGTCACGCACGCCGACGAGCCGGACCGGATCGTGGCCGCCCGCCGGAACTCCCCGCTGGTGCTCGGCCTCGGCGAGGGGGAGACGTTCCTCGCCTCCGACGTCGCGGCGTTCATCGAGCACACCCGCTCCGCCGTCGAGCTCGGCCAGGACCAGGTCGTCACCATCACCCGGGACGGTTACGAGGTGACCGACTTCCACGGTGAGCCGGTGACCGCCACCCCGTTCCAGGTGACCTGGGACCTGGCCGCCGCCGAGAAGGGCGGTCACGACTACTTCATGCTCAAGGAGATCGAGGAGCAGCCCACCGCGATCGCCGACACCCTGCGCGGGCACCTCGTCGACGGCCGGATCGTGCTCGACGAGCAGCGGCTCACCGACCAGGACCTGCGCGACGTCGACAAGGTGTTCGTCGTGGCCTGCGGCACCGCCTACCACTCCGGGCTGCTCGCCAAGTACGCGATCGAGCACTGGACCCGGCTGCCGGTGGAGATCGAGCTGGCGAGCGAGTTCCGCTACCGGGACCCGGTGCTCGACCGGTCCACCCTGGTGGTCGCGATCTCCCAGTCCGGCGAGACGGCCGACACCCTGGAGGCGCTGCGGCACGCCAAGGACCAGAAGGCCCGGGTGCTGGCGATCTGCAACACCAACGGCGCGCAGATCCCGCGCGAGTCCGACGCGGTGATCTACACCCACGCCGGCCCGGAGATCGGCGTCGCCGCCACGAAGACCTTCACCGCGCAGGTCGCGGCGAACTACCTGGTCGGCCTGGCGCTGGCACAGGCCCGCGGCACCAAGTACCCGGACGAGGTGGTCCGCGAGTACGAGCAGCTGGAGGCCATCCCGTCGGCCGTCGCCGAGGTGCTGGAGTCGCTCGGGCAGGCCCGTGCGCTCGGCCAGGAGCTGGCACCGTCGAAGGCGGTGCTGTTCCTGGGCCGCCACGTCGGTTTCCCGGTGGCGCTGGAGGGGGCGCTGAAGCTGAAGGAGCTCGCCTACATGCACGCCGAGGCGTTCGCCGCCGGTGAGCTCAAGCACGGCCCGATCGCGCTGATCGAGGACGGCCTGCCGGTCGTCGTCGTGATGCCGTCGCCCAAGGGACGGGCGGTGCTGCACTCCAAGCTGCTGAGCAACATCCAGGAGATCAAGGCCCGCGGGGCGCGGACCGTGGTGATCGCCGAGACCGGTGACGAGACGGTGCGGCCCTTCGCCGACCATCTCTTCGAGCTGCCCGCCGTACCGACGCTGCTGCAGCCGCTGGTGGCGACGATCCCGTTGCAGGTGATCGCCGCCGAGATCGCCAGGGCCCGCGGCTACGACGTGGACAAGCCGCGGAACCTGGCGAAGTCGGTCACCGTCGAGTAGGCGGGACGAACGGCGCACTCCGCCGACCCTCGATCGGGCAGCGGGACTACCCTCCGGCCCATGCACGGGCTGTACACCGCGGAGCAGGTCAGGGCGGCCGAGGGCGCGACGGCGGGGACGGTCGCCGACGGGGTGCTGATGCGCCGGGCGGCCGGTGGGCTGGCCACGCACGTGGGCGGCTTCCTCGGATCCACCTACGGAGGCCGGGTGGTCCTGCTCGTCGGGGCCGGGGACAACGGTGGCGACGCGCTGTGGGCCGGGGCGCAGCTGCGGCGGCGTGGCGCGGCGGTCACCGCGCTGCTGCTGGACCCGGGTCGGGCCCACCCGGCCGGGCTCGCCGCGCTGCTGCGGGCCCGCGGGCGGGTGCTCCCGGTGCAGGCGGGCACCCTGGACGCGGCGCGCGAGCTGGTCGCGGGTGCCGACGTCGTGGTGGACGGGATCGTCGGCATCTCCGGGCGCGGCCCGCTGCGTGATCCGGCGCCGGCCCTGGTCGACGCCGCGGCCGGTGTCCCGGTCGTCGCCTGCGACCTGCCCTCCGGGGTCGACACCGACACCGGCCGGGTCGAGGGTCCCCATGTGCGGGCCGACCTCACCGTCACCTTCGGCAGCCGCAAACCGGTGCACGCGCTGGCCGCGCCGCTGTGCGGGCCGGTCCGGCTGGTCGACATCGGGCTCGCCCCGTACCTCGGTGAGCCGCAGGCGTGGGTGCTCGACGACGCCGACGTCGGGGCGCGCTGGCCGGTCCCCGGCCCGGAGGACGACAAGTACACCCAGGGCGTGGTCGGGGTCGCCGCCGGATCGGCGACCTATCCGGGTGCGGCCGTGCTGGCCGCCGGGGCGGCCGTGCTCGCCACCTCCGGGATGGTGCGGTTCGCCGGATCCGCCGCGGACGAGGTGCGCAGGCACTGGCCGGAGATCGTCGCCACCGGGGACATCACCGACGCCGGGCGCACCCAGGCCTGGGCGGTCGGCCCCGGCATCGGCACCGGTTCGGCGGGCCGGGCCGTGCTGGAGGCGGTGCTGGACCGGGAGGTACCGGCCTGTGTCGACGCCGACGGGATCACCCTGCTCGCCGCCGACCGGTCCCTGCGGGAGCGCGTCCACGGCCGGCCGGTGGTGCTCACCCCGCACGCCGGGGAGTTCGCCCGGATCGCCGGTGACCTGTACCGCGAGCACGGCGGCGACCGGGTCGCGGCGGCCCGTTCGGCGGCGTCCGAGCTGGGGGTGACGGTGCTGCTGAAGGGGAACGCGACCGTCGTCGCCGCCCCGGACGGCCGGGTGCTGGTCGACCCGGCCGCCGACGCCTGGGCCGCGACCGCGGGCTCCGGGGACGTCCTGACCGGGATGATCGGTGCCCTGCTCGCGGCCGGGTCGGACCCCTGGTGGGCAGCCGGGTGCGCGACGCTCGTGCACGCCAGGGCCGCGACCCTCGCCGCCCGCGGGCACGGTCTGCCGCCGGTGCCGGCGCCCGCGTCGTCGCTGCAGGCGGCGATCCCGGCCGCGCTGAGCAGGGTGCGCGCCGCGGCGGGCTGAGACCCCCGGCCCCGGGTGCTTCCCGGGCCCGGCCGATGCGGGATGCGATGATCGGACCGTGCTGCATGCCACCGAACCCGCACCCGGTGCGGGTGCTGCCAGACCCCCGGCCGGCGGTCCCCGCGCCGAGGCCGTGATCGACCTGGACGCGGTGCGGCACAACGTTGCACTGCTGTCCGGCTCGGCGGCGCGCTCCGGCGCCGAGACGATGGTCGTGGTGAAGGCCGACGGCTACGGCCACGGTGCGCCCGGTGTCGCCCGGGCCGCGCTCTCGGCGGGGGCGACGCGGCTCGGCGTCGCGACCCTCGACGAGGCGCTCGCGGTGCGCTCGGCCGGCATCGAGGCTCCGCTGCTGTGCTGGCTGCACCTGCCCGACGAGGACTTCGCCGCCGCCGTCGCGGCCGGTGTGGAGCTGTCGGTGTCGTCCCGGGAGCACCTGGCCGCGGTGCTCGCCGGTGCCCGCGCCGCGGGGCGGCCGGTCCGGCTGCATCTCAAGGCCGACACCGGGCTGAGCCGCAACGGTTGTCCGCCCGGTGAGTGGCCCGGCCTGGTGGACGACGTCACCGCCGCCGCGGCCGAGGGGACCGCCGAGCCGGTCGCCGTCTGGTCGCACCTGGCCCGGGCCGACGAGCTCGGTGATCCCAGCATCGACGCCCAGGTGGCCCGGCTGCACGCCGCGACCGAGCACGTCCGTGACCGCGGGTTCGCCCCGCTACGACACATCGCCAACTCCGCGGCCACCCTGACCCGGCCGGACCTGCACCTCGACCTGGTCCGGCCGGGTATCGCCGCCTACGGCCTGGATCCGGTCGCGCGACCGGCGGACAGCCCGCTGCGCCCGGCGATGACGCTGCGCGGGCGGGTGGCGCTGGTGAAGACGGTCCCGGCCGGGGAGGGCGTGTCCTACGGCCACGAGTTCGTGTCGCCCGGGCCGCGGGTGCTGGCACTGGTCCCGCTCGGTTACGCCGACGGTGTGCCGCGCCGGATGAACAACGGCGGGCGGATGCGGGTGCGGATCGGCGGCACGATCCGCCCGGTGGCCGGCCGGGTGTGCATGGACCAGTTCGTCGTCGACTGCGGTGAGCCCGGTGAGCTCGGTGTCGCCGTCGGCGACCCGGTGGAGCTGTTCGGGACCGGGACCGACGGCGGGCCCACCGCCGCCGAGTGGGCCGAGGAGCTCGGCACCATCCACTACGAGATCGTCACCGGGATCAAGGGCCGGGTGCGGCGCACGGTCCGCGAAGGAGCAGCGGAGTGAGCCGCCGGGGCTGGACGGTCGCCGGGATCGCCGGCGGCCTGGTGGGTGCGGTCGGGGCCGCCGCCGGCGTCGGGGTCGCCGCGCAACGGCGCAAGATCGCCGCGGCCCGGCGGAGCCTGGCCACCGAGATGGCCGAGCACGGCGGGGCGCCCTCGCCCGGCCGCGCCGGGGAGGAGAGCTCGGTGACCGCGGACGACGGGATCCGGCTGGCCTGCGAGGAGGTCGCGCCCGCGGACGGTTCCGAGCCGGCCGTGACCGTCGTCCTCGTGCACGGTTTCGCGCTGGACCGGCGGACCTGGCAGGAGCAGCGCCCGTTCCTGGCCGGGATGACCGACCCGTCGGTGCGGATGGTGCTCTACGACCAGCGCAGCCACGGCCGTTCCGAGCGCGCCCCGCAGGACTCCTGCACCATCGACCAGCTCGGCCGCGATCTCGACGCGGTGATCCGTGCGCTGGCCCCGGAGGGGCCGCTGGTGCTGGTGTCGCACTCGATGGGCGGTATGGCGGTGATGGCGCTCGCCGAGCAGCACCCGGAACTGTTCCACGACCGGGTCGCCGCCGTCGCGCTGGTGTCGACGTCGGCGGGGGAGATGGCGGCGTCCGGGCTGCCGGGTACGTTCCTGTCCCGCCGCAACCCGGTCATCCGTGCGCTCGGTGGGCTCGCCGCCTGGCAGCCCGGGCTGGTCGAGACCGGCCGCCGTGCGCTCGGCGACATCATCTGGGCGATCACCAAGCGGTTCGCCTACGGCGACCGGCAGGTCGATCCGCGGATGGTCGACCTGGTCGACACGATGATCGACTCGAACGCGGTGGGCGCACTCACCGACTTCGTCGACACCCTCGGCACGCACGACCGGCTCGCCGCACTGCCCGGCCTCAGCTGCGCCGAGGTGCTGGTGCTCGCCGGCGACGGCGACCGGATCATCCCGTACCGGCACAGCGAGGTCATCGCCGACGCGATCCCGACCGCCCGGCTGGTGCGGCTGCCCGGCGTCGGGCACATGCCCATGCTCGAACAGCCGGGGAAGGTCGACGCGGAGCTGGGCGCGCTGATCGAACGGAGCATGGAACGTACCCGCGACGGCGGGTTCCGGCGCAGGCGTCCCGCGCAGGGGCCGGACCGCCTCCCCGGGCCGGGGGACGCGACACGCCGGGCCCGGCGGCGCACCGGTGTCCTGCGCGGCGCGGGCCGCCCGAAGCGCACGGAGCGCACATGATCCCCGCGGCGGGTGCCCCCGCGGTACGCCGGGAGCTGCCGACCGTCACCGACACCGAGGGTTTCGGCGAGGAGCTGGGCCGCGAACTGGTGGCCGGGGACGTCCTGCTGCTGGCCGGCCCGCTCGGGGCGGGCAAGACCGCGCTGGTGCGCGGCCTCGCCCGCGGGCTCGGGGTGACCGGGCAGGTCGCGTCGCCGACCTTCGTGATCGCCCGCGAGCACCCGCCGTCCGGGGACGGGCCGGCGCTGGTGCACGTCGACGCCTACCGCCTCGGCGGGGCCGACGGCACGGCGGACGCCGCAGCGGTCGTCGACGAGCTCGACGATCTCGACCTGGACACCGAGCTGGGCCGGGCCGTCGTCGCCGTGGAGTGGGGGATCGGGGTCGCCGACCGGCTCACCGACAGCGCCGTGGAGGTCGTGCTGGAACGCCGGGACGACGAGACCCGGGTCGCCACGCTGCGCCGCACCGCACGCCCGTAGGCTGGCCGACCGTGCTGGTACTGGCCCTGGACACCGCGACACCGGTCGTCACCGCCGGCCTGGTCTCGCTCACGGACACCCCGCGGGCCCTCGCGGTGCGCGCCCACGACGGCCGCAGGCACGGTGAGCTGCTGATGCCCGCCGTCCGTGCGCTGTGCGCGGAGACCGGGCGGGCGCTGTCCGAGGTCGGTGCCGTCGTCGTCGGGGCCGGGCCGGGCCCGTTCACCGGGTTGCGGGTCGGGATCGCCTCGGCGGCCGCGTTGGGGCACGCACTCGGCGTCGCCGTGCACGGCGTCTGCTCGCACGACGCGCTCGCCCTCGCTGCGGCCGGGATCGACGAGCCGGGCGCGGAACACCCGCAGGCCGGGCCGGGCAATCTGCTCGTCGTCACCGACGCGCGCCGGCGCGAGGTGTACTGGGCGGCCTACGACCCGGCGGCCCGCCGGCTCAGCGGCCCGGCCGTCGAACCACCGGAGACGCTCGCCGGCCGGCTCGGCGAGCTGGCGGTCGGGACCGTCGTCGGGGACCGGGCGTTCGCCGACCGGCTCGGCGTCGCCGTCGGCGGCCCCGGTGCGCCCACCCCGGAGGGCCTGGTCGGGGTGGCAGCGGCCGCCCTGCGCGCCGGGCGGTGCCCGGCGCCGATCGAGCCGCTCTACCTGCGGCGCCCGGACGCCGTGGAACCCACCGGGCGCAAGCGCGTCACCGCATGAGCACGACCGTGACGATCGGCCCGCTCTACCGGGCCGACGCCGAGCGTTGCGCGGAGCTGGAGCGGCTGCTGTTCCCCGGTGACGCGCCGTGGAGCGCGCAGGCGTTCCGGGACGCCGTCTCCTCCGGGCAGGTCTATCTCGCGGCCCGGGCCGACGGTGAGCTCGTCGGCTACGGCGGGCTCGCCGTCATCGCCGGTCCGCCACAGGCCGAGGCGGAGGTGCACACGATCGGGGTCGACCCGGTGTGGCAGCGGCGCGGGATCGGCCGGGCCCTGCTGGGGAAGCTGCTGGAGGTCGCCGACGAGCTCCGCGCCACGGTCTTCCTGGAGGTCCGCACCGACAACGAGCCCGCCCGCACGCTGTACGAGCGGCACGGCTTCGAGATCGTCGGTCTCCGCAGGCGCTACTACCGCCCCTCCGGCGCCGACGCCCACACCATGCGCCGCGCCGCATCGCACGGAGGCTGAGCCGACCGCCCGTACCGGGGCTGAGCCGATCGCCCGTACCGGGGCTGAGCCGATCGCCCGTACCGGGGCTGAGCCGATCGCCCGCGCCGGGGCTGAGCCGACCGCCCGCACGGGGTTCGGCGTGCCGGCTCCCGTGCGAACGAGGCGCCCCCGTGCGGTCAACGGCCGGCGGCGACGTCGTCCAGGGCGGCCGCGGTCACCTCGGCGAGCAGGTCGAGATGGT
This sequence comes from Pseudonocardia sp. NPDC049635, assembly GCF_040659795.1. Classification (NCBI taxonomy): domain Bacteria; kingdom Bacillati; phylum Actinomycetota; class Actinomycetes; order Pseudonocardiales; family Pseudonocardiaceae; genus Pseudonocardia; species Pseudonocardia sp. NPDC049635. Next base: position 118,399 of record NZ_JBFAON010000002.1, read on the forward strand.
CGGTGGTCGTGGTGAGGGGCGGGGAGAAGGCGATCGCCGATCCCGTCGGGCGGATCAGCACGCCGCGGTCGCGGGCGGCACGGAACACCCGCTGCGGCAGGTCGGGCGCCCCGGCGAGCCGGGCGGCGTCGAACGCCAGCGCACCGAGCACCCCGACCCCGCCGCGGGCGTGGTCGACCAGCGGATGGTCGGCGATCCGGCGCAGTCGCTCCAGCAGCTGCGGCTCCAGCGCGTCCGCGGCGGCGAGCAACCCGTCACGCTCCATCAGCGCGATCGTCGCGCTGCCCGCCGCGCACGCCGCGGGATGCCCGGCGTAGGTCTGGCCGTGCCGGAACACCCGGCCCGGTGTCTCCCAGAACGGCGCGGCCACCCGCTCGGAGGCGACGATCCCGCCGAGCGGCTGGTATCCCGACGTGACGCCCTTCGCGAAGACGGCGATGTCCGGGCGGATGCCGAACCGCTCCACCCCGAACCAGTCGCCGAGCCTGCCGAAACCGCAGATGACGGCGTCGGCGACGAACAGCACGCCGTGCCTGCGCACACCTCGGCGGCCGCCTCGAGATACCCTTCCGGCGGGGGCAGGACGCCGCCGGCACCGATCACCGGTTCGCAGAAGAACGCGGCGACCCGCTCCGGGCCGAGGTCGACGATCGCCTTCTCCAGCCCGGCGTCGTCGTCCCACGGGACCTGCACGACGTCCGGCACGAACGGTCCGGCCAGCCGGTTGCCGGGGATCCCGGCCAGCGAGGTACCCAGCCCGTGGGTGCCGTGATAGCTGTGCTCGCGGTGCAACAGCACGGTGCGCTGCGGTTCGCCGACCGCGGCGAAGTACTCCCGGGCGAGCTTGCCCGCGGTCTCGATCGAGTCACCGCCGCCGCTGGTGAAGAACACCTTGCCGCCGTCGAGCGGGGCGCGCTCGGCGATCTCGGCGGCGAGCCGTTCGGCGGGCTCGTTGGTGAAGTCGGTGAACGTGGAGTACGCCTCCAGGGTCGCGAGCTGGGCGGCGACCGCGTCGACGATCTCCCGCCTGCCGTGCCCGACGTTGGCGTACCAGAGGCTGGCGGTGGCGTCGAGGTAGCGGTTGCCGGCGTCGTCGTAGACCCAGACGTCCTCGCCGCGGGCGATCGTCACGGCGTGCGCCCGGACGGAGTGCATGGCGGCGAACGGATGCCAGAACGCGGACATCGGCGGTTCCTCCCGGGGCGGTGGCGGCTCGCCGGACGACGCTAGCCCCCGCCGGTGCGCGCCGGGCCGTGGTGATTCCACAGCTGTGAACAGATCTGGTGTGTTATCCACACCCGGTGGAGCTGGACGAGCTGTTGCTGCGCGGTGAGCTCGGTCTGCAGCCCGTGGTGCCCGGGCGCAGACGGCCGGTGCTCGGTGCGCACGTCGTGGAGATCCCGCACCCCACCCGCTGGGTGCCCCCCGGATGGGTGCTGCTGACCACCGGGCTGCGGCTGACCGGCCCGCGGGACTGCCGGGAGCTGGTCGCGGAACTGTCCGCGGGCGGGGTGGCGGCGCTCGGGTTCGGCACCGGGGTCGTGCACGACGCAGTGCCCGAGGCGCTGGTCGACGAGGCCGCCGAGCGGGACCTGCCGCTGTTCGAGGTGCCCGAGGCGACACCGTTCCGGGAGATCGTGCGGGCCGTCGACGCGGCCGTGCTCGACCGGGACCTGGACGCGTTCCGCCGCTCGGCGGCCATCACCGACAGCCTCACCGGGTTGCTCGGTGGACCCGCTCCGCAGCAGGCGCTGGTGCAGGGCCTGGCCAGGGTCCTGCACTGCGGGGTGTCCCTGCACCGGCCGGACGGCGCGGTACTGGACGCCGACCCCGGTTCCGGCGCCGCGGGCGCGCGGGAACGGTGGGACCGGTTCCGCGGGCTCGCCGTCACCGCGCCACCGGTCGAGGTGGTCGACGCCGACGGGTTGTTCGCCGCTGCGGTCCGCCCGGGTGGTCGGCCGCGGGCCTGGCTGGTCGTGGGGGTGTCCCGTGGGTCGGTGCCGGTGCCGCTGATCGTGCGGGCGGTGGCTCTGGTGGCGCGGTTGCTGGCCGGGATCGCCGCGGCCGCCGACGAGGACGCGACCCGCCGCAGGCAGGAGCGCGCCGAGGCACTGCGCCGGCTGGTGGCCGGGCAGGAGGTGGCCGGCGGGCCACCGGCCGACCGGCCCCGGACGCTGCTGGTGCTGGCCGGGACGGCCGACCTGGTCGAGGTCGAGCGGGTCCTCGACGACCTGCGCCGCCCGTACCTGCTCGGTGAGCTCGACGGTGCGCTGGTGGCGCTGGTCGGGGAGGACGTGACGCCGGGTGGGCTCCCGGTCACCGGGATCGCCGAGGTCACCGCCGGCGCGGCGCCGGGCCCCGCGTACCGGGACGCCCGGTTGGCCGCCGCCCGCTCGGCGCTCACCGGTGGCGGGCCGGTGCGGGCCGGTGAGCTGGGTGTGCTGGACCGGATGGTGCTGGAGGTGGGCCCGCAGCGGGTCGCCGAGCTGACCGACGGACTGCTGGACCCGCTCGGTCCGACGGTGCTGGACACACTTCGGGTCTGGCTCGCCCACGGTCAGGATGTGCCCGCGACGGCGCGGGCACTGCGGGTGCACCAGAACAGTGTCCGGAACCGGCTCGGCCGGGTCACGGCGCTGGTCGGGGACCTGCGTGACCCGTCCGTGCTCGCCGGGATCTACCTCGCCCTGCTCACCGGGCCGACAGGTACGACAGCAGCCGCAGCTCGTCGTCGGTGAGCTCCAGGGTCCGCATCGGCAGCAGCTGGGCCAGCTGCTCGGGGGTGCGGGCGCTGGCGATCGGCGCGGTGACCGCGGGCCGGGACGCCAGCCAGGCCAGCGCGACGGCCGGGACCGGCACCCCGTGCCCGGCGGCGATCTCGTCGAGCCCGGCCAGCACCGCACGGCCGCGGGAGTCGAGGTAGGCGGCGGCACCCTCGGCGCGGGGCCCGCCGGGCAGCGGGGAGTCCGGCCGGTACTTGCCGGTCAGGAAGCCCTTGGCCAGGCCGAAGTAGGGGTACATGGCCAGCTGCTCGGACTCCGCCAGCGGCACCAGCGCCGCCTCGACCGCGTCGCGTTCCATCAGGTTGTAGTGCGGCTGGACGGCGGTGAAGGCGGTCAATCCGTCCCGGGCCGAGATCTCCAGCGCCGAACGCAACCGTTCCGGGCTGAAGTTCGACGCACCGATCTCGCGCACCGCGCCCTCCCGCACGAGCGCGTCAAACGCGTCGAGGGTCTCTTCCTGCGCGGTGCCCGGGTCGTCGCGGTGGGCGTAGTAGAGGTCGATCCGGTCGGTGCCCAGGCGCCGCAGCGACTCCCTGGCGGCCGCGGTGACGTTCTCCGCGCCGAGCCCTTCACGGCCGGGCAGCGACCCGACCTTCGTCGCGATGGACAGCGAGTCGCGGTTGCCGCGGGCCCGCATCCACTCGCCGAGGATCGTCTCGGACTCGCCACCGGAGTTCCCCGGTGCGCGCCAGGTGTAGGAGTCCGCCGTGTCGATCATCGTCCCGCCGGCGTCGACGAACGCGTCCAGTACCGCGAAGGAGGTCTCCCGGTCGGCCGTCCAGCCGAACACGTTCGCTCCGAGAACCAGGTCAGCCACGGTCGTTGACGCTACCCTCGACGCCCCGGGCACCGGTTCGGCGCCGGTTCGGCACCGACGCGCGGTGCGGTCCGCCACGAACGGGCGGAAGTACCGGTTGAGCCCCCGTCGCGGTTCTGGCACTCTCGTGAGTAGAGTGCCAATGCGCGCGACGGACACCTGTCGCCCCGGCACCCGCGACGGCGGGGCGGGAGGGCGTACGCGGGCGCTGCTGACACCGCAAGAGAACCCGTGACACCGGATTCACCCCAGGAAGGGGAGGTCATTCGTCGTGGCGAACATCAAGCCGCTCGAGGACAAGATCGTCGTCCAGGCCAGCGAGGCGGAGACCACCACCGCCTCCGGCATCGTCATCCCGGACACCGCCAAGGAGAAGCCCCAGGAGGGCAAGGTCCTGGCTGTCGGTCCGGGCCGGGTGGACGACAACGGGAACCGCGTGCCGCTCGACGTGGCGGTCGGCGACGTCGTCATCTACTCGAAGTACGGCGGCACCGAGGTCAAGTACAACGGCGAGGAGTACCTGATCCTCTCCGCCCGCGACGTGCTGGCCGTCGTCAACTGACGTTGCCCCGCAAGGCTTAGCGCACCGCCCCGGCGGGCCCACCGGACGGTGGTCCGGTCGGGGCGGTGTCGTTTCCCCCGAGCATCCGGCAAGACGAGAGGCAGCGAGAAGAAGACATGGCGAAGCAGATCAGCTTCGACGAGGAGACCCGTCGCGCGCTCGAGCGCGGCGTGAACCAGCTCGCCGATGCGGTGAAGGTGACGCTCGGCCCGCGCGGCCGGCACGTCGTCATCGACAAGAAGTTCGGTGGCCCGACCGTCACCAACGACGGCGTGACCATCGCCCGTGAGATCGATCTCGAGGACCCGTTCGAGAACCTCGGCGCGCAGCTGGCCAAGACCGTCGCGACCAAGACCAACGACGTCGCGGGTGACGGCACCACCACCGCCACCGTGCTGGCGCAGGCCCTGGTGAAGGAGGGCCTGCGCAACGTCGCCGCGGGCGCCGCGCCGTTCGCGCTCGGCCAGGGCATCGCGGCCGCTGCGCAGAAGGTGTCCGAGGCCCTGCTCGCCAAGGCCACGCCGGTCGACGCGGGCAGCCACATCGCCCAGGTCGGTGCCATCGCCTCCCGGGAGCAGGAGATCGGCGACCTGATCGCCCAGGCGATCCAGACCGTCGGCAACGACGGCGTCATCACCGTCGAGGAGGGCTCCACCCTCTCGACCGAGCTGGAGATCACCGAGGGTCTGCAGTTCGACAAGGGGTACCTGTCGCCCTACTTCGTGACCGACTCCGAGTCGATGGAGGCGGCGCTCGACGACCCGTACATCCTGCTGCACCGCGACAAGATCAGCTCCATCCAGGACCTGCTGCCGCTGCTGGAGAAGGTGCTCGGCGAGGGCAAGCCGCTGCTGATCGTCGCCGAGGACGTCGAGGGCGAGGCGCTCTCGACCCTGGTCGTGAACTCGATCCGCAAGACCGTCAAGGTCGCCGCGGTGAAGTCGCCGTTCTTCGGCGACCGGCGCAAGGCGTTCATGGACGACCTGGCGATCGCCACCGGTGGCCAGGTCATCAACCCCGAGGTCGGCCTGAAGCTGAACGAGGCGGGCCTGGAGCTGCTGGGCCGGGCCCGGCGCGTCGTGGTCACCAAGGACAACACCACGATCGTCGAGGGCGCCGGTGCGAAGGCCGACGTCGAGGGCCGGGTCGCGCAGCTCAAGCGCGAGATCGAGGAGTCCGACTCGGACTGGGACCGGGAGAAGCTCCAGGAGCGCCTGGCCAAGCTCTCCGGCGGTGTCGCGGTCATCCGCGCCGGCGCGGCCACCGAGACCGCGCTCAAGGAGCGCAAGCACCGCATCGAGGACGCCGTCGCGGCGACCCGGGCGGCGGTCGAGGAGGGCATCGTCCCCGGCGGCGGGTCCGCACTGGTGCACGTCGCGGCGGAGCTCGACGGCGGCCTGGGCCTGACCGGTGACGCCGCGACCGGTGTCGCGATCGTCCGCAAGGCCCTGTCGGCACCGCTGTACTGGATCGCCGAGAACGGCGGCGACGAGGGCGCCATCGTGGTCTCGCGGGTCGCGGAGAAGGGCTGGGGTGCCGGCTACAACTCGGCCACCCGCGGCTACAGCGACCTGATCGCCGACGGGGTCATCGACCCGGTCAAGGTCGTCCGGTCGGCGGTGGAGAACGCGTCCTCCATCGCGCGCATGGTGCTGACCACCGAGAGCGCAGTGGTGGACAAGCCCGCCGAGGAACCGCCGGCCGCCGCCGGTGGCCACGGCCACGGGCACGGGCACTAGCCCCGGTCCGCGCAACACACGACGAGGGCGGGTGGTCGATCACGACCACCCGCCCTCGTCCGTCCGGTCACGCGGTGGCGCCGGGACACGCCCCCCGGCGGGGGCCGGTCCGGTGGCGCTCAGGCGGAGCCGAGCGCCTTCTCGACCGGCTGCGGGTCGGCGACCTTGAGCGTCCGGCGCGGGCCACGGATGATCGTCTCGCGTTCGGACTCGGACAAGCCGCCCCAGATGCCGTACGGCTCGTGCACCTTGAGCGCGTGCTCCCGGCACTGGACGAGTACCGGGCACTCCTGGCAGACCTGCTTGGCGCGAGCCTCGCGCCGGGCGCGCGCGGGTCCGCGCTCGCCCTCGGGATGGAAGAAGAATGCGCTGTCCATCCCCCGGCAGGCTCCCTCCATCTGCCAGTCGTAGATGTCGGCGACCGGGCCGGGAAGCCTCCGGATGTCCGCCATTTCGTCACCTGCCCTTCGACCTCGGACCTGTCGAGGTCCAGATTCCCGAGGTCAGCCGGGCGCAAACCTGATTCGAGGTGAACGATCGTGCACGTCCGGAAGTCACCTCCGGATGAGGGGCTGCCGCAGGTGGAGCTCCTGCTCGCCGGCCCGGCGAGCCCCGGCGAGGCCGCGGCCGCGGCCCGCCGGTCCGATCCGCTGCGGCGCTGGGCGGCGGGCGTCGCACTGGGTGGGCTCGGTCGGTACGCGGCCGCCGCGGCGGTCCTCGAACCGCTGTCCCGCTCGCCGGAAGCCGGACCGGTGGGTCGGGCGCGTGCCGTGCTGGCGAGGGCCTCACATCTGCGGCAGCTCGGCGGGCACGCGGCCGCGGCGGTGCTCGACGGCCGGGCACTGCGAACCCTCGTCACCGGCACCGGCACCGGCATCGGCACCGGCACCGGCATCGGCACCGGCACCGGCACCGGCACCGGGACCGGCACCGGTCAGGGCACGAGTGAGTACAGGGCCCCCGCGACCACCGCGGACGCACTCGGCGCTGCCGCGGCCGCTGGCGGCGGCGCCACCGGCGGCCTGCCTGACCGGTGGGGGGCCGGTGCCCGGGCCGCCGTGGCCGACGCGCTCACCGGGCTCGCGGCCGACGCACTGGGCCGGTTCGACGCGCGGACCGCCGGGAGGCTGCTCGACCGTGCCGACCCGTGGTGCGGTGGGCCCGGTCATCGGACCCGCGTCCGGTACGAGTGGGTGCTGGCCGAGACCGCGCTGGTCGCGGGCCGGCCCGCCGTGGCGGTGGCCGCGGCCGGGCGGGCGCTGTCCGGGGCCCGGTTGCTCGGTTCGCCTCGGCACGTCCTCAAGAGCAGGCTGGTGCGTGCGGTGGCCGCCGGGGTGGCGGGTGAGGACCCGGTCGCGGTGCTCGCCGAGCTGGACGACGTCGCAGCGGACGCCTGGGGGTCCGGCCTGCTGCCGCTGCACCGGCCCGCGCTGCTCGCCGCGGCCGATCTCGCGGACCGCACGGACCTCCGGCGGCCGTCCGGAGAGGTCGCTGCCCCGTCTGCAGGACCGGGCCGTACACGGTCCGGACATGCGGCGGCCGATCGGGCGACACCCGGGGGCCGCCGTGATCCGGACGCCGAGGTGCGACACGCCGTAGCGTCACGTTTGGATACGCGTAGTCGCCAAGCGGATGCGGAGGGTCGCCGAAGTGCGGTGTTGCGCACGGTGAGCGCTCTATATACCCGAAGTGACGGCGCCGGGCGGGACCTGCTGCGGGAGTAGTGCCCGCAGGGGGGCTCGGAGGATGTACCGTATGGACTACTCCATTCGGCGATCCTTCACCCACATGACGCTGAGCCAGGCGGGGCAGGGTTCCGAACGGAGGCAACGAACTCGCCCCGACCGTGTCAAGGTGAGAGCGTCACCCGCCGATTCGGAGGGTGAATATCACCCGGCTGCAGGAAGCTGCAGGAAGGAATCGTCGTGACGACGGTACTCATCTGCGACGATCGTCGCAGCGTCCGCGAGGGACTGACTCGCGTCATGTCCGCGGTCCCAGGGGTCCAGCGCATCGACTGCGTGGCCCACGGTGACGAGCTTCTCGCCCGCTATGCCCGCCAGTCCGTCGACGTCGTCCTGGTCGGGACGCAGCGCGCGGTCCCCACCGGCGTGGAGGCCACCCGGCGCCTCGTCGCGGCACACCCGCAGGCGAACGTCATCGTGTTCGGCGCTCCGGACGACGCGGGCAGCATCGCCGCCGCGATCGCCGGCGGGGCCCGCGGCTACCTGCGCTGGGACGCTTCCCGGCCGGAGCTGGTCGCCGCGCTGGCGCACACGCTGGCCAGCACCTCGGTGCCGACCCCGCGGGTGCCGACCGACCCGGGCGTCCAGCTCACCGAGCGCGAGCTGCAGGTGCTGCGCGGGATGAGCCAGGGCAAGAGCAACGGTCAGATCGGGCGCGAGCTCTACCTGTCCGAGGACACCGTCAAGACCCACGCGCGCCGGTTGTTCCGCAAGCTGGGCGTGCGGGACCGGGCACAGGCCGTGGCTCACGGCTTCCGTCGCGGCCTGGTCTCCTAGGTCTCCCGGGCGCGGGCTCACTCCGCCCGCCGTCGCGCGAGCGCCCGGAACCCCGAGTCCGGTCCGTTCGCGGTGTCCGAGCGGTGCCGCACCACCGGTGCGACATCGGCCGAGTCCTGCCGAGCCGGGCCGACCCCCGCGGTCCGGCGACGGTGCCGCCCGCCTTCCGGGCCGGGTCCGCGATGCCGGTCGCGCTCCCCACGACCGGACCCGCAGCTGTGCCCGGCCGGCGCGGGCCGCCTCCCCGGGTGAGCGGTCGTTCCCGTGCCGGGACCCGTCACCTCGCTGCTCCTGTATCACTCTCGTCACTCGCGCCTCCGGCGTTACACCGCTTCGCCCGGACCGTCGTCCGCGGCCGCGCCGAGCCGGTCGCCGCCGGCGCCGGACGGTCCGTTCCCGGTCCCAGGGCCCTTGAGAACGCCTGGGACGACGCGGAACGCGGGCACGCGGCCGCCACGGACCGTTCGCCGACCGTGCCCGGCTGGTGACCGCGTGCACCCGACACGCCGCGCAACCCGACACTCCGCACGATCGTCTGAGTCGGTGTGGAGCAACTCCCGCGGGCGTACCGCGCTCGGATACGGTGGTCGGGCTGTGGCCCCTGCATGTTCTGAGGCGGGTTGCCTCCACGATCGGATGACACTGACGGAGTCTCGTAACGCCTGGGCGGTTCCCCACGATGAGTGAATCAAGAGACGTACCCGACGAGTGGATCGAAGCGGCCATGGCCGGTGATCGCTCCGCGGTCGAGCGCGTTCTCACCATGATTCGGCCCCTCGTCGTGCGCTACTGCCGCGCCCGGCTGGGGACCGACCGAGGGTCCGTCTCGGCGGACGACGTCGCTCAGGAGGTGTGTGTTGCAGTGCTGACGGCGTTGCCGGGGTACCGGGTGCAGGGCCGCCCGTTCCTCGCTTTCGTCTACGGCATCGCGTCGCACAAGGTGATCGACGCGCACCGCGCCGCATCGCGGAACCGCTCCGAGCCCGTCGCGGACGTACCGGACCGGATCGAGATCGCCGACGGCCCGGAGAGCCGAGCCCTTCAGGTGGAACTGTCCGCGGAGATGTCCAGGCTGCTGGAGGTCCTCCCGGAGAAGCATCGGGAGATCATCGTGTTGCGGGTGGTCGTGGGGTTGTCCGCGGAGGAGACCGCAGCGGCCGTCGACTCCACACCGGGCGCGGTCCGGGTGGCACAGCACCGGGCGTTGACCCGGCTGCGGAAGATCATGAGTGAGGAGGTGGTCCGGGATGCGTGACGACCAGGGTCCGGTCGGTCCGGGCTTCCCTCCGCCGTCCGGGGACGGCTGGGAGCGACCGCCGGCACCGGTGACCCGGGGCCGTTTCGGTGAGCCCCGTCCGGGGCGCCACGGCAGCGGCCCGAACGGCCCGAACGGTGTCGACTACACCCACCCGCCCGGGCGCAACGGGCATTCGGCCCCGCAGCCCATCGGCAGGCGCTTCGCCGAGATCGACGACGAGGGCCCGGTCGACCTGGTCGAGCTCCAGGCCGACGACGAGCTGATCAACGCGCTGTCCTCCGGGCTCGGCCTCTCCGAGCCCGGCCGGCAGGGTTACGACGTCGACGACCGGCTGGTCGCGATGCTCTCGTCCTGGAAGGACGAGGTCGATCGCGAGCCCGTCCCCGAGCTCGTCGGCACCGACGAGGCCGTCGAGATGCTGCAGCCGGCGCGGACGACGCGGAAGGTCTCGTTCCTGCGGCCGCTGGTCGCCGCTGCGGCGGTGGCAGCCTGCGCGCTCGCCGTCGTCTCGATCAGTGCACACGAGGCCGTCCCGGGCGACACGCTCTGGGGTGTCTCGAAGGTGCTCTACAGCGAGCGCGCCGAGCAGGTCCAGGCCGCGACCGATCTGCGCCAGGGCATCGAGCGGGTGAACGCCAAGCTCGCCGTGGGCGACACCGTCGGGGCGCAGCAGGACCTCGCCTCGCTCGGGCCGCTCGTCGAGAAGGTCGGCCCGGAGGAACAGACCTACTTCGAGCAGCAGAACCGCTTCCTGACCGCGAAGGTCGCGGAGACGCCGCCCGGTACCCCGACGGACCCGCGGTCGCCGCTGCGCGACGGCACGCCCGCGCCCCCGCCCCCGGTCACCGAGGGGACCCCGGAGGACCAGCCGGACCAGCCCGACCAGCCGCCGGCGCCGCCGCCGGGCTCCATGAGCCCGGAGAGCGGCACCACCGGCGGCGGCGAGGGGAGCCCCGGCCCGTCCGATCCCAGTGGCTCTGCGGACCCGCGGGTGCTGTCCGACCCGGGCCCCGGCACGTCCGACCCGTCGGCCACGACGAGTCCGGACCCGTCACAGACCTCGCCGACGACCGAGGGCGCGGCCGACCCGACGGCCACCACGTCGTCGACCCGGCCGACGGCCTCCGGCGAGGGCAGTGCGGACCGGGACGAGCCGGCGTCGTCCACGGCGACCGGGGCGGTCAGCAGCAGCCCCAACTGAGCCGCGCAGGAACGAGCGAAGGGCGGGCACCGTCGGGGCCCGCCCTTCGACTGTGGGGCAGATCGCTGTGAGGTCTGTGTCGCTGTGGGTCTGTGTCGCTGTGAGATCTGTGTCTCGGTCCGGTGGGCTCAGTCGTCGGCCAACGTCGCGTCGGCGTACCCGCGGCAGTACTCCCATGTGACGTAGTGCGCGGGGTCGGGATCGTAGGCCGGCTCGTGCGGGCGCATCCGGCCCTCGTCGAGCAACTGCTGGAGACTCGCGCGCAGCAGGTTCCACTCGTGGAAGTGCTGCTCACCGCAGTCGGCGCAGTCGACGACGATGCCCCGCACGCCGCGCCCCGACAGCAATGTCTGGTAGACGGCCAGGTCGGCCAGGTCGGCCAGGATCTCGCCGCGGTCGACCTCGGTCAGTGGTGGATCGCCCGGGTCACCGGACAGCGCCCCGGTGATCTCGGCGTGATCGTCCAGCGCACCCATGGAGCGCGCAGGGTCATCCGGGTCTCCGGCGAACGGGTCCGGTGGCAGCGCCTCTGGTGACACGCTGTACACGGTACCGGGGCAGGGGGCCGGGTCCCGGCCCACCCCGCAATGGTGGACGTACGATGGCGTCGGCGCGGTGGGCGCCCGCCGCGGTAGCCGTGACTGCAAGGAGCCTCCTGGAGATGACGAGCGAGATCGGCGGCCTGCCCGACAAGTTCGCGATGCTCGGCCTGACGTTCGACGACGTCCTGCTGCTCCCCGCCGAGTCGGACGTGGTGCCCAGTGCCGCCGACACCTCGAGCCAGGTCACCCGGCGGGTCCGGGTCCAGGTTCCGCTGGTGTCGTCGCCGATGGACACCGTCACCGAGTCCCGGATGGCGATCGCCATGGCCCGGGCCGGTGGGCTGGGTGTACTGCACCGCAACCTCTCCCCGGAGGCCCAGGCCGCCCAGGCCGAGGTGGTCAAGCGGTCCGAGGCCGGCATGGTGACCGACCCGGTGACCTGCTCACCGGACGCGACGCTGGCCGACGTCGACGCGTTGTGCGCCAAGTTCCGGATCTCCGGGGTTCCGGTGACCGATGAGGGCGGCAAGCTCGTCGGCATCATCACCAACCGGGACATGCGCTACGAGGTCGACCAGGGCCGCTCGGTCGCCGAGGTGATGACCAGGGCGCCGCTGGTGACGGCGAAGGTCGGGGTGACCGCGGAGGCGGCGCTGGGGCTGCTGCGCCGGCACAAGCTGGAGAAGCTGCCGATCGTCGACGGTGACGACGTGCTGCGCGGTCTCATCACGATCAAGGACTTCAACAAGACCGAGCAGTACCCGCTGGCCACCAAGGACCCGGACGGGCGGCTCGTCGTCGCCGCCGCGGTCGGTGTCGGTGACGACGCCTACGCGCGCGCCATGCTGCTCGTCGAGGCCGGTGTGGACGTGCTGATGGTCGACACCGCGCACGGACACTCCCGCCGCGTGCTGGAGACCGTCGCGAAACTGCGCGCCGAGGTCGGCGAGCAGGTCGACGTCGTCGGCGGGAACGTCGCCACCTACGAGGGTGCGCGGGCGCTCGTCGAGGCCGGCGCCGACGCGGTGAAGGTCGGGGTGGGGCCGGGCTCGATCTGCACCACGCGGGTCGTCGCCGGGGTCGGTGCGCCGCAGATCACCGCGATCTACGAGGCCACCAGGGCGTGCGCCCCGGCGGGGATCCCGGTGATCGGCGACGGCGGCATCCAGTACTCCGGTGACGTCGCCAAGGCGATCGCGGCCGGTGCGTCGACGGTGATGCTGGGTTCGCTGCTCGCGGGCACCGCGGAGTCGCCGGGCGAGGTCGTCCTGGTGGGCGGCAAGCAGTTCAAGACCTACCGCGGCATGGGCTCGCTGGGTGCCATGCAGGGCCGGGCGGGTGCGGCCGGGCGCAGCTACTCCAAGGACCGCTACGCGCAGGACGACGTGCTCAGCGAGGACAAGCTGGTCCCGGAGGGCATCGAGGGCCGGATCCCGTTCCGCGGGCCGCTGTCGTCGGTGGTGCACCAGCTGGGCGGCGGTCTGCGCTCGGGCATGGGCTACGTCGGCGCGCAGACGATCCCGGAGCTGCAGCAGGCGAGGCTGGTCCGGATCACCGCGGCCGGGCTGAAGGAGAGCCACCCGCACGACATCACGATGACCGTCGAGGCGCCGAACTACGCCGCCCGCTAGTCCGCGGCGCCCGGGCGCCGCTTAGGGTGTGTCCGTGCGTGACCTCGTGGAGATCGGGATGGGCCGGGAGGCCCGTCGTGCGTACGACCTCGGCCAGATCGAGATCGTGCCGTCGCGGCGGACCCGCAGCTCCAAGGCGGTGTCGACGGCCTGGCAGCTGGACGCCTACCGGTTCGACATCCCGCTGGTGACCCACCCGACCGACGCGGTGGTCTCGCCGTCGTCGGCGGTGCGGGTCAGCGAGCTGGGCGGGCTGGCGGTACTGAACGCCGAGGGCCTCTGGGCCCGGCACGGCGACGCCGACGGCGCGCTGGCCAAGGTGGTGGAGGCCGCCACCGGGGACGAGCCCGAGACGGCTCAGGCGCTGCTGCAGGAGCTGCACCAGGCGCCGATCCGGGAGGACCTGATCGCGGAGGCGCTGCGGCCCCTGCGCGACGGCGCGCACACGGTGGCCGCCCGGGTCAGCCCGCAACGGGCCCGCGAGCTCACCCCCGCGCTGCTCGCCGCAGGGGTCGAGGTGCTCGTGGTGCAGGGCACCATCGTCTCGGCCGAGCACGTCTCCGACGGTGAGCCGCTGAACCTGAAGGACTTCATCGCCGACCTGGACGTGCCGGTCGTCGCCGGCGGGGTCGGCGACTACCGCACCGCGCTGCACCTGATGCGCACCGGTGCGGCCGGCGTCATCGTCGGGTACGGCCAGTCCACCGGGACCACCACCGACGAGGTGCTGGGGGTGGGCGTGCCGATGGCGACCGCGATCGTCGACGCCGCCGCCGCCCGCCGCGACTACCTGGACGAGACCGGCGGCCGGTACGTGCACGTGATCGCCGACGGCGGCATCGGCACCTCCGGCGACATCGCCCGTGCGGTCGCCTGCGGGGCCGACGCGGTGATGCTCGGCGAGCAGCTGGCGGAGTCCGCCGAGGCCCCGGCCGGCGGCCTCTACTGGACCTCGTCGGCGGCGCACCCGTCGTTGCCGCGTTCGGAGGTGACCGGCCTCGGCCGGTCCGGGCGGACGCTGGAGCAGGTCCTGTTCGGGCCGACCGACAGCCCGTACGGCACGACGAACCTGTTCGGTGCGCTGCGCCGGGCGATGGCCAAGACCGGCTACTCCGACCTCAAGGAGTTCCAGCGGGTCGGGCTGAACCTGCGGACGTAGTCGACCCGCCCTGAACTGCGCCGACGAGCCCGCCGGTGCCGGTCACGTGGCCGCTGTCGCGGTCGTGTGGTCGCAGTAGCGGATGGGCGCTGGATCGGCGCGACGGGCGGCCAGCGATCCGGCCGGGGACGGGCTGGGCAGATCACCGCCAGCCTTGGTCGGCGGCGTGAGGAGGCTCGCGGCTCTCCACCGTGCCGTGCAGGAGTACGTCGTGGGTCTCGGCCCGGCGGTCACTCGGGGCGAGTCACTGCACTCAGGAACTGGTGGTTGACGAAGAGGACCTCTCGGCCGACCTTCACGTCGCGGAGAAGGCCCGCCTCGACCAGGGCGTGCAGCCAGGAGGAGGCGGTCTGGCGCGAGACGTCGCACCGGACTGCGACAACGTTGATGCGACAGTAGGGCTGCTCGGACAGCACGGCCAGGAACTGCGCGTCCCGTCCCCCGGGGTGGCAGCACGAGCACGCTCGGCGATGTCCTCCTGACACGTGCGGATGGCTCCGATCTTTCGTGTCGTCGACACTGCGGACTCGCGGACGACGTCGAGCATGTAGAGCACCCACTCGATCCAGGCGCCGTCCGCTGTCACGGCTCGCAGGAGCCGGTAGTAGTCGTTCTTGCGGGCGATGACGGCGCGTGAGAGATGGCGGGTGGATGGCCCCGAACTGGTAGTGGCACACCGCCATACGCACCAGCGGATCGAGATCGTCGTCAGCGTGGACGAAACGCTCCCAGGCCGAGAGCTTGTCGCGAATGACGTCCGCGCCCTCGGGCGGTGCGCACACGATCTCCCGTGTGGCCGGGTTGGCGATGCGTGTGCCGGGCACCGCACGAACGGCCATCTCCCGGCCCTGCAGCTCGGAGCATATTCGAGCAGCAGTCACAGACGTGAGCGGCCGGTCCCTGATCGGCTCCACCTTCAACTCATCCGCGTCACGCGTTAAGAATCTCCGATGAACTTGACACGTTGGTCGGACGTGTCAGGTCTCGCGACGTGTCCACGTGACGCGTCGCCCCGCTGAGCCGGTGGTCGCTGCCCGCACCCCGGCCTCGATGATCCCTCGCTTCCGCCATCGCGCCCAGAAGCCCTTCGCCTCGTCGGCGACCGCGGGCTCGAGCGTCGCCGACGAGTCACCGCCCGCCGACGGGCCGCTGTTGACGATGTTGATCGTGCCCTTCTCAGCCCGCACCGAGGTGATCGCGGACCGGACCGAACAGGTCAGGCATCAGCTCGTCCAGCTCGACCGGCGAGACCCACCGCACCTCGACCAGCTCGTCCGGCGCCGCGACCGGGTCCTGGTCGTCTACCGGGCGGCAGGCTACGTAGATCAACAGCCGTCCGGTCCGTGGGTGCCGGCGTCGCCCGATCTCGGCGACGACATCGACGGCGATACCGGTCTCCTCGGCGGTCTCCCGCACCGCGGTGTCGGCCGCGGTCTCGCCCCGCTCGACCTTCCCGCCGACGAACACCCACGGTGGGACGCCGTCGGCGCGGCGGCCGACCAGGACGCCGCGCGTGCCGCGGACCACGGCGACCGCTACCAGTTGCTCGTCCACGACAGCGAGTAGATCAGCACCACCACGTGCGGGCACAGTAGCCGCCGGTCAGCGCTCCGTCGGGCATGGTGACGTCGTCACCGCCGTCGACGTACACATCGACGTCGCTGCCGGTGGGCGGCGTGTACGCCGGGCCGCCGCACTCGCGCCCGGACGGCGGGTTCGCCGCATGCTCCAGGTCCTTCGCGTAGCTGAACCTGCGGACCTGATCCCACGGCCCGGCCGGTCGGTGGGTGCATGATGGTCGACGAGCCGTCACCCAGGTCGAGGAGGACCCGATGAGCCGACCCACCGCCGGAGCTGCCATGGGCGGCGGCCGCGCGTTCGTCGACGCCACCGGCACCCCGGTGCCGCTGCGCGGGCCGGTGCAGCGGGTCGTGGCGACCGATCCGGAGGTCGGTGCGCTGCTGGTCGAACTGGGCGCCCGGGTGGTCGGCTGCGCCGGGCCGCTCGAGGGCGTCGAGCCCGTCGGCGCCGAACGCGCGCCCGATCCGCAGGCCGTCTCCGCACTGCGGCCGGACGCGATCGTCACCGGACTGCGCGACGGCCGGCACGATCTCGCCGATCCCGCCGTGCTGGGGCGGTTGCGCCGGGCCGCACCGGTCGTCGCGGTCGACCTGGCCCGCCGCGCCGCCACCGCCGCCGACCTGCGTGCCCTGCTGGGGCCGGTCAGCCCGCCGCCGCACCGCTCCCGCGGGCGGCACGAGGACTGACCGGCGCGCTCGCTGCTCAGGCGGTGGCGCCCCGGACGGAGCGGACGCCGACGACCAGGCCGACCGCGGCCGTCGCGATCGCCGCGAGCAGACCCCAGAGCACCGAGACGTCGGTGACGGTCCCGGCGAACAGGGTCCGCTCCGCCTCCACGATGTAGGTGAGCGGGTTGAGCCGGGACGCGACCTGCATCCACTCCGGGCCGGTCTCCAGGGGGAGCATCATCCCGGAGAGGATCAGCAGCGGGAACAGCAGCGACTGCTGCACCGCCCAGAAGATCCACTCCGTCCGGCGGGCGGCGATCGCCAGCGCGTAGGACAGCGCGCCGACGCCGACCCCGAAGATCCCCAGGATCACCAGGCCGCCGAGCACGTGCAACGGGTACAGCACGAACCCGAACGGCACCGCGACCAGCACGACGATGGCGGCCTGCACGACCAGCGGGGTCAGCTCCTTGAGCGCCCGGCCGACCATCAGCGACGCCCGGCTCAGCGGTGTCGCCAGCATCCGCTCGAAGGCGCCGGTCATGATCTCGAACTGCAGGTTCGAGCCGGTCATCGAGGTCCCGAACATTGTGATCATCACGACCACGCCGGGCAGGAACCACTGCAGCGACGAGCCGCCGAACGCACCGGTGTCCCCGGCGATCCCGGAGAGCAGCGGGCCGAACAGCCCGAGGAAGACCAGTGGCTGCAGCAGCGAGAAGATCAGCGAGAACGGGTCCCGCACGATGGTCAGCGTCTCCCGCCACCAGACGTTGCCGATGTCGGTGAGCACACCGGTGGAGCGGGGACCGGCCGTGGCGACGGTCATCGTCAGGACTCTCCTTCACGCAGGCTGCGACCGGTCAGGTGCAGGAAGACGTCGTCGAGGGTGGGGCGGCGGGACTCCGCGGCGGTGACGTCGATCCCGGCGTCGCGCAGGTGTGCGAGCAGGACCGGCAGGGCGTGCGCGGCGGCCGGGACGCCGACGGTCAGCGCGCACCCGTCGGGCACGACCCGTTCCTCGATCTGCGGTTCGGGAGCCGGTGCTCCGGGGGCGCCGGTGAGCACCGGGGCGAGCGCCCGGGTGAGCACGGTGCGCGCGGCGGGGCGGTCCTCGGGGGCGACGGTGACCGTCAGCCGGTCACCCGCCTGCTCGCTCTTCAGCCGTTCCGCGGTGTCGTCGGCGATGATCCGGCCGTGGTCGATGACGACGACGCGCTCGGCCATCGCGTCGGCCTCGTCGAGGTAGTGCGTGGTCAGCACGATCGTGGTGCCGTGCTCGGCGCGGATCCGCAGGATGTGCTCCCACAGGTTCGCCCGGTTCTGCGGGTCCATCCCGGTGGAGGGCTCGTCGAGGAACAGCAGCCGGGGGGAGTGGACCAGGCCGAGCGCGATGTCCAGGCGGCGTTTCTGCCCGCCGGAGAGCGAACCGGCCTTGCGCATCCCCAGCTTCGCGAGGTCGAGGGTGTGCAGCAGGCGTTCGGTGCTCGCGGCGGACTCGGCCCTGGTCATGCCGTAGAAGCGCCCCTGCAGGAGCAGTTCGTCGCGGACCCGGTAGTTGTAGCCGGCACCGGCCTTCTGCCCGATGTAACCGATCCGCCGCCGGACCTCGGCGGGGTGGGTCGTGACGTCCGCACCGGCGACCTCGGCGCGCCCGGAGGTAGGTGGCAGCAGGCTGGTGAGCATCCGCAGCGTCGTCGACTTGCCGGCGCCGTTCGGGCCGAGGAAGGCGACCAGCTCGCCCTCGCCGACGTCGAGATCGATGCCGCGGACCGCCTCGACGGTCTCCTGACCGACCCGGAAGTGCCGGGTCAGCGATTCGGTGTGGATCACCGGTAGCCTTTCGTCGTACGGCGTACTGAGTTAGCGGGGGCTAGAGTACGCCGTACGGGGATTCCATGCCAGGGAGATGTCGTGACCGAGCCGGACCAGTGGGGCACGCCCGAGGGGCAGGCGATGATCGAGCTGCTCTGGGACCCGCCGCCGCCCCCGCGCCGCGGACCCCGCCAGCGGCTGACGCTCGGTCAGGTCGTCGACGCGGGCATGGCCGTCGCCGCCCGCTCGGTCGACGAGCTGTCCATGCGCAAGGTCGCCCAGGAGCTGGGTGTCGGCACGATGAGCCTCTACACCTACGTGCCCGGCCGCGACGAGCTGTTCGAGCTGATGGTCGACCGGGCGTGGGGGATGCGCAAGTTCCCGGAGCGCGACCTGCCGTGGCGGGCGCAGGCCGAGTTCCACGCCCACGAGGCGTGGCGTATGTACCGCGAGCACCCGTGGCTGATCAGCTCGAACCTGTGGCGGATGCCGCTGGGCCCGCACGTCCTCGACGTCCAGGAGGACCTCTACCGTGCGGTCCTGCTGACCGGGCTGGACGCGGTGACCGTGGTGCGCTCGGCAGGCCTGGTCGAGTCGCACGTGTTCGGCGCGGCCCGCGCGAAGATCACCGACACCTCGGTCGCCGCCCGGACCGGCGTCACCCAGGACGACTACTACGCGGCCCGGGCCGGTTTCTGGGGCACCTACTTCAGCGAGGAACGGTTCCCCAGCATGTTGACGTTGTGGAACGCGGGCGGGTTCGACGCCGAGAACCCGGACGGGGACTGGGAGTTCGGCCTGGCCCTGATCCTGGACGGCATCGAGCGGCTCGCGGACGGGGTGCGGGGCTGAGGCTCAGCCCGGTGCCCAGCGCTGGTGGTCGTCGCGCCACCCCGAACCCGGCCTCCCGGCTCAGGTGGAACGAGGCGTCGGACGCCGCCCGGATGTACGCGAGCCCCGCGGGGCCCGCGTCGGCGGCGCAGCGCCGCGTGTGCTCCGCGCAGAGCAGGCGCCCGCGGGGGCCTGCGAGCAACTGCTCCGGCGTGATCGTCACGGGACCGGACGGTACGGCCGCCGGGTGGCCCGTGTCGCGTCGTTACCCTGGTCGGGTGCAGACCCCGACCGTCCTCGTCGTGGACTACGGCGCCCAGTACGCGCAGCTCATCGCCCGCCGGGTGCGGGAGGCCGACGTGTACTCCGAGATCGTCCCGGCGTCCACGCCGGTCTCCGAGATCGTGGCCCGCGAGCCGGCCGCGGTGATCCTCTCCGGCGGCCCGGCGAGCGTGTACGCCGAGGGTGCCCCCACGCTCGATCCGGCGCTGTTCGACACCGGCATCCCGGTGTTCGGCATGTGCTACGGCTTCCAGGCGATGGCCCGCGCGCTCGGTGGCGAGGTCGCGCACGACGGCACCCGTGAGTACGGCCGCACCGAGATCACACTGTCCGGCACGGCCGGTGTGCTGCACGAGGGCCTGCCGGCCCGGCACCCGGTCTGGATGAGCCACGGTGACTCGGTGACCGCCGCGCCTGCGGGTTTCACCGTGACCGCGTCCTCGGACCGGGTCGCCGTCGCCGCGTTCGAGGACACCGGGCGCAGGCTGGCCGGTGTCCAGTACCACCCGGAGGTCGGCCACTCGCCGCACGGGCAGCAGGTGCTGCGCCGGTTCCTGCACGACGTCGCGGGCATCACCCCGACCTGGACGACGGCCTCGATCATCGACGAGACCGTCGAGGCGATCCGGGAGCGGATCGGTGACGGCCGCGCCATCTGCGGGCTCTCCGGCGGGGTCGACTCCGCGGTCGCCGCCGCGCTCGTCCAGCGGGCCATCGGCGACCGGCTGACCTGTGTGTTCGTCGACCACGGATTGATGCGGTCCGGCGAGCGCGAACAGGTCGAGTCCGACTTCGTCGCCGCGACCGGGGCGAAGCTGCACATCGCGGAGGCCGCCGACCGGTTCCTGTCCGCGCTGGCCGGGGTCACCGACCCGGAGGAGAAGCGCAAGATCATCGGCCGGGAGTTCATCCGGGTCTTCGAGACCGCCACGGCCGAGGTGCTGGCGCAGGAGAAGGTCGACTTCCTGGTCCAGGGCACGCTCTACCCCGACGTCGTGGAGTCGGGCGGGGGCGACGGGACGGCGGTGATCAAGAGCCACCACAACGTCGGCGGCCTGCCCGACGACATCGAGTTCTCCCTGGTCGAGCCGCTGCGCGCGCTGTTCAAGGACGAGGTCCGCTCGGTCGGCGCCGAACTGGGCCTGCCCGAGGTGATCGTGGGGCGCCAGCCGTTCCCCGGGCCGGGCCTGGGCATCCGGATCCTCGGCGAGGTCACCCGGGACCGCTTGGAGGTCCTGCGCGCCGCCGACGCGATCGTCCGCGACGAGCTCACCGCGGCCGGCCTGGACCACGAGATCTGGCAGTGCCCGGTGGTGCTGCTCGCCGACGTCCGCAGCGTCGGGGTGCAGGGCGACGGCCGCACCTACGGGCACCCGATCGTGCTCCGCCCGGTCAGCTCGGAGGACGCGATGACCGCGGACTGGACCCGGCTGCCCTACGAGGTGCTGGAGCGGATCTCCACCCGGATCACCAACGAGGTGCCCGAGGTGAACCGGGTGGTGCTCGATGTGACGAGCAAGCCCCCGGGCACCATCGAGTGGGAGTGACGTGATGCGGGGCGGGGCCGGTCACCCGGCCCCGCCCCGGCCCGCCCGGGTCCAGCGGCGCTCGACCCCCGTCGGAGCCGCGACCTCGCGGGCGGAACGGACGTCGGCGGCGCTCCCCAGCCCGCCGACACCCGTCGTCTCCCCTTAGTCGTCCGTGGCGCCCCGGGAGTTACGCACACTCGCGACCAGGAACGCGATCCCGGCGACGACGGCGGTCCCGGCGAGCAGCCAGCGGACGTCCACGACCTCCCACGGGCCGGTCCCGGTGAGCCCGGCGGCCGCGACCAGCAGCGACAGCAGGCCCGCGACCAGGGCGACCGCGTCGGGCCGGGTCCGCCTGCGGCCGTCCTGGCAGGTACCGCTCCGGTCAGCCACGCTGCACCTCCACCGCTCCCATCTCGGCCCGCAGGTCGAGCTCCAGTACCCGCCCGCCGGGGCCGTCCGGCCCGGGATCGATGACCTCGAGCCGGGCGTCCTGCCCGGTCCGGGACTGCCCGTCGATCGTCACATCGCCCCAGCCCGCGGAACCGCGGACGACGAGATCGGCGTCGTCGGGGACGCGGACCGTCACCGCTCCGGCCCCCACCTCGGCCCGGGTCCGCACCGGGTCCTCGGCGCCGGGTGCGGCGGTGAGATCGAGCCCGGTCAGGTCCAGGTCGATGCTGCCGGTGCCGCGCCGGTACTCCGGTGCGAGCTGGGCGGCGGTCACCGGGGCGTCCACGATCGGCCCCATCCCGCCGCGGACCGCCCAGCCGTCCGGGCCGAGTGCACCGTTCAGCAGGGTCGCCAGCCAGGTGGCGATCGCGAGCAGCACCGCGAACGGCACGAGCCAGCGCCCGGCCCTGCGGAACGCGCCCACCAGCAGCCCGATGCCGACGACGGCCAGCGCGGCCCCGGGTACGGCGGACGGCGGCAGCGCACCGGGTGCGGCCAGCACGACGACACCGACCATGCCCGCGGCGACCAGCGCGACCGCGAGGGTCACCGGGGTCAGCTTGGAACGCGGCCGCGGTGGCGGAGCGGGCTCGGGGCCGGGCTCGGGCAGGTCCCAGGCGAACGGCGCGACGCCGAGCGGGTCCCACGCCGGTGGCGTGCGCACCGGTCCGGCGGGCCCGCCCGGGACGGCGGACCGGTCGGGAGCGTGCCCGGCGAGCTGCACGGTCGTTGCGCCCGCCGGGCCCACCCAGGGCACCGGTGGCGTCGGGGTGAGCGCGGCGGCACGGCCGCCGGGGCGCGCCCCGCGGGTCACGTGCACCGCGACCAGCAGACCCACCGTGACGATCGTGGCGATCAACCGGTCCACCGGCATCACCAGCGGGATCGCCAGCAGCGCCGCGAGCCCCAGCAGTACCGCGGCCAGCGCCGATGTCGATCCGCGTTGCGGTGGCGGACCCCCCGGCCGCCCCGCGTCCGGGAGCACCGCGCACCCGGCGAGGTAGAGCGGCAACCCCGGTCCGGTGATCGCCGCGACGACGAAACCGACCCGTACCAGCGTCGGATCGAGCTCGTAGCGGCGGGCCAGCGCCGCGGCGACCCCGGCCAGTTTCCGGTCGTCGCGCGGCCGGAGCGGCCGTGACTCCCACATGTCTCGCAGGGTGTCGGTGCCCTGCAACCCCGTCCCCGGGGCCCCCGATCCGGTCATGACCGTCACTCTGCCCGTTCGGGGGACCCCGGTGTCTCCGGGACAACCCCGAGGCGACCCCGGAACCGGACCGGAGGGCGGGGCGCCCCGGGCATGTGACGATGGACGGGTGAACAGCCCGAACCCGCGCACCGGGAGCCCGCCCGCGACGGTCGCGCGCGCACCGGACGCGGCGACCGGGAGGCAACCGGAGCCGTCCCCGGAGCAGCCCTCGGAGCCGGCCGGGCTCCGGACCGCCCCGGCGGACACGGCCACCCCCACCGGTGGCACTGCGTCGACCGGCACTGCGTCGACCGGCACTGCGTCGACCGGCACTGCGTCGACCGGCACTGCGTTCACGGACACTGCGTCGACCGCAGCGGCTCCGCCCGGGACCGGTCCGGATGGCCCCGGCCCGATCGGCGCGGCCCCGACCGGCGCGGCCGCGTCCGGAACCGGTCCGAGTGGTGCCGCCCCGGGGCCGACCGCCCGGTCCGCGGTCCCGCTCACCCGGCGGCGCACCGGGCGGCTGCTCGGCGGCGTCGCGGGCGGGGTGGCCGACCACGTGGGCGTCGACGTGCGATGGGTGCGGGCGGCGTTCGTGGTCCTGACCTTCCTGGGCTGGGCCGGGGTGCTGGCCTACGGCCTGCTCTGGGTGTTCGTCCGGCAGGAGGACGACCCGGTCGAGCGCACGGTGACCCGCTCCGAACGGCTGCAGGCGGCCGGGTTGCTCACCCTCGGTCTCGGGCTGTCGCTGGTCGCAGCGACCTCCGGGTCGTCGGTGCTCGGCTGGATCGCCGGACCGCTCGGGCTCGCGACGGTGGGTGCCGCCGTCGTCTGGCGGGAGGCCGACGAGGCACAGCGCAGGCGGTGGGCCCGCGACGCCCGCACCCGGGTCGTCGGCGGGCGGGCCGCACTGCTGCGCACGCTGCTCGGGGCGAGCCTGGTGCTGACCGGTCTGGCGGTGTTCCTGGTCGGGAACCTCGATCTCGGTCAGGTCCGGTTCGGGATCCTGGCCGCGGTCGCCACGCTGCTGGGTGTCGCGGTGCTGACCGTGCCCTGGTGGGTGCGGCTGGTCCGTGACCTGGGCGAGGAACGTCGTGCCCGGGCGGTCGAGGCGGAGCGGGTGGAGATCGCAGCGCACCTGCACGACTCGGTCCTGCAGACGCTCGCCCTGATCCAGCGGCAGGCCGGTGACTCCCGTGAGGTGCAGCGGCTGGCCCGCGGCCAGGAGCGGGAGCTGCGGGCCTGGCTGTACGGGCCGGGCGGCCGGGCCCGGGGTGGAGACGGCAGTGCGGCGGCGATCGACACGACGCTGTCCGCGGCGATCGCCCGCGCAGCGGGCGAGGTCGAGGACACCTACGCCGTGACGGTCGGGCCGGTCCTGGTCGGCGACGCCGAGCTGAACGGCGACCTGCGAGCGCTGGTGCTCGCGGCCCGCGAGGCGATGGTGAACGCGGCGAAGCACTCGGGCTGCTCGGAGGTCGACGTCTACGTCGAGGTGGAGCCGGGCGAGGACGACCAGCCGGGGACCGCGGAGGTGTTCGTCCGGGACCGCGGGCGCGGCTTCGACCCGGACGCGGTGGACGGTGACCGGCACGGCCTCGCCGACTCGGTGCACGAACGGATGCGACGGCACGGCGGTACGGTCCGGATCCGTACCGGTGCGGGTGAGGGTACGGAGGTGCGGCTGTCGATGCCGCTGGGGGAGAGGGAGACGGCATGAGCGACGACGGCGGTCCGGTCCGGGTCTACCTGGTCGACGACCACGCCCTGTTCCGGTCCGGGGTGCGCGCCGAGCTGGAGCGCGGCGACGGCCGGGCGCCGGTGGTCGAGGTGGTCGGCGAGGCGGGCTCGGTGGACGAGGCGGTCGCCGGTATCGGGCACCTGACCCCGGACGTCGTGCTGCTCGACGTGCACATGCCGGGTGGTGGTGGAGCGGAGATCCTGCGCCGGGCCCGGGCGGCGGGTACCGAGTCGGTGTTCCTGGCGCTGTCGGTGTCCGACGCGGCCGAGGACGTCATCAGCGTGATCCGGGCCGGTGCCCGCGGTTACGTCACCAAGACCATCTCCGGCCACGACCTGTCGGACGCGGTGCGCCGGGTGCGGGCCGGGGACGCGGTCTTCTCACCGCGGCTCGCCGGTTTCGTGCTGGACGCCTTCTCCGACCGCCCCGGCGCCGCGCCGCCGGTCGATCCGGAGGTGGATCAGCTCACCAGGCGGGAGCGGGACGTGCTACGGCTGCTGGCCAGGGGATATGCGTACAAGGAGATCGCCGGTGAGCTCTTCATCTCGGTGAAGACGGTCGAGACGCACGTGTCCAGCGTGCTGCGCAAGACCCAGACGTCGAACCGGCACGAGCTGTCGCGTTGGGCGACCGACCGCAGGCTGGTGTGAGCGGGCCGTCGTGACACCGACGGCCCCGGACCAGCTGGTCCGGGGCCGTTCGGGGTACGGGTCGTGCTCAGCCGCCGAGCAGCGAGCCGACGCCCTCGGTCACACCGCCGAGCGCGCCACCGACCGGTTCGGTGACTCCGGAGAGCACACTGCCGACCGGCTCGGTGACCGCGCCCAGGGTCGCACCGACCGGCTTCGTGACGGCCTGCAGCGGCTGAGTGGCCTCGCTGCCCGAACCCGCGCGGGCCGAGCCCCCGTCGGAGCCGTCACGTGCTCCACGGGAGCGGTCGGAGCCGTCGCCGGAACCCTGCTTCGCGGAGGTGTCCAGCAGGCTGGTCACCGGGGCGGCGGCCTCGAGCACCGGCCCGGTGAGCGGCTCGGTGGCGCTCAGCACCGGCTCGGTGATCGGGGAGAGCGCGCCCAGGACCGGGGTGGTGACCGGCTCCAGGGTGTCGGTGAGCGGCCTCGTCACCGGCTGGACCGCCTCGGTCACCGGGGTGACGGCAGCGGTGACCGGGCTCAGGGTGCTCCCGAGGGTCTCGCCGACCGGTGCCGCGGCCTGCGCGACCGGGGCGACCACGCCGCCCACCGTCGATCCGACCGGGCGGGCGACCTCGGTGACGTCCTGCACCGGGCCGGTGCTGGTGCCGCCCTGGCCCGGACCGGGCGCGGTGAGCGGCTCGATCAGGTTCGTCGCGGGCGGCCGAGACGGGTTGTTGAGCGCCGCGACGAGCGGAACCGCGCCGATCGGCGAACCGGTGGCGGTGGAGCCGGTCCCCGGGTCAGCGGTGCTCGTGGAGGGCGACGCCGGCGACAGGACCCCCGGCAACAGCCCGGCGCCCCGGCCGGCCGGTTCGGGGGTGCGCTGCACGGGCACCGCCGCGGCGGCGCTCGGGCCGGAGCCGGTGGAGACCTGGCGCACCGTGCCCGCGGCGGTGGACACACCGGCCTGCTGGGGGAACGCGACCTCCATCCAGTCGGTCGCACCGGGCGCCGTCGACGGGAGGTTCTCCAGCGGCGACTGCAACGCCACGTTCGCGGGAAGGTACTGGCCGGGCAACGCCTCGGTCTGCGCGCTCGACGGGAGCCCGACCCCGGGGAACAACCCGTCCGCGGCGGCCTGCGCGTCCGACGGGTGCGACGCGGCGCCGTTGTAGATCGCGGCGCCGAGCACCGAGCCGGCGGCGATCAGGGCACCGGCGACGGCGCCAGCGCGCCTGCGCCCGGCCGCGGGGCGCTCGGCCCACTCCTGGGCCGCCGCGGACGCCGGGAGCGGCTGCGGCAGGTCGATGTCGGGCCAGCCGCCGGGTGCACCGGTGGCGGGGACGTCGGCGAGCGCACCGGCGGCCGGGGACCGGCCCTCCCGGCGCAGCAGGTCGCCCACGGAGAGCACGGGACCGGTCAGCGGGCCTGCCTCGTGGCGGTGTTCGCGCGCACCTGCGCTGTGCCTGGCCAGCAGTTCGGCGACGCTCACTACCTCACGGTGCCCGGTGGCGCCAGGGGCGCTGGGGAGCGGAGCACCGGCGGGGGTGTCGGTCACGGCCGCACGTCCTCCTTCGGTCTTGTCGACCAGGGAAGATGTACCGGAAGAGAGGCCGTGTCCCAAGTGGTGACCCTCCGTTCGTCGCAGGTAGCTCGTTAGGGTGATTCCCGTTCATCGGGCGTATCCAACCGCTCGTCCTGCTCGTTGAGGTCGCAGGCAACCTGTGTGTGACGGGCTAGGGTCGGAAGTCCCAGGTCGGTCACCCGGCGCGTTCGGAATCGGTCACGGAGCGGGTACGCCGGGTGAATCTGCGAGCGGTTGTGATCTGGCCCGTCGACACGCCGGGGGCGGGACGCCCGACGGGCGCCGGGGAGCGTTCAGCGCCCGCCGAGCCGTCCGCGCCCGAGGCGCAGCAGCATCATCGCGAGTTCCCGGCCCTCGGCACCGAGCGCGTCGAACCGGTCGAGCACTGCCATCTCGCGGCTGTACACGATCCGCGGCCCGCCCGCCGCCATCCGGGCGGCCCCGATCCGCTTCGAGACCTCGGTGCGTCGCAGGATCGCGTCCAGGATCTCGGCGTCGAGGCGGTCGATCTCGGCGCGCAGCGCGTCGATCTCGTCGTCGGCCGCGGTGGGCACGAAGTCGGTGGGCCCGGTGTGGGTGGGCCCGGTGTCGGTGGGCGCGGTGTCGGTGGGCCCGGTGTGGGTCGGCCCGGAGCCGGTGCGCGTGGAGTCCGGGCGCCCGGACTCGGTCGGCGCGGAGTCGGTGCGGGACCCGTGCGGGTTGGGGTCGACGGCGGGCATGGGCTCCTCGTCTCGGTCGGTTCGGTGGTCGGGCCCGGGACCGAGGACGCGTGAACGCCCCGGGTCCGCGGACTCCGGGGCGGTGCTGGTGGCTCTGTGCTCAGCCGGCGGGCACAGGGGACGCAGCGGGTACCCGGGTCCGGGACCCGTGGCGAAATCGCCCACCGCCGTACTCGCCGTGCACGGGCGGGAGTGTAGACCACCGGCGGGCACTCCGGCCGCGGGTTCGGGGTTGTCGGGCCCCCGGCGTACCGTGTTCGACACGATGAGTGCGCTGTTCGAACTCCCCGGAACGAGCCAGGGCGGGTCCCCCGCCGAGCCGAAGACCTCGCGTGGCGCTCAGCTGCTGGAGGGTCTCAACGACCGGCAGCGGGAGGCGGTGACCCACGCGGGCTCGCCGCTGCTCATCGTCGCCGGTGCGGGTTCGGGCAAGACCCGGGTCCTCACCCACCGGATCGGCTGGCTGCTCGCCGAGCGCGGCGTGCACCCCGGCGAGATCATGTCGATCACCTTCACCAACAAGGCCGCGGCCGAGATGAAGGAGCGGGTCGACGCGCTGGTCGGGCGCCGCTCCGGCCCGATGTGGGTGTCGACGTTCCACTCGATGTGCGTGCGGATCCTGCGCCGGGAGGCCAAGCACCTGGGGGTGCGCAGCGCCTTCTCGGTCTACGACGCCGACGACACCCGCCGCCTGGTCGGGATCGTCGGCCGGGACCTGGAGCTCGACCCGAAGAAGTTCGCCCCCCGCGCCCTGGCCGCGCAGATCTCGAACCTGAAGAACGAGCTGCTCTCGCCGGACGATGCGGCCGAGCGCGCGGCGAACGACCACGAGCGCCGGATCGCCGAGGTCTACGGCGTCTACCAGGCCCGGCTCCGCCAGGCGAACGCGTTCGACTTCGACGACCTGATCATGGAGACGGTCTCGCTGCTGGACCGGATGCCCGCCGTCGCGGAGTACTACCGGCGCCGGTTCCGGCACGTGCTGGTCGACGAGTACCAGGACACCAACCACGCGCAGTACGAGCTGGTCCGCCAGCTGGTGCTGCCCGCGACGGCGAACGCGTCCCCCGCCGAGCTGTGCGTGGTCGGCGACTCGGACCAGTCGATCTACGCCTTCCGCGGCGCGAACATCCGCAACATCGTCGAGTTCGAGCAGGACTTCCCGGACGCGCGCACCATCCTGCTGGAGCAGAACTACCGCTCCACCCAGACCATCCTCACCGCAGCCAACCGGGTCATCGCCCGGAACCCCGATCGTCGTGACAAGCGGTTGTGGTCCGACGCGGGCGACGGTGAGAAGCTGGTCGGCTACGTCGCCGACAACGAGCACGACGAGGCGTCGTTCGTGGCCAGGGAGATCGACCGGCTGGTCGACTCCGGCGCGTACCGCAACTCCGACATCGCCGTGTTCTACCGGACCAACAACCAGTCCCGGGTCTTCGAGGACGTCTTCCTGCGGGTCGGGCTGCCCTACCGGGTCGTCGGCGGCGTGCGCTTCTACGAGCGCCGCGAGATCCGGGACGCGCTGGCCTACCTGCGGGTGCTGTCCAACCCGGAGGACACGGTCAGTCTGCGCCGCATCCTCAACGTGCCCAAGCGCGGTATCGGTGACCGGGCCGAGGCGGTCGTGGCGGAGTTCGCCGAGCGGGAGCGCACCTCGTTCGCCCGTGCCCTGCGCATCGCGGCCGAGGAGCCGGGGCGGTTGCCGGCGCTGGCCACCCGGTCGCAGCGCAGCATCGCCGGGTTCGTCCGGATGCTCGACGAGCTGGGTGAGCTGGTCGAGCGCGGTGACGGCACCGCCGAGATCCTGGAGGCCGTCTACGGGCGCACCGGGTACACCGACGAGCTGCAGGCCTCCGAGGACCCGCAGGACGGCACCCGGATGGACAACCTCGCCGAGCTGGTCACGGTGGCCCGTGAGTTCGCCGGCGACGCCGCCGTCGCCGACCTGGCCGAGGCGGGTGACGTCCCGGACGGCCCGGACGACGGGGACGAGACCGGCCTCCCCCGGCCGGGTTCCCTCGCGGGGTTCCTGGAGCGGGTCGCGCTGGTCGCCGACGCCGACTCCATCCCGGACGACGACTCCGGCCTGGTCACCCTGATGACCCTGCACACCGCGAAGGGGCTGGAGTTCCCGGTCGTGTTCCTGACCGGCTGGGAGGACGGGATCTTCCCGCACCTGCGCACCCTCGGCGACCCGAAGGAGCTCGCCGAGGAGCGCCGGCTCGCCTACGTCGGCATCACCCGGGCCGAGCAACGGCTCTACCTCTCGCGGGCGATCGTCCGGTCGGCGTTCGGGCAGCCGAGCACCAATCCCGCCTCCCGGTTCCTGGACGAGATCCCGCCGGAGCTCGTCGACTGGCGGCGCACCGAGGAGCAGCTGGTGTCGGAGCGACCCGCCGCCCCGGTGGGCCGGTTCGGGTTCGGTCGCCGCTCCGGCTCCGACCGCGGCGACTGGAAGGTGCCCGAGCGCAGCCTGAACAACCAGTCCTTGCAGCTCGACGTCGGCGACCGGGTCAATCACGACAAGTACGGCCTGGGCACGGTGGTCGCCTCCGACGGGTCGGGCCCGCGGGCGACCGTGACGATCGACTTCGGCAGCGGCGGCACGGTCCGACTGATGTTGATCGGCGGCGTGCCGATGCAGAAGCTGTAGCCGCCGGATCAGTCGTCGTCGTCCGGATCGGCTGCGGCCTCGCTACGGGTGAGGACCTCGGTGCTGCCGAACGCGCCGGTCACGTCGACCTGGACGGTCTGCCCGCCGGTGTTCGCGCACGCCGACTCGCAGTCCACCGAGCCGAACACCTTCCAGCCGCCCACCGTGACCTGCGCGTCGTCGGGCACGACGACCCGGACCGAGCCGAACAGCACCCCCATCTCGACCCGGTCGCGGTCCTCGGCGACGCCGACCGTGCGGCTGCCGAAGACGACGGTGCCGTCCTCTCCGCCCAACAGGTGTGAGCCGCCCCACAGCGCGGCAGCGACCAGCGCGATCGTGGTGAGCGTTCCGCCTGCTGCACGCGCCCATTCCAGGCCGATCTCGCGGGCGCGCGACGTGGTGGGTTCCGCGCCTGCGCCCCGGGCGGGCGCCCGATCCGCTGGGAGGTCCTCGGTCAGGCCGCTGAGTTCGGAGTGCAGCCGCGCCGCCCACGCCCGGGCCGACCGCTCCTCGTACTCCTGGAGCGTCAGGCGTCCCTCACCGTGTGCACGTTGCAGGCGGTCGTCGACCGCCCGCCGTTCGGCGTCACCGATCCGGTAGTCGTCCCCCACCCCCGACATCCTGTCGGGTCCGGCGCGGCGATGAGAAGCCGGGGCCTGCGACGGAGTGGGCGCCGAGCTCAGGCGTCCCGGCTGCGGGTGGCACCGCTGATGTCGATCCCGCGCTCGGCGAGCCAGGGCAGCGGGTCGGTCTTGGTGCCGTCCGCTTCCCACACCTCCAGGTGCAGGTGCGGTCCGGTGGACTGGCCACGGTTGCCGACCTCGGCGATCTCCTCGCCCGCCCGGACCTGCTGGCCGATCTCCACCATCGAGCGGTTGATGTGCCCGTAGACGGTGGCGGTCCCGTCGTAGTGCCGGAGCACGACCCACAGTCCGAACCCGCTGGCCGGGCCGGACTCCTCGACGACGCCGTCGGTGAGCGCGAAGATCGGCGTACCGATCGGGGCGGCCAGGTCGACACCGTAGTGCTGGACACCCCAGCGGGCGCCGAAACCGGAGGTGAACCGGCCCGAGGTCGGCATCACGAACGGATCGCCGTCGTACACGACCGCCTTGGGCGCACCCTGCGACATCGCGGTGGACAGCGCGCGCTCGACCTGGGCGGCCTGCTCGCCGAGCCGGGCCGCCTTGGTGAGGTTCTCCACGTCGACCGCGGCGGCCTGCGCGAGGTCGGGCAGCGACGAGGGAGCGGCCAGCTGCTCACCGCCGATCGCCGAGGTGATCGCGGGGGCGGCGGTGTCGGCGGGCTCGGCGGTCACCGGGAGCATCGCCGAGGCGGCGATCCGCTCGTAGGACTCCTCCACCGAGGGTGCGCCCGCCAGTGCGGGGATGCCGAGGGTGCCCGCGACGGTCTGGCCGGCGGCGACCAGAGCGCCGCCCGCTGCGGCGGCGACCGTGACCCGGGTGCGCGAGATCGTCGGCGGTGGCGCCGGGAGCCGGTGACCGCCCGCGGTGACCGGCACACGGGGGAGCGTGCCGGGCCGGAGCTCCGGTCGGATGGCGCCGCTGGGGGAGCGGTGGCGCGCCAAGACCTGCCCTTCTGGTGTTCAGGGCGCCACGGGCCGCTCGCCGGTGGTCGTCGGAGTGGGGACTCCGCGGGGGTGGCGCCGTTCGGGGGTGGGCGCCGACCATCGTGATCGGTCCGTGACGTGGACGACGAGACGGTAACCCGCGGATCGCGGCGTGGCAACGGCGCGCGACCAGCCGGTCGCGGACGGTCGGAGATCATCGGCGACCGGTCGGGCGGGTGCGGGGAACCGCGCCCCGCGCCGTCAGGAGGCGGGTGCGCCGCGCCGGTCGGACAGCCCCGTGTCCGACGACTGGGGAGCCCACCGCCCGGCCGGGCGCAGCGACCCGCGCAGGCGGCGGTCGCGTACCCGGTCGTGCTCGCGCCGCTCCCGTTCGCCGCGGGCCAGCGTGCTCGCCACCCAGTGCACCGTGCGCCGGTCGATCGGCAGCGAGAGGTGCCCGACGTCGTCGAGCCCCAGCTCCTGCACGTCGAGATCGGGATGGCGCAACCGGGAGTTGCGCTGCGGGAGGATGATCTCGTCCATCCGTGACCACACCACGAGGAAGCGGGTCCGGCAGCCGGGTGCCGGCTCGGCCAGCTCGCGCAGCACGTCCGAGCCGGGCCGCAGCTGGCGGCACAGCGCGGTCGGCGCGAGCAGGGCGAGGTTGCTGCCGGAGTGCGGGCTGCCCAGCGTCACCACGGTGTCGACGACGGCGTCGCCGCCCATCCGCTGCACGTAGTAGCGGGCGATGACGCCGCCCAGCGAATGCCCGACGACGTGCACCTTGTCCGAGCCGGTCGCCGCGCGCAGTCGTTCGACATGGTGGTGCAGCTCGTGCGCCGCAGTGCGCAGGTCCCCGGTGAGCAGGCTGTAGTTGATGGCGTTCACCACACCGAACCCGCGGCGGCGCAGCTCGTGCGCGAAGACGGTGAACACCGACCGGTTGTCCATGATGCCGTGGATCAGCAGGATGGGCGTGCCCGCCGCGGTCGGGTCGGCGACCACCAGGCTGCGCTTGACCGGGGGGAGACTGTCGGTGCGGTAGTGGCCGTGCGGGCGGACCGTCTCCTCCACCAGCCCGACCGGGTAGAGGGCGATGTGCGCGGTGAGCCAGGCCCACTCCACGGCGAGTCCGCGCAGGCCGGCCGGTGAGGTGAAGGTGCGCAGCGCGTACCCGGCTGCCTGCGTGAGGTCGGAGGCCAGGGCCGGGACCCGGGCGGCCAACGCGCGCAGGCGCCGCCGACCGGGTAGCGCCATCGCCATGATCGAACGATAGGTCAGTGGCGTGTGTCTCACCAGCCGCAGAACGGTCAGAACTGACCGCGATCCGCTCGCCCGCGGTCACGGGTGACTGCTCTTGCGGGGTGACAGCTGTCACCAGCCCCAGGTCAGGACGGGTGCGGCCGGTCTGGTTAGGCTCCCCGACGCAGCACGACCGACGTCCGCGACCGCTGCCGCCTCCCAGTGCGGGGCGCATCCGGGAATCCGGGTCGCGCCGGTCGCGACGAGAGCGAAGTGGAGCGGGAGAGCCGAGTGGACCTGTACGAGTACCAGGCGAAGGATCTCTTCGCCGCGCACGGAGTCCCGGTGCTGCCGGGCAGGACCGTGGACAACGCCGCCGACGCGGCGGCCGCGGCGGCCGAGCTGGGCACCGCGGTCGTGGTGAAGGCTCAGGTCAAGACCGGTGGCCGGGGCAAGGCCGGCGGCGTCAAGCTCGCCGAGAACCCGGACGAGGCCAAGGAGAAGGCCGAGGCCATCCTGGGCCTCGACATCAAGGGTCACACCGTGCACCAGGTGCTGGTGACCGAGGCCAGCGACATCGCCGAGGAGTACTACTTCTCGTTCCTGCTGGACCGGTCGAACCGCACCTTCCTGGCCATGTGCTCGGCCGAGGGCGGCATGGAGATCGAGCAGCTGGCCGTCGAGCGGCCGGACGCGCTGGCCCGGATCCCGATCGACCCGATCGCCGGGGTCGACAAGGCCAAGGCCGACGAGATCGTCGCCGCGGGCAAGATCCCGGCCGCGGTGGCCGACGAGGCCGCGAACGTCATCGTGAAGCTGTGGGAGACCTTCGTCTCCGAGGACGCGACGCTGGTCGAGGTCAACCCGCTGGTCCGGGACCCGCAGGACCGGGTGATCGCCCTCGACGGCAAGGTCACCCTCGACGAGAACGCCGACTTCCGGCACCCGGCACACGCCGAGCTGGTCGACGAGCGCACCGAGAACCCGCTGGAGGCGAAGGCGAAGGCCAAGGGCCTTAACTACGTCAAGCTCGAGGGCGGCCAGGTCGGCATCATCGGCAACGGCGCGGGTCTGGTCATGAGCACCCTGGACGTCGTCGCCTACGCCGGCGAGGCGCACGGCGGGGTGAAGCCCGCCAACTTCCTCGACATCGGCGGCGGCGCCTCGGCGCAGGTCATGGCCGACGGTCTGGACGTCATCCTGGGCGACGACGAGGTCAAGAGTGTCTTCGTCAACGTCTTCGGCGGCATCACCGCCTGTGACGCGGTCGCCAACGGCATCGTCGAGGCGCTGAAGATCCTCGGCGACGAGGCCACCAAGCCGCTGGTCGTCCGCCTGGACGGCAACAACGTCGACGAGGGCCGCCAGATCCTCGCCGACGCGAACCACCCGCTCGTGACCGTGGTGGGCACGATGGACGATGCGGCAGCCAAGGCCGCCGAGCTCGCGAACGCTGGAGCCTGAGACATGTCGATCTTCCTCAACGAGAACAGCAAGGTCATCGTCCAGGGCATCACCGGCGGTGAGGGCACCAAGCACGCCACCAAGATGCTGGCCTCCGGCACGAACATCGTGGGCGGCGTGAACGCCCGCAAGGCCGGGACCACGCACACGGTGGGCGACAAGGACGTCCACGTGTTCGGCACGGTCGAGGAGGCGATCAAGGAGACCGGCGCCGACGTGTCGGTCCTGTTCGTCCCGCCGAAGTTCGCCAAGGACGCTGTCATCGAGGCGATCGACGCGGAGATCCCGCTCGCGGTCGTCATCACCGAGGGCATCCCGGTGCACGACTCGGCGTACTTCTGGGCGCACGCGGTCGCGAAGGGCAACAGGACCCGGATCATCGGCCCGAACTGCCCCGGCATCATCTCGCCCGGCAAGTCGAACGCGGGCATCATCCCGGCCAACATCGCGGGCCCGGGCAAGATCGGTCTGGTGTCGAAGTCCGGCACGCTGACCTACCAGATGATGTTCGAGCTGCGCGAGTTCGGCTTCTCGACCGCCATCGGCATCGGCGGCGACCCGGTCATCGGGACCACGCACATCGACGCCCTCGAGGCGTTCGAGGCGGACCCGGAGACCGAGGCCATCGTGATGATCGGTGAGATCGGCGGGGACGCCGAGGAGCGCGCCGCCGACTTCATCAAGGCCAACGTCACGAAGCCGGTCGCCGGCTACGTGGCGGGCTTCACCGCCCCGGAGGGCAAGACGATGGGCCACGCCGGCGCCATCGTCTCCGGTTCGGCCGGCACCGCGCAGGCGAAGAAGGAGGCCCTCGAGGCGGCCGGGGTGAAGGTCGGCAAGACGCCGTCGGAGACCGCCGCCCTGATGAAGGAGATCCTCTCCTCGAAGTAGGTCGGCATCCTCCACGCACGCGCGGGCCCCGGGATCGCTTCCCGGGGCCCGCGCGTTCGCGTGGTGCCCTCACCCGACCGTGGGACCCGATCGGCTAGCGTGCGAGCGAGTAGTCCTGTCGCCGACGCCGCGCCCGTCGCGGCCCGCTGGAGTAGCCGTCATGACGAGCCACCAGCCCGCCTCTCCGGGCGCCGCACCCCCTGCCCGGCCCGCGGCGGCCGGCGATCCCGGCCTGCTCCAGGCGAGTCCGGCCCGGCTCGCGGTGCTGGGCGGTGGGGTGCTCGCCCTGCTGGCCCTGATCGCGGCGTTCTTCGATGCGGGGGCGGGCAGCCTGCTCCCGCTGACACTGGTCGTCGGTGGCGGGATCGCCGGCAGCCTGTCCCTGTTGCCCGGGACCGGCCGCACCCTGGTCGCCGGGGTGGTGCTGAGCGGGACCGGGTTCCTGACCATGCTGTTCCTGTTCACCGCGAGCGGAAGCCCGGTGTCCGCGGGTGTGGCCGGCTGGATCACGCTGGCGTTGTCGCTGCTGTCCGCGGCCGCGTTGCTCTACGGGCAGCTCCTGCTGTCCGGGGTGCTGTCCGCGCCCGCTCCACGTCCGGCCCGGCCGTCGCACGTCGCGGAGCAGCCGTGGGGCACACCCGGGCTGCCGCAGACCGGCTATCCCGGTCAGGGCGGCCCCGGGCAGCACCAGCCGGCGTTCGGCCAGTACGGGGCCGCCCAGTACGGCGGGGGGCACATGGGGGCGCCCGGCCACGGCCAGCACCTCCAGCCCGGCGGGCCCTATCCGAGCCAGTACGGCCAGCCCGCGCACGCGCTGCCGCAGCCGGGAGCGCACGGCGCCGGGGCGCACGCGGCGGCCGCCCCGTCCGGGGGCGCGTTCTCCGGGGTCGCCTACGGTGAGCGCCCGGCCGCGCCGCCGGAACCCGGTGGATACGGCCAGGGGCCGGTCGAGGGGGTCCAGCACGGCGGCGGGCACGCGGCCGCTGCCCAGCAGGGCTGGGCCCCGCAGTACGACGCCGGCACGCCCCAGGCCCCGGGAGCACCGGCCGTGAGCGCGCAGAACCCGGGATCGCAGCCCGCGCAGTACGCCCCCGCCGTGCCGGCGGCAGCCCAGCAACCGGCCTCGGCCCAGCAGCCCTCGGTGCCCCAGGCGCCGGCCCAGTCGCCCGAGGGACAGTCCCCGGCCGTGCACTACCCGGGCTTCCCGGCGTCGGCCCCGTACGCCACCGGACAGCCACCGGAGGCCCCGGCGGCGTCCCCGTCGGCCCCGTCGGCCCAGCAGCCGGCGGGACACGAGCGGGGATCCGGCGGGTCCGTGGCCGGGCAGCCGGAGGCACCGGTGGAGGCACCCCCGGGGACCCGCCCCTACAGCGGCGAGGAGATCCCCGACGGCGCCCCCGACGCCGACGCGACCCGTGCCCTGCGCGCCGAGGGCGGCTCCTCGTCGCACTGATCCCGGGTGCCGGTCACCACCGGTGACCGGCGTTCCCGGCGTGCCTGCCGTCGGTGAGGTCCCGGCGCTGCGACCCTGACCGGGTGAGCACCCCGTCCCGGTCGTCCCGCGGCCGCCCCGCTCCCCGTTCCCGGACGCCCGGCGCCGAGGCGGCCCGGTCCCGTGGCGGCGCCGGTGAGGCGGCCGTCGCCGACCGGGTACGACCGCGTGACCGGCCGCGTCGAGGCGTCCCCGGCGGGCGCACGGAGCACGGTGGCGCGGGGAACGGCCTGGACCGGTTGCGGGTGTTGCTCGCCTCGACGATGGGCGCGGTGCTGGCCGGCTACACGCTGCTGGTGCCGGTCGCCGCGCTGCTCACCGGGACCGGTGGGGTCCCGGTGACCGCGGACGGGGTGCTCGCCGCCGCCGTCCCGATGTGGCTGGCGGCGCACCAGATCCCGATCGCGCTGGACGGCCGGCCGCTCGGCGTGCTGCCGTTGCTGCCGACGATCGTGGTCGTCGTGATGGTCGGGTACTTCTCCCGCTGGGCGGTGCTCCGGTTGGGCGGGCGGGTCCGGCACGACGCGGGTGCCGTCGTCGCCGCTCAGGCGGGTGCCGCCGCCGCGGTCGCGGTGCTGGCCGGTGCGCTGTTGCCGCGTGAGATGGCGGTGACCGCGCCGTGGGCGTCACTGGTCGGTGCGGGACTGATCGGTGGCACGGCGGCCGGGATCGGCGTCGTGCAGGCCTGCGGGACACCGCAGGCC
This sequence comes from Pseudonocardia sp. NPDC049635, assembly GCF_040659795.1. Taxonomy (NCBI): domain Bacteria; kingdom Bacillati; phylum Actinomycetota; class Actinomycetes; order Pseudonocardiales; family Pseudonocardiaceae; genus Pseudonocardia; species Pseudonocardia sp. NPDC049635. The sequence continues at coordinate 155,663 of NZ_JBFAON010000002.1, forward strand.
TGGCGCCGGGTGCTGGCCGGGTGGCCGGGAGCGGCGCTGGCCGGGCTCCGGGTGGCGGCCGCCGGCCTGCTCCTCACCGCCGCGCTCGTCCTGACCGTCGCACTGGCGCTCGGCGCGCCGGAGGTGACTGACGTCGCGGCCCGGCTCGGTCCGGGGGCCGGGGCCGCCACCGGAGTCCTCGTGCTGACCGTGGGTTATCTGCCGAACGCGCTGGCCGGTGCGCTGTCGTGGGCGGTCGGGCCGGGCGTGTCGATCGGTGTCGCCGCGTCCGGCCCGCTGGCCGCCGAGCCGGGGCCGATGCCACCGCTCCCGCTCACCGCGATCCTCCCGGTGACCGCCGTCCCGCCGGCCGCACCGCTGGTGCTGCTGCTCCCGGTGCTGGTCGGTGTGCTGACCGGGCTCGCCTGCCGGCGCGCGCTGCCCGCCGGTGCGCCCACCGTGGACCGGATCGCGGCCCCGGTGACGGCGGCGGCCGTCGCCGCGGTCGGGGCGGCGGTGCTCGCCACCGTGGCCGGGGGCCCGCTCGGTCACGGCCCGTACGACCCGGTCTCCTTCCACGGCGGCGCGGTCCTCGGGGCGGTGCTGCTCCTGGTCGGCCTGCCGGCGCTGCTCACCTGTGCCGGGCCGGAGCTCTCCCGGCACGTCCCGGTGGGACGCCTCCCCGGTGGGCGCCCGGACCCGCGATCCGCACCCGTTCGCTCCCGCGGTGCGCGGCGGGGCCGCCCGGCCACGGTCGGCCAGCTGGTCGAACGGCACCGCACCTCGGGATCCCCTATGCCCGGGCCGGGCGCCCGCCGACCGGAGACCGCCACCGCGGACGGGTCGGTGGCCCGGGAGGAGCAGGGCCCCGGTGAGCCGGACGCCGCCGACGGGCGCGGTAGCACCGACCGCAGCACCGACCGCAGCACCGACCGCAGCACCGGCACCGAGCCCGCAGCGGACACCGCTCCCGGTGCCACGGAGACCGCCGACGCGACGGGACGGGCGGACGACGATCCGGGCCGCTGACCATCCCGGCCCGGCAGGGCACCGGCACCGCCCGGTGGGCCCCGGCCTACCCTGATCGTGCAGCAGGACGGCCTGCTGGGGTGACGTCGAGGGAGCGCGGTGGGTGCGGACGAACAGCCGGTGACCGGCCGGTTCCGGATCGTCGTCCTGATCTCGGGTGGCGGGACCCTTCTCCAGGCGTTGCTCGACGCTGCGGGCCCGGAGTACCAGGTGGTCGCCGTCGGGGCGGACCGGCCGGGTGCCGCCGGACTGGACCGGGCCCGCGCGGCGGGCCTGCCGACGTTCGTCGAACGGATCGCCGATCACCCGGACCGGACGGCGTGGAACCTGGCGCTCGCCGCGGCCGTGACGGCGCACCGGCCGGACCTCGTCGTCGGTGCGGGCTTCATGAAGCTGGTCGCACCGGCTTTCCTGGACGCACTCGGATGCCCGATGCTGAACACGCACCCGGCCCTGCTGCCGGCGTTCCCCGGTGCGCACGCGGTCCGCGACGCACTGGCCGCCGGGGTGTCCGTCACCGGTGCGACCGTGCACCGGGTCGACGCGGGGATGGACACGGGACCGGTTCTCGCGCAGGCGGAGGTGCCGGTACGCCCCGGTGACGACGAGGCCGCGCTGCACGAGCGGATCAAGACCGAGGAACGACGGCTGCTGGTCGGAACGGTGCGGCGGCTGGCCGCATCGCCGGACCGCCGCCTCCGAACCCACGAGGTGAACATGAGTGAGCGCAGGCCGGTCCGCCGGGCCCTGATCAGCGTCTACGACAAGGCCGGATTGCTGGACCTGGCGACCGGGCTGCACGCCGCGGGTGTGGAGATCGTCTCGACCGGGTCGACCGCGGCGCGGATCGCCGACGCCGGGGTGCCGGTCACCGCGGTCGAGGAGGTCACCGGGTTCCCCGAGTGCTTCGACGGCCGGGTGAAGACCCTGCACCCGCGGGTGCACGCCGGACTGCTCGCCGACACCCGCAAGCCCGAGCACCTCGACCAGTTGGAGCACCTGGGGATCGCGCCGTTCGACCTGCTGGTGTCCAATCTGTACCCGTTCCGGGAGACGGTGGCGTCCGGCGCGAGCCGGGACGAGATCGTCGAGCAGATCGACATCGGCGGCCCGGCGATGGTGCGGGCGTCGGCGAAGAACCACGACAGCGTCGCCGTCGTGGTCGACCCGGACCGCTACGGGTGGGTGCTGGAGCAGGTCCGTGCGGGCGGGTTCGTGATCGAGGACCGGCGCGCGCTGGCGGCCGAGGCGTTCCGGCACACCGCGGGGTACGACGTCGCGGTGGCGTCCTGGATGGGGGCCGACCTGGCTCCCGAGCTGGACGCCGGGCCGTTCCCGGCCTGGATCGGTGCCACCTGGAACCGCGCACGGTCGCTGCGCTACGGGGAGAACCCGCACCAGGCCGCCGCGCTCTACACCGACGGCGTCGCCGGCCTGGCCGGCGCCGAGCAGCTGCACGGCAAGGAGATGTCCTACAACAACTTCGTCGATGCCGACGCCGCCTGGCGGGCCGCGCACGACCACGGCGACCGGCCGACGGCCGCGGTGATCAAGCACGCGAACCCGTGCGGCATCGCTGTCGGTGACGACGTCGCACAGGCGCACCGCAAGGCGAACGCCACCGACCCGGTCTCGGCCTTCGGTGGTGTGATCGCGGTCAACCGTGAGGTCACGGTCGAGCTGGCCGAACAGATCGCGGAGGTCTTCACCGAGGTGGTGGTCGCCCCGTCGTACGCCGACGGCGCGCTGGAGGTATTGCAGGGCAAGAAGAACGTTCGACTGCTGCGCATCCCGGGCGAGGCCGGCGGGCCCGGCGTGGAGCTGCGCCCGATCTCCGGCGGGGTGCTCGTCCAGCAGCGCGACCTGATCGACGCCGACGGCGACGACCCGGCGTCCTGGAAGCTCGTCACCGGTGACCCGGTCGACGCGGAGACGCTCGCCGATCTGGCGTTCGCCTGGCGGGCCTGCCGTGCGGTGAAGTCGAACGCGATCCTGCTCGCCCGCGACGGCGCCGCGGTCGGCGTCGGCATGGGGCAGGTCAACCGGGTGGACGCGGCCGGGCTCGCGGTGCAGCGGGCCGGTGACCGGGCACGTGGTTCGGTCGCGGCCTCGGACGCGTTCTTCCCGTTCCCGGACGGGCTGGAGGTACTGCTCGACGCCGGCGTGGCCGCGGTCGTGCAGCCCGGTGGATCGGTGCGCGACGAGCAGGTCGTCGCGGCCTGCGCGAAGGCGGGCGTCCCGATGTACCTGACCGGGACCCGGCACTTCGCCCACTGACCCGTCTCCCCACGGTCTCCGGCCCGGGTCGCCCACGAGGCCCGGGCCGGATCGCGTCCGGGTGCCTGCTCGGCGGCGGATTGTCGGTGTGCCGTGCGACGGTGCTCCGCATCGGCCCGCCGCATCCCCCGTCCGGGGGCTGCGAAGGGCCGGGCCGGAACCTATGATTCGAACGTAAGTTCGATCTGCGCCGTCTTCCCCGCGGCGTACCGGGCGGGTTCCGGCCGGTCAGCGTGTCGGTCAGCAGGTCGGTCACGGTGCGTGGGAAGCGGGGAGGTCGTGTGGTGAGGGCCGTGGGTGCTGCTGGGGATGCCGCGGGTGCTGCTGCGGCCGCCGTGGCCGCCGGTGCGGGCAGGGGCCTGGAGCCGGCGTTCGATCCGGCGGAGGTGTCGGGTCCGGTGATCGGTGCCGGCACGCGGTGCGCAGGGGCGGACGGGGAGCCCGCCCCCGCGCACCGGGTGGTGGCCCGGAGCTCGGCCGGGGGCGGGGCGCCGGCCGCGGACCGGTTGGCCACCGCCCGTCAGGTGCTGCACCGGATGGAGAACCGGGCGGATCCCGAGGGGTCCCGGGCGCGCGGGGGTCCCTGCGCGGGGTTCGTGCGCCCGGCCGGGTCCCCCGACACCGGGGAGGCGCCGGGGGGCCCGGTGCTGCCGGTGCCCGGCCCGCTGTCCGGGCTGCTGCCCGGCGGCGGGTTGCGCCGGGGATCCACGGTCGCGGTCGGCGCCGGGGCGGGCGCCGGGTCGCTGCTGTTCGCGCTGCTGGCCGCGGCGTCCGCGGAGGGGGCCTGGGCAGGGGTGGTCGGCCGGCCGGGCCTGGGGGTCACGGCGGCGGCCGAGAGCGGTGTCCGGCTGGACCGGCTGGCGCTGGTCCCGGATCCCGGTGTCGACGTGGTGCCGGTCACCGCGGCCCTGCTCGACGGGCTGGACCTGGTGGTGGTGGCGGGCCCGGAGCGGGCCGGGCTGCGCGCGGCGGACCGGCAGCGCCTGGCGGCCCGCGCCCGGCAGCGCGGGGCGGTGCTGCTGGCACTGGGCACCTGGCCGGGCGCGGATCTGCGGTTGCACTGCGAGCGGCCGCGCTGGGAGGGGGCCGGCCGCGGGACGGGCCGGCTGCGGGCGCGCCGGGTGGAGGTGCGCGCGCACGGTCGCGGGATCGGGCCCGCGGGGCGGGGTGTCGAGGTGCTGCTGCCGGGGCCGGGCGGGACCGTCGTCGAGGCCCCGGCCGATCCCGGAACCGCCGTCGCACCGGCCGGGCCGCCGGCACCGGCCACACCGCCCGGGCCGGCCGCCGCGGTGCGGGTGGCCGGATGAGCGCCGCGGCCCGGGTGCTCGCGGTCTGGTCACCCGACTGGCCGGTCACCGCGGCAGCCCGGGCCGCGCACGTGCCGGCGCACCGTCCGGCGGCGGTGTTCCACGCCAACCGGGTGCTGGCCTGCTCGGCGACGGCCCGCAGGCACGGGGTGCGCCGCGGCCTGCGTCGGCGGGAGGCGCAGGCCCGGTGCCCCGGGCTCGCGGTGCTCGCACCGGATCCCGGGCGGGACGCACGGTTGTTCGAGCCGGTCGTCGCTGCCGTCGAGGAGCTCGCCCCCGGTGTCGAGGTGGTGCGCCCCGGGCTCCTGGTGCTGCCCGCGCGCGGCCCGGTCGGCTGGTTCGGCGGGGAGCGGGCCGCGGTGGAGCGGCTGATCGACCAGGTGGCGCTGCGGGCCGCCACCGAGTGCCAGATCGGGATCGCGGACGGGATGTTCGCCGCCGAGCTCGCGGCCCGCCGCGGGCGCGGGGTCCCGGCGGGCCGGTCGGCGGAGTTCCTGGCCCCGCTGGAGGTCGCCGAGCTGGACCGGGATCCGGATGTCGACCGGTCTGCGCTGGTGGACCTCCTGCGCAGGCTCGGCCTGCGGTCGCTGGGGGCGTTCGCGGCGCTGGCCGAGGCCGACGTCGCCTCCCGGTTCGGAGCCGACGCGGTGATCGCGCACCGGCTGGCCCGGGGCATCGATCCGCGGCCCCCGGCACGCCGGGTGCCGCCCGAGGAACTGGCTGCGGCGATCGAGCTGGACCCGCCGGTGGACCGGGTGGACGCGGCCGCGTTCGCCGCTCGTGGGCTGGCGACCCGGCTGCACGAGGCCCTCGCCGGGCACGGTCTGGCGTGCACCCGGCTCGGGGTGCACGCGCGCACCGACGGTGGGGAGGAGCTGCTGCGGATCTGGCGGTGCGCCGAGCCGCTGACCCCGGGCGGCACGGTCGACCGGGTGCGCTGGCAGCTCGACTCGTGGCTCGGTCGCGGTGGCTCCGGCACGCTGGTCGCGCTGCGCCTGACCCCGGAGGACACGGTGCAGGCCGGGGCCTTGCAGCGCGGGTTGTGGGGCGACGTCGGCGAGGCCGACGAGCGGGCCGGCCGGGCACTGGTCCGGGCGCAGGCGCTGCTCGGGCCGGAAGCGGTGCTCACCGCGGTCCCGATCGGCGGTCGGGACCCCGGTGAGCGGGTCCGGCTGGTGCCCTGGGGTGAGGAACGGGCCTGCGACGTCGCGGTGAGGTCCCCGAGGGACCCACCGCCGTCCTGGCCGGGGCGGTTGCCGGCACCGTCCCCGGCGACCGTGCCGCCGGAGCCGGTGCCGGTCCGGGTGCTCGCGGCCGACGGCGCCGAGGTGCACCCGGCCGCCCCGGACCTGCTCGACGGTGTCCCGCACCGGATCTCCGGTGGCGGCGGGCCGGACCGGGAGATCACCGGGTGGGCCGGCCCCTGGCCGGTGGGGGCCCGGTGGTGGGTGCCCGGCGAACCCGGGCCGGTGGTGCGGGTGCAGGTCGTCCTCGCCGACGGGGCGGCACTGTTGCTGGTGCACCGGCCCGGTGGCTGGGCGGTGGCCGGTGTCTACGACTGAGCCGGCGCCCGGTTGCTCACCGCATCGGGACGCCGGTCAGATCCACCGCGAACCTGCCGATCGCCGACCCCATCGCGGTGAGGTTGCGGTCCAGCGCCGTGCGGTCGATGTTGGTCAGCCGGTCGCAGGGGGTGTGGTAGCAGGGATCGAACGACTGGCCCGCCGTGCCGCCCCACTTCTGCGCCTGCTCCGGCGTCTTCTGTTCCTCGGCGCCGGTGAACAGGCCGCCCGCCGGGATCCCGGCATCGATGAAGGGCCCGTAGTCCGAGCGCCCGTCGAAGGCGGTGCCCTCCGGGCCGGGGGCCCCGGCGGCGACGAGTGCGTCGGTCAGGACCCGCTCGGCGGTCTCCGAACCGGGCGGCCCGGGCTCCCCGCCGAGACCGTCGGAGTCGTCGCCGTCGTAGACGAAGTAGGCGGGGTTGGGAGAGGCGACCATGTCGAAGTTCAGATAGAGCCCGATCCGGGCGCGGTCCTGTTCGGAGAGTCCCTCGACGTACTTCGTCGCGCCGACCAGGCCGATCTCCTCGGCGCCCCACCAGGCGAAACGCACCTTCTGTGCGGCGGGCGGGGCCGGGCCGAGCTTCTGCGCGACCTCCAGCAGCGCTGCGCTGCCGCTGCCGTTGTCGTTGATCCCGGCCCCCTCCGGTGCCGAGTCCAGGTGCGCACCCGCCACCAGCACCCGGTCCGGGTCGCCGGTGGTCGTCTCGGCGATCACGTTGCGCGAGGTCTGCTGTGCGATGGTCGTGTCCAGCAGCAGGGTGGCCTGCTGCCCGTCCTGCAGGTCCTCTCCCGCGGACCTGGTCACCGAGGCCGTCGGGACCACCTCCGGGGTGTCCCCGAGCGTGGCGGGCAGCGCCGCGTCCTCGGTGTTCACGATGATCACCGCGCCGGCTCCGGCCGCCCCGGCCAGCTGGGACTTCTGCCCGAACGGGCAGACCCCCCGCTCGACGACGGCGATCGCACCGGCCGGCATGCCGGTGTAGTCCTCCGCCTCGCAGCCCGGGGTCGGGTCCTGCGGGGTGCGTGCCCGCACGGACAGCGGGGCGGTCAGCCCGCCGGGCGGTGTGGCCGGGGAGAAGCTGAGCACCTCGGTCGGGACGGGTGCGTCCGCGACCGTCAGCCGGGCGGCGTTCGAGGTGAAGGTCCGGACGTCGAACGACGGGGTCCGCACCTCGTACCCGGCCTCGCGGAGCGTGCTCACGACGTAGTCGAGGCTCGCGTCGTAACCCGGTGTGCCGACCGCGCGGTTGCCGTCGTTGGCGTCGGCGATCCGCTCCAGCTCCTGCAGGTGGGCGTAGGCGGCGTCACCGCTGACGGCGCCGGCGAGCCGCTCCGGCAGGCCGGGATCGGCCTGCCCGGCACCCGGGCCCTCCGGTGCCCCCGGGTCCAGTGCGGTCACCGCTGCCGGGCCGGCAGGTGCGTTCGCGCAGGCCGTCAGAGCGGCCACGGCGATCCCCGTGCCCAGCAGCCGGACGAGCCTGCGCCGGGCGCGCGGCCCGCTCCCTCCGGCTGCCTCCGTCGTCGCTGTGAACCCCGTCGCTCCCGACCACATGGCCCTCACCCCCGCTGTCCGGCCCGGTGCCGGTTCCCGTCGCGCCGTCCGCGACGGCCGACCTGGCTCACCTGTCGTGGGCGACGGGCCGGCATCGCGTATACGCACACCGTGAAACGGCGATCATCACACGGTAGCCGTGATCCCGGCGCCCGGCCCGGCCGGCGACCGCCGGGCACGGGCGGCGATCCACGGGCTGTCCACGGCCGGATCTCAGTCGTTCCACAGGTTCGGCTGGTGGACTCTGGCCCATCGGCGGCGATCGCGAGAGCGGGCCGCCGACGCCCGACGAGGACGTCCGAGTGGCCCTGTGGCCCGGCGCTGGGGAGCGGCCGGTGCCATGGAGGAGCTCGGAACCGCCGTGCGGGGCCGGCCGGCGCTGGGGAGCAGCCGGCCGGCCCCCGCACGGCAGCCCGGCACCGGCTCGTGCCGAGTCCGCGCGGCGGCCGGCGTGCGGCGATCAGTGTGCGACGTGGGTCCCGCTGCCGCCCGCCGTCGCGTGCGTCTCCATGGCCTCGCTGTGGGCGACGAGGGCGTCGTAGTCGACCGCCGCGCCGCGGAGCAGTGTCTCGACGAGCTTCTCGGCGTCGTCGTCGCTGAGATGCGTGTCCTGGAACAGTGCGCGGTAGTAGACCAGGGATCCGAGCAGGTCGAGGATCTGGTCCCGGTCGGTGTCGGCACGCAGGTCCCCGCGGGCGATCGCGCGGTCGAGCATGGCGCCGACGGCCGCCCGGGGCGGGGCGAACACGATCTGCATGTACTGCGCGCGCAGCTCGGGGTCGCCCGCACAGTCGGCGAACAGCGAGCCGAGCACGTCGGGCCGGATGGCCCGGAACTCGGCGAGGAACACCAGCAGGCCCTCGCCGAAGTCGCACAGCGTGCATCCGGTGTCCGGTGACGCCGGCACGTCGAGGCGGGCGGCGATGGCGGCCAGGGCGAGCCGGGCCCGGCCGCTCCAGCGCCGGTAGATGGCCGGGCGCGTGGTGCCGGCCCGGCGGGCGACCTCCTCGAGCGACAACCCGGTGTACCCGGACTCGTCGAGCAGCGCGACGGTCGCCTCCAGCACGGCGCTGTCGATGTGCGGGTCGCGGGGCCGTCCGCCGGACCTGGGTGCGGCCCTCATGTCGTGGCCGGGCTTCTCGGGGGCATGCCGGAGCTCCTCCGTTTTCGTTCCGAGCCACATTGTAACGATCGGCAGGAAAATCGCTGGTCACCGAGGGGGAGGGGGCTCGCGCAGCGGGCTCCGCGAGGCAGTTCGTGTCCGAGCCGGTGGTGGACACGACACTGCCTCCCTATTACGTTACGAGGCTATACGTAACGAAACCTGTGAGGTGGACATGGCACAGCGACAGCGTCCGATCCGACTCGTGGTCCTCGTCGGGAGCACCCGGCGGGGTCGGTTCGCGCCCACGGTGGCCGACTGGGTCGTCGACCGGGCCCGCGCCCACGGCGGCGTCGAGGTCGACGTCGTCGACCTGGCGCGGGCCGCGCTGCCCGAGACCCTCGGCGACGAGCACGAGCCCACCCCGCCCGCGGTCGCCGCGCTGGCACCGCGGCTGGCGGCCGCCGACGCGTTCGTCGTGGTGACCCCCGAGTACAACCACAGCTTTCCGGCCGCGCTGAAGACCGCCGTCGACTGGTTCTTCGACGAGTGGGCGGCCAAACCGGTCGGGTTCGTGTCCTACGGCGGGACGGGCGGCGGGCTGCGCGCGGTCGAGGCGCTGCGGCTGGTGTTCGCCGAGCTGCACGCGACGACGGTGCGTGACGTCGTCAGCTTCCACTTCCAGGACTGGCCCTTCCAGTTCGACCCCGCCGATGCCGGGGCGAGCCGGGCGATGACCGGACTGCTCGACCGGCTGGGCTGGTGGGCCGAGGCGCTGCGGAGCCACCGCGACCGCTCGCCCTACGCGCTGTCGGCCTGACCGGCCGCGTCCCGGACGAGAGAGCCGCAGACGAGAGCCGCAGAGAAGAGAGCTGCAGATGAGAGATCCGCAGGTGAGAGATCCGCAGGTGAGGGGGACACAGGTGGAGGGGACACGGATGCGCGGGAACCCGGACGCGGGCGGAGGCGGCGGCCGGTGACCGCGCATCCGACGTCGGGAGGCCCGGAGGGCCTGGCGACCCGCCGCGAGTGGCTGGGCCTGGGCGTGCTGCTGCTGCCCGTGCTCGTGCTGGCCTCCGACCTGACCGTGCTGTTCCTGGCGATGCCCTCGATCGCCGCCGACCTGCAGCCCAGTGCCTCGCAGATGCTGTGGATCCTGCACGTGTACGGATTCCTGGTCGGGGGGTTCCTGATCACGATGGGCCGGCTCGCCGATCGGATCGGCCGTCGCAGGCTGCTGCTGGTCGGCGCGGCGGCGTTCGGCGTGCTGTCGGTGGTGGCGGCGTTCTCGACCGGTCCGGAGATGCTCGTCGTGGTGCGCGCGCTGCTCGGCGTCGCCGGGGCCGCCCTGATGCCACCGGCCTTCGCGCTGTTGCGCACCATGTTCGTCGACGAGGCGCAGCGCCGCCTCGCCATCGCCGTGTTGTTCAGCGCGTTCTCCGCGGGGGGAGCGCTCGGGCCGCTCCTCGGTGGCGTCCTGCTGGAGCACTTCCGGTGGGGTTCGGTGTTCCTGGTCAACGTCCCACCGCTGCTGCTCCTGCTCGCGGTGGGGCGACGACTGCTGCCCGAGCACCGGGAGGCCGGCGGGCGGCGGCTGGACCTGGTCGGCGCCGGTCTCTCGGTCGGGGCCGTGCTGCTGATCGTGTACGGCCTGCAGGAGCTCGCCGCGACGGCGGAGACCACCGGCCCGGCCGACGTGCTTCCGTACCTGGCCGCCGTGGCGGCCGGGTCGGCGTTGCTGGCTGCGTTCGTCCGTCGTCAGCGGACGCAGCGGGACCCGCTGCTGGACCTGGCGCTGTTCGCCGACCGCCGGTTCAGTGCGTCGGTGGGGGCGGTGTTGCTGACCGGTGTCGCGGTGGTCGGCGTGTTCTACCTGTTCACCCAGTACCTGCAGTGGGTGCTCGGTCTGGGGCCGCTCCAGGCCGGTCTGTGGACGATCCCCTACGTCGCGGTGAACGTCGCGGGTGCGCTGCTCGCTCCGTCACTGGTGCCCCGGTTCGGGCAGGTGACGGTGATCGCGGGTGGCCTGGCCGTCGCGGCGGCCGGGATGTGGCTGGTCGCGATCCTGGTCACCGGCGCACCGGCGGCCGTCGTCGTCGCCGCGGTGGCTCTCGTCGGCCTCGGACACGGCCTGGCGATCGCACTGGCCAGCGACCTGATCATCTCGACACCGCCGGCCGAGCGTGCGGGGTCCGCCGCGGCGGTGCAGGAGGTCGGCGGGGAGCTGGGGTCGGCCCTGGGGGTGGCGGTCGGCGGCACCGTGGGCGTCCTCGGCTACCGAGCGGCACTGGCGGGCACGCTGCCGGCCGCCGTGCCGGCGGAGGCCGCGGACGCGGCGGGCGAGGGCGTCGCCGGTGCCCTCGCCGTGGCCGGCACGCTGCCCGAGGTCGGGTGGCAGCTCGCCGAGGCCGCCCGGGACGCCTTCGCCCGCGGTCTGCAGGCCGCCGCGGTGACCGGGGCGGTCCTGGTGAGCGTGGTGGCCGGGGTGGTCCTCGTCCTGTTCCGGCGCCGCGCCACGGGGACCGACGGCTGACGACCGTGAGACGGGCGTGAGCACCGGCCTCTCGCGATCGAACATCAGTTCGACTACAGTGGCAGGGTGGGCTGGCAGAATCCGGACGTCCCGTGGTCCGAGCTGGAGGGCGCGCTCTCCGGGCGCACGGTCACGGGTTCGTCCTTGCGCGGCGGTCCGGAGGAGGGCGACGGGGGCGACTCCCCGGCCTGGTCCGCGCACCGCGGCCCCTACGAGCCGCCGGAGGGGCTGCACCCGGCCGCGCCCGGCGCGGTCCCGTACGCCGAGCTGCACTGCCACTCGCACTTCAGCTTCCTCGACGGCGCGAGCTCCCCGGAGGAGCTGGTCGAGCGGGCCGCCGAGCTGGGGCTGGAGGCGGTCGCGCTCACCGACCACGACGGCATGTACGGCGTGGTCCGGTTCGCCGAGGCCGCCCGGGTGCTGGGCATGCGGACGGTGTTCGGGGCCGAGCTGAGCCTGGGCCTGCCCGGCCCGCAGGCCGGCGTCGCGGACCCGGAGGGGGAGCACCTGCTCCTGCTGGCCCGCGGTCCCTCCGGGTACCGGGCGCTGTGCCGCACGATCTCCACCGCCCAGATGCGCGGCGGGGAGAAGGGGCGCCCGGTCTACGACATCGACGAGGTGGTCGCCGACACCGCCGGTGAGGTCGTCGCGCTCACCGGCTGCCGCAAGGGGGCGGTGCGCCGGGCACTCGACCGGGGCGGCCCGGAGGCCGCCGCGGCCGCGCTGGAGCGCCTGGTGCAGCGGTTCGGGCGGGAGCACGTCCGGGTCGAGCTGACCGCGCACGGCGACCCGTGCGACACCGAGCGGAACGACGCACTGGCCGCGCTGGCCGCTGCGGCCGGCGTCGGCACCGTCGCGACCACCGCCGCGCACTACGCGACGCCGGAGCGGGCACCACTGGCCGCCACGGTCGCCGCGGTGCGGGCCCGCCGCAGCCTGGACGAGATCGACCCGTGGCTGCCGGTCGCGGGCACCGCGCACCTGCGCTCGGGGGCGGAGATGGCGCTGCGGTTCGAGGGCCGGTACCCGGGCGCGGTCGCCCGGGCCGCGGAGCTGGGCCGGGAGCTGGCGTTCGAGCTGCACCTGGTGGCCCCGGACCTTCCACCGTTCGACGTGCCGCCGGGGGAGACCGAGGCGACCTGGCTGCGGAAGCTGACCCGGATCGGCGTCATGACCCGGTACGGCAGCGAGACCGAGCACCCGTTCGCCGCGCACACCGTGCAGCGCGAGCTGGCGATCATCGAGCGGAAGAACTTCCCCGGCTACTTCCTGATCGTCCACGACATCGTGGACTTCTGCCGCCGTTCGGGCATCTTCTGCCAGGGCCGGGGTTCGGCGGCGAACTCGGCGGTCTGCTACGCGCTGGGCATCACGAACGTCGACGCGGTGCGCCACGGTCTGCTCTTCGAGCGGTTCCTGTCCCCGGACCGGGACGGTTACCCCGACATCGACCTGGACATCGAGTCCGGCCGCCGGGAGGAGGCCATCCAGTACGTCTACCGCCGCTACGGCCGGTTGTTCGCCGCGCAGGTCGCGAACGTGATCACCTACCGGCCGCGCTCGGCGGTCCGTGACACCGCCCGCGCGCTCGGTTTCTCACCCGGTCAGCAGGACGCGTGGAGCAAACGGGTGGAGCGCTGGCACGCACTGGAGGCGGAGGCGCTGCCGCAGGACATGCCGGGCCCTCTCGTCGAACTGGCCGGGCAGCTGATGGGGGCGCCGCGGCATCTGGGCATCCACTCCGGAGGGATGGTCATCTGCGACCGCCCGGTCTCCGAGGTCGTCCCGGTGGAGTGGGCGCGGATGGCGGACCGGACGGTCGTGCAGTGGGACAAGGAGGACTGCGCCGCCGCCGGTCTGGTCAAGTTCGACCTGCTCGGCCTGGGGATGCTCACCGCGCTGCACCTGATGGTGGACCTGGTGGCCGCGCACGAGGGCGTCCGGATCGAGCTGCACGAGATCGGCGAGTCCGATCCGGAGGTCTACGCGATGCTGTCGCGGGCCGACTCGGTCGGGGTGTTCCAGGTCGAGTCCCGGGCCCAGATGGCGACGCTGCCGAGGTTGCGTCCGCGCGAGTTCTACGACCTGGTCGTCGAGGTCGCGCTGATCCGCCCCGGTCCGATCCAGGGCGGCTCGGTGCATCCCTACATCCGGCGCCGTAACGGCCTGGAGGAGTGGGAACACGACCACGAGCTGCTGCGACCGGCGCTGGACAAGACCCTGGGCATCCCGCTGTTCCAGGAACAGATGATGCAGATCGCGGTCGACGTCGCCGGATTCTCCGCCGCCGAGGCCGACGAGCTGCGCCGGGCGATGGGGGCCAAGCGCTCCACCGAGAGGATGGAGCGGTTGCGCGGCCGGTTCTTCGACGGGATGGCGGCGAACGGGATCACCGGTGAGCTGGCCGAGAAGATCTTCGCCAAGATGCTGGCGTTCGCGAACTTCGGGTTCCCGGAGAGCCACTCGATCAGTTTCGCGGCGCTCGTCTACTACTCGGCCTGGTTCAAGCGCTACCACCCGGCCGCCTTCTGCGCGGCGCTGCTCAACGCCCAGCCGATGGGTTTCTACTCGCCGCAGTCGCTGGTCGCCGACGCGCGCAGACACGGGGTCCTGGTCCGGCGGCCGGACGTCGGGGAGGGGCGGGCCGACGCGATCCTCCAGCCCGACGAGGGCAGTGCGGGTGGCTGGGCGGTCCGGCTCGGCCTGGCCGGGATCCGCACCGTCGGCTCCGAGCTCGCCGGGGCGATCGACGCCGAACGGGACGCGGCGGGACCGTTCGCCGATCTCGCGGACCTCGCCCGCCGGGTCCGGCTGACCGGTCCGCAGGCCGAGGCGTTGGCGACCGCGGGCGCGTTCGGCTGCTTCGGGGTGGACCGGAGGGAGGCACTGTGGGCCGCCGGCGTCGTCGCAGGGGTGCGCCCGGAGCACCTGCCGGGCACCGCGGTCGGCCTGACGGCGCCCGCGCTGCCCGGGATGACCGAGGCCGAGCTGACCGTCTCCGACGTCTGGGCCACCGGTGTGTCCCCGGACAGCCATCCGGTGCAGCACCTGCGGGCCGAGCTGGACGCGCTCGGCGCGATCCGGATCGACCGGCTCGACGCCGTCGGGCGCCGAGAACACCAGCACCGGGACGGGGCGGACGCGCCGCCGCCCCGGGTGCTGGTCGGTGGTCTGGTCACACACCGGCAGCGTCCGGCGACGGCGGGCGGGGTGACGTTCGTGAACCTGGAGGACGAGTCCGGGATGCTCAACGTGACCTGTTCGGAGGGCCTGTGGGCGCGGTACCGGTCGGTGGCGCTGGGCAGTGCCGCGTTGCTGGTGCGCGGCCGGCTGGAACGCAGCCCGGAGGGGGTGCTGAACCTGCTGGCCGACCGGTTGCAGCGGATGCCGCTGGCGGTCACGGTGCGGTCCCGTGACTTCCGCTGAGGCGCCCGCCCGTGCAGGGCGGGCGCCCCGGTGCCGATCAGGCCCGGACGAGCGGGTTGCCCATCGCCATCGCACGTCCACCGAGGGTCTGCCCGAACGCGTCGAACAGGATGTAGGCGAACACCGCGCAGAACGCGAACGTGGTGATCCCGGCGATCGGGAACAGTCCGGCGTTGCCCGCGGTCACCCCCAGGTAGGCGAGCACGAACGTGATGTCGACCAGCACGAACCCCACGGTGAACATCAACGGCAGGCGCAGGGTGGCGAGCGTCAGCAGGATGAAGACCAGGCTGAACGACAGCAGGTAGGTCGACTGGATGGAGCCGATCTGGGCGGCCGACAGCGCCTCGCCGGTGCCCGCGTCGACGATCCAGCCGTTGTTCAGTGCCATGAGCAGCACGCCGAAACTGGTCCAGAACGCGGAGAACACCCCGAAGATCGCGGCCGAGACGCTGTCACCGACCCGCAGCGCGAAGATGGCGGCGATCATCATGAACAGGCCGGCCGAGAAGGTGAGGGCGGGGATCATCCCACCGGGCAGGGCGGTGGTGTCGAGGTAGCCGACGAACCACAGGCCGAGTGTGATTCCCGCGGGAAGGAAGCAGATCAGGCCCAGCAGTGCGGGGTTGGCGGTCGGCGGAGCGGCCGCCGCGGGTGGTGCCGCGGTGGTCGCAGGAGCGGTCTCGCTCTCCACGCTCATGGGAACTCCTCGTCGAGTTGTGGCCGGTCAAGCACCGGCTGTGTGATTCTGCTCTCGTCGAGATCGTCTCCGGCCCCTCCGGACGACCAGACCGCGCCCCCTTCTCCGATAGCACGTTCCGCGGACGTTCTCGCAGGTCACGGCTCGGGGCCCCACTACTTCCACGGCACGCGCACCCCGTTCGATCAGGATCGGCGACCTGTACGGGTACCTGCGAGGATGGCCGGGTGAGCGCACGGGTGATGGACGGCAAGGCGACGCTGGCGGAGCTGCTGGAGGACCTGCGGGCGCGGGTGGAGAAGCTCGCGGCGGCAGGGGCGGTCCCGGGACTGGGTACCGTCCTGGTCGGGGACGACCCGGGCTCGCACGCCTACGTCCGGGGCAAGCACCGCGACTGCGCCACGGTGGGGATCACCTCACTGCAGCGCGAGCTGCCGGCCGACGCGAGTCAGGCGCAGGTCGAGGACGTGATCGACGAGCTGAACGCCGACCCGTCGTGCACCGGGTTCATCGTGCAGCTGCCGTTGCCCGACGGGCTCGATGCGGGTGCCGCGCTGGAGCGGATCGACCCGGCCAAGGACGCCGACGGCCTGCACCCGGTCAACCTGGGGCGTCTGGTGCTCGGCGAGCCGGGCCCGCTGCCGTGCACCCCGCGCGGGATCGTGGAGCTGTGCCGGCGGTTCGACGTGGAGCTCGACGGTGCCCGGGTCGTCGTCGTCGGGCGCGGTGTGACGGTCGGGCGTCCGCTGGGGCTGCTGCTGACCCGCCGCAGCGAGAACGCCACGGTCACCCTCTGCCACACCGGGACCCGGGACCTGTCGGCGCACCTGCGGGAGGCCGACGTGGTCGTCGCGGCCGCCGGGAGGGCCGGGCTGATCACCGCCGACCAGATCAGGCCGGGTGCCGCGGTGCTGGACGTCGGTGTCACCCGGACCGATCTCGGTCTGGTCGGGGACGTCTCGCCCGAGGTGGCCGAGGTGGCGGGCAAGCTGGCCCCGATGCCCGGTGGCGTGGGGCCGATGACGCGGGGGATGCTGCTGACGAACGTCGTCGAGGCAGCCGAACGAAGCTTGTCGGAGTGAGCATCGGTACGGCACGAAGCGTGTCGGAGTGAGCATCGGTCCGGCACGAAGCGTGTCGGAGTGAGCATCGGTACGGCACGAAGCTTGTGGGAGTGAGCATCGGTACGGCACGAAGCGTGTCGGGAGCGAGCATCGGTACGGCACGCAGCTCGTCGGGAGCGAGCATCCCCTGAGCCACACGGAGGTCGCGGTGGAGACCACGAGTCGGACCGGGCACGGGTTGCGGGCCCGGTTGCGGACGCACTGGCCGCTGCTCGTGGTCCTCCTGATCGCCCTCGTCGGTCTGCAGCGGGTGGTGACCGAGCACTGGCGGGAGGGCTCCGCGCTGTTCGCGGTCGCGTTGCTGGTCGCCACCGGCCTGCGGGTCGCGCTGCCGCAGGACCGGGTGGGTCTGCTCGCGATCCGCGGCCGGTACACCGACGCGCTGGTCTACGGCGGGTTCGGCATCGCGGTCCTGCTGCTCGCCCTGACGATCACCAGCAGTTCGCTCACGGTGAGCTGAACGCGGACGGCCCGCGGCCGGTGCCGCGGGCCGTACCGATCCCGTCGGGAGGTTCAGCGTGCGCCGATCCGGTCCGGCCGGGCCGCGATGAGCAGCCCGAGCACGGTGTAGCCGGCAAACAGGTGCACCGCACCGACGAGGTTGCCGACGGCCGGGCCGAGGATCCCGAGCGCGGGAACGGTGACCAGCGCCCAGGTCTCGGCGACGGCGGGCCACCAGCGCAGCAGGCCGCGGTAGCGGCCGACCACCGCGACGGTCACGCCGATCACCGCCATCCCGAGCATCGACAACGGCCAGCTCAGGTCGAGCAGGAAGAACCAGGTGCCCTGGTTCTCCGGGGGCACCACCACGGCCAGCGCCGACCAGACGGTCGCCGGGACCAGCAGCGCGGTGACGGTCCACAGCAGACCGCGGCCGAAGCGGCCGTCACCGGTGGCGCGGGAACGCAGCATCGCGTACAGCAACCCGAACAGTCCGAGCTGGAAGACCAGGCCACCGGCGTCGGTGATGTCGCCCGCGGTGCCGCTGCTCTGGGGATCGCCGAGGAGGAAGGTGACGCCGAAGGCGGCCGCACCGAGCGCCAGACCGAGGCCGATCCGGCGGGCGGTGGCGACGGGGAGCGCGGGACGGCGGGTGTCGACCGGGGCGAGCCCGTCGACGTCGGTCCGGGCGGGGCTGTGGGTCAGGTCGTTCACGGTGTGCTCCTGGGGTTCTCGGTGGGTGCTCGGCGTGCTCGAGCGGGTGCTCCTGCCGTGCTGCCGGAGACGATCCGGCGCCCGCGTCCCGGGCCGCCCGGGTGCTGCGCCCCGTCGAGGTCCCGTCGTGGTGTCCCGCCCGGGTCGGGACCGCGGTCCCGTGACCGGGGACGCCGGGTGTTGCGACGATGGCTCCGCGGGCGAGTACGCAGGTGTGCGCCGCAGCGGAGGGGAGGTGCCATGACCGCGACCACTGCACGGCCCGCTCCGCCGGCGCCGCAGTCGGCCCGGCCCGGCCCGGCTCTGCTCCCGGTCGTGCTGGCCGGCGCACCGGCGCTGCTCGCCCTGGTGGCCGCGACGGTGATCGAGCTCCGGGTGCCGGCCGGAGCGGTCCCGCCGACGGCCGGTTCCGAACCCGTGTGGACGACGGTGTCGGTCGCCGCGGTGCTGCTCGTGACCGGCCTGCTGCTCGTGGCGCGGCTGCCCCGGCATCCGGTGGCGTGGGTGCTCGCCGGGTCGGGCGTGCTGTGGGCGCTGGACGCCGCCGCGGGTGCCTGGACCCGGTACGGCCTGTTCGTGGCCGCGGACCCGGACCTTCCGTTGCTGTCGGTGGCCTGGTGGTTCTGGACCCGTTTCGGGGCCACGCTGCTGCTCGGCCTGCCGCTGCTGCTCCTGCTCTTCCCGGACGGGCGGTTGCCCTCCGGCCGCGTGTGGCGGCCGCTGTCGTTGGTGAGCCTGGCCTCCACAGCGGTGCTCCCGCTGACCTTGGTGCTGGTACCGGCGGCGGAGGTGGAGGCCTACAGCGGTCTGACCCCGCCGGCACCGGAGCTGTTGCTGGACCGGGACCTGCTCAGCGTGCCGATGCCGTTCTGGCAGCCGGTGCTGGCGCTGGCCTACCCCCTGGTCCCGTTGAGCCTGCTGGTCCCCGCGGCGGTGGTGGTGTCGCGCTACCGGGCGGCGGACGGCGAGCGGCGGCTGCAGCTGCGCTGGCTGATGTGGGCCGGTCTGGTGAGCGCGGTCGCGGTGTCGTTGATGTGGGTGTTCCCGCCACCCGGCCCGTCGGTGCTGCTGGCGTCGGCGATCGCGGTCACGGCCGGTGCGGTGGTCGTCGCGGTCACCCGGCACCGGCTCTACGACATCGACCGCTTGCTGTCCGGGACGGTGGTGTCGGTGTTGCTGCTCGGGTCGGTCGGTCTGGTCGACCTGGTGGTGCTGGCGCTGGCGGGGAACCTGCTGGGCGGGCGGGACGCGGCCTTCCTCGCGGTGGCTGTCGTCGCCGTGTTGTACACGCCGCTGCGCACCCGGTTGTGGGGTGCGGCCCGTCGGCTGGTCCGCGGCGGCCGGGACGATCCGTACGGCGCGCTGGCCACGCTGGCGGCGCGGTTGGAGCAGGCCGAGGGCGACCAGCAGCTCGCCACGGTCGCCCGGTCGGTGGCGGAGGCGTTCCGGTTGCCCTACGTCCGGGTCGTCACGACTCGCCCGGGTGGTGGGGCGGCGGCGGCCGGGTACGGCACACCGTCGGGACCGGTCACGTCGCTGCCGGTGGCGTGGCGCGGTGAACAGATCGGCCGGGTGGAGTTGTGCCCCGCGACACTGTCCGAACGGGACCAGCGGCTGCTCGGGGACCTGGTCCGGCAGACCGCGACGGCGGTCCGGGCCGACGAGCTGTCGGCCCGGTTGCAGCAGCACCGGGTCGCGCTGGTCACCGCTCGCGAGGAGGAGCGCCGGCGGTTGCGGCGTGACCTGCACGACGGGCTCGGTCCCGCGCTCGGCGCGGTCACGCTGCGGATCGAGACGGCCCGCAACCTGGCGGTCACCGACCCGGCGGGGTCGGACCGGATGCTGGAGGCGGCGATCGAGGAGGTCGCGGCCGTGCTGGCCGACATGCGGCGCCTGGTGCACGACCTGCGCCCACCGGCGCTGGACGAGCTCGGCCCGGCCGGGGCGTTGCGCGAGCTGGCCCGGCGGACTGCACCGCCGGGGCTGGCCGTCGAGGTCCGCGAGCGGGGTACGGGGTCGGCGTTGCCTGCGGCGGTCGAGGTCGCCGCCTACCGGATCGCGGCCGAGGCGCTGACGAACGTCGTGCGGCACGCGGATGCGCGGTCCGTCCGGATCGAGCTGGTACGGGAGCAGGGGAGGCTGGTGGTGGAGGTGGCCGATGACGGGTGCGGGATCGCCGCGGACGTCGCCGCCGGTGTCGGCACGTTGTCGGTCAGGGAGCGGGCCGCCGAGCTGGGCGGCACCTGCGAGGTGCTGGCACCGGCCGGGGGCGGCACGGTGGTGCGGGCCCGCCTGCCGTGGGGAGAGGGGTGAGTCGTGGCGAACGAGGACGGCGAGGAGCCGGTCCGGGTGCTGCTGGCGGACGACCATCCGGTCTACCGCGACGGGCTGGCGATGCTGTTGCGCTCGGTGCCGGGGATCGATGTCGTCGGGGTCGCCGGGGACGGCACCGAGGTCATCGCGCTGGCCGCGGACCTGCAGCCGGACGTGGTCGTGATGGACGTCCGGATGCCCGGCCCGGACGGCATCGCCGCGACCCGCGAGATCGTCTCGGCGTCACCGTCGATCGGGGTCGTCGTACTGACGATGAGCGAGGAGGACACCACCGTCTTCGCCGCGATGCGGGCCGGTGCCCGCGGGTACCTGCTCAAGGGGGCGAACCAGGCGGAGATCGTCCGGGCGGTCACCGGCGTGGCGCGCGGGGACGTGGTGTTCGGCCCGGCGCTGGCCCGCCGGATCGCCGAGTTCTTCAGTGCTCCGGGGGTTCCGGGGGTTCCGGGGGCTCCGGGGGCCATCGGGGTGTTCCCGGAGCTCACGGCCCGGGAGCGGGAGGTGCTCGATCTGCTCGCGGCAGGGCGGTCGAACCAGCAGATCGCGGGCGCGCTGTACCTGTCGCCGAAGACCGTGCGCAACAACGTCTCGAACATTTTCGCGAAGCTGCACGTGGCGGATCGCGCCGAGGCGATCGTCCGGGCCAGGGATGCCGGCCTCGGCCGGGCCTGATGTCGCGGCGCCGCTCAGCGCCGGGTGTCGCCCGGGGTGGCGGGACTGGCCGGGCGCCGGGTCGGTGGCCGCCGCGGGCCGGCGGGCCGCTTGCTGCCGGGGCGACCGGGGCCGGTGCTGGTGCCGCTCGGCTGGACCGGCCGGGAGGCCCGGGGCGGCGCGGTCGTCGACGGCTTGATAATGATCATCGCTATCGCGATTCTACCGGCGGGTGCGCACGCTCGGTGACGGGGGATCGTCCGGACGGGTCGTTGATCGTCCTGCGGGGGCCGCGTGATCACCCGATGATCGCAGTGGAGATCGACGGAGGCGGTCGGTCGAGGGTCGTGGTGCCCCCGTGCGGAGACCGGCTCGCGAATCCGTTGCCGGGCGGGGACGTCACGGGCGGGGAGGCCTCGGCAGGGTGAGGATCTCGGCTCCGTCGTCGGTGATGGCGATCGTGTGCTCGCTGTGCGCGGTCCGGCAGCCGGTCGCGCTGCGCAGCGTCCATCCGTCACCGTCGTCGACGACGAGCTCGGCGGTGTCCGCCATTGCCCACGGTTCGAGGGCCAGCAGCAACCCGGGGCGCAGGCGGTAGCCGCGCCCCGGGCGTCCGGTGTTCGAGATGTGCGGGTCCTGGTGCATCGTCGACCCGATGCCGTGCCCGCCGAACTGGGTGTTGATCGCGTATCCCGCGCGGCCCAGCTCGGTGCCGATGGCGTGCGAGATGTCACCGGTGCGCGCCCCCGGGCGGGCGGCCGCGATCCCTGCCGCCAGGGCACGTTCGGTCGCGGCGATCAGGGCGAGACTCTCCGCGGGGGCCGTCTCGCCGACCACGAAGCTGATCGCGGAGTCCGCGGCGATCCCGTCGACGGTGAGGGCGAGATCGAGGGTGAGCAGGTCACCGTCGGCGAGCAGCCGGTCGTGCGGGCGTCCGTGCAGCACCGCGTCGTTGACGGCCGTGCAGACGTGATGGCCGAACGGCCCGCGTCCGAACGAGGGCGCGTAGTCGACGTAGCAGGATCTCCCGCCGCCCTCGGCGATCAGCGTCGCGGCCGCCCGGTCGAGGTCGAGCAGGTTCGTGCCGGGTGTGCTGCGCGCGCGGAGCTGCTGCAGGACGTCGGCGACCAGGGCGCCGGCGGACCGTGCGCGGGCGACCTCTGCGGGGTTCAGGATCTCGATCACGGTTGGCCTCCGACGGCGTCGAATAACAATACCGGCAAAACTATACCGGCACTATCATCGGCGCCATGGTCAGGCTGCCGCTCACTCCCGCCGAGGTCGAGCGCGGTCGGCGCCTCGGCTGTCTCCTCCGCAGGGCCAGGGGGCCACGGTCGATGCTCGACACCGCGCTGGCCGCCGGCGTCTCGCCGGAGACCCTCCGCAAGATCGAGTCCGGCCGGGTCGCCACCCCCGCCTTCCCGACGATCGCCGCGATCGCCGACGTGCTGGGGCTGTCGCTGGACGAGGTGTGGGCCGAGGTCCGCCGGCCGGAGGCCGCGGCGACGACGGTGCCGACCGAGCCGCCCGCGGCGTGACCCGCTCGCCACGAGGGCCCGCCCCGGAGGACGGGCCCTCGTGCGATGCGGTCAGGCCTTGCCGGCGAAACCGTCGATCGCGGCGTTGAAGGTGGCGCTCGGGCGCATCACCTCGTCGGCCCGGGCACGGTCCACGTGGTAGTAGCCGCCCAGGTCGACCGGCTCGCCCTGCACCGCGTTCAGCTCGGCGACGATCGTCTCCTCCTGCTCGGCGAGGGTGGCGGCGAGCGGGGCGAACACCGCCGCCAGCTCCGGGTCCTCGGTCTGCGCGGCGAGCGCCTGCGCCCAGTACAGCGCGATGTAGAAGTGGCTGCCCCGGTTGTCCAGCTCACCGACCTTGCGCGAGGGGGTACGCCCGTTCTCCAGCAGCTTCCCGGTGGCCTCGTCCAGGGTCTGCCCGAGCAGCTTCGCGCGCAGCGGGTCCGGCGACTTCGACGCCAGCATCTCCAGCGACACGGCCAGTGCCAGGAACTCGCCGAGCGAGTCCCACCGCAGGTGGTTCTCCTTCTGCAGCTGCTGGACGTGCTTGGGGGCCGAGCCGCCCGCACCGGTCTCGAACAGGCCGCCGCCGTTCATCAGCGGGACGATGGAGAGCATCTTCGCCGAGGTGCCCAGCTCGAGGATGGGGAACAGGTCGGTCAGGTAGTCGCGCAGCACGTTGCCGGTGACCGAGATGGTGTCCTCGCCCTTGCGGGCCCGCTCCAGGGTGTAGCGGGTCGCCTCGGCGACATCGCGGATCTCGATGGTCAGACCGTCGGTGTCGTGCTCGCCCAGGTACTTCTCGACCTTGGCGATCAGCTGGGCGTCGTGCGCCCGGGTCTCGTCCAGCCAGAACACGGCGGGCATGCCGGTCGCCCGGGCCCGCTCGACGGCGAGGCCGACCCAGTTGCGGATCGGGGCGTCCTTGGTCTGGCAGGCCCGCCAGATGTCGCCCTCGTCGACCTCGTGCTCGAGCCGCACCTCACCGGTACCGGCGTCGACCACCCGGACGGTGCCGGGCGAGGCGATCTCGAACGTCTTGTCGTGGCTGCCGTACTCCTCGGCCTTCTGCGCCATCAGGCCGACGTTCGGGACGGTGCCCATCGTCGTCGGGTCGAAGGCGCCGTTGGCGATGCAGTGCTTGACGGTCTCGTCGTAGAGCTCGGCGTAGGACGAGTCCGGGATGACGAACTTGGTGTCCTGGGTCTTGTCCTCGGCGTTCCACATCTGGCCCGACGAGCGGATCGCGGCCGGCATCGAGGCGTCGATGATGACGTCGCTCGGCACGTGCAGGTTGGTGATCCCGCGCGCGGAGTCGACCTGGGCCAGCGCCGGGCCGGTCGCGTAGGCGTCGTCGATCGCCTTCTCGATCGCGGCCCGCTTGTCGGCGGGCAGCTTCTCGATCGCGGACAGCACCGAGGCGAGTCCGTCGTCCGGGTCGGCGCCGACCGAGGCGAGATCGTCGCCGTAGGTGGCGAAGACGTCGGCGAAGAAGGCGCGGACCGCGTGCCCGAAGATGATCGGGTCGGACACCTTCATCATGGTGGCCTTCAGGTGCACCGAGAACAGGACGCCCTTCTCCTTGGCGTCCGCGATCTGCTCGGCGAGGAACTCCTGCAGCGCCGCCCGGCGCAGTACCGCGCCGTCGATCACCTCACCGGCCAGGACCTTCAGCTCGTCCTTGAGCACGGTGACGGTGCCGTCGGTGCCGACGTGCTCGATGCGCAGGACACCGTCGGCCGGTGCGGTGAACGACAGCTCGGTGTGCCGGAAGTCGTCACCGGACATGGTCGCGACGTGGCTCTTCGAGTCGGGGCTCCAGGCGCCCATCGAGTGCGGGTGCTTGCGGGCGAAGTTCTTCACCGACAGCGGTGCGCGCCGGTCGGAGTTGCCCTCGCGCAGCACCGGGTTCACCGCGGAGCCCTTGACCGAGTCGTACGCCGCCCGCGCGGCGTGTTCGGCGTCGTTCTGCGGGTTGTCCGGGTAGTCGGGGATGTCGTACCCGCCGGCCTGCAGTTCCCGGATGGCCGCCTTGAGCTGGGGGATCGAGGCGCTGATGTTGGGCAGCTTGATGATGTTGGCGTCCGGTGTGGTCGCCAGCCGGCCCAGCTCGGCCAGCGCGTCCGGGACCCGCTGGGCGTCGGTCAGCCGGTCCGGGAACTTGGCCAGGATCCGGCCGGCCAGCGAGATGTCGCGGGTCTCCACGTCGACCCCGGCCTGCCCGGCGAACGCCTCGATGACCGGCAGGAACGAATGGGTCGCCAGCGCAGGCGCCTCGTCGGTGTACGTGTAGATGAGCTTCATCGCGTGTATGGCCTGCCTCGCCTCGTCGGATCTCCTGCGACGGGTGGCGCGGGGGGACGAGCCCGGGGTGACCGGGCGGGTCCCCGGCGCGGCGACCCGCATCTGCGTGCCCACGCTATCCCGCGCCCGCCCCGCGACGCCCGCAGGAGTAACCCGTCCGACACCCCGGTCGGTGGTCTCCCCGGTCCGTGGCGGAGCCGTTACCGTACGTGCGACGGCGGTCGTGGGAAGGGGAGCACACGCGTGGCGAAGGTGAAGCTCGGGCTCTCCCGGAAGTCGCTGCTGACCGGATGGCCGCTGGTCGGCCTGATCGCGGTCGGGCTGACCGCGATCGCGCTGGGTTACGGCGGCGCGACCGGCAACCTGGAGAACGCGTGCACCGTGACCGTCCAGGCGGCCGAGGTCACCGTCCGGGCGGCACCGAGCCCGTCCGCGCAGGCGGTGGAGACCCTGCGCCGCGGACAGGAGGTCCCGGCCGAGGCGATCGTCGACACCGGCTTCCGCAAGCTCACCGGCGGTGAGCGGTGGGTTCCCTCCGACAGCGTCGCCGCGACGGCCGGGAGCGTGTGCTGAGCCCGTTCCGGGCCGCACCGGCCGGTGCGGCAGAGTAGTCGCGTGGTTGCCGTCCGTGTCCTGAGTACCGTGAACGTCAACGGCGTCCGGGCCGCTTCCGGCAAGGGACTGCTCGAGTGGCTGGCGGGCACCGCAGCCGACGTCGTCTGCCTGCAGGAGGTCCGGGCCCGCCCCGAGGAGCTGCCCGACGCCTTCCGGGCCGCCCTCGACGAGCACGGCTGGCACCTGCGGATGGCGCCCTCGGCGACCGCGAAGGGCCGCAACGGCGTCGCCGTGCTGAGCCGGGCCGAACCGGAGGCGGTGCGGATCGGGTTCGGTGACCCGGCCACCGACCTCGACGGCCGCTACCTGGAGGTCGACCTGCCCGGTGGCCTCACCGTCGGGTCGCTGTACCTGCCCAAGGGGCTCGCCGGGACCGACAAGCAGGACGCCAAGGACGCGTTCTGCAGGAGCTTCGGCGACCACCTGCGCGCCGCCTTCGGCCGGTGCGTCGCCACCGGCCGTTCGATGGTCGTGGCCGGTGACTGGAACATCGCGCCGACCGAGCTGGACCTGCGGAACTGGCGGGGCAACCGCAACAACTCCGGTTTCCTGCCGCACGAGCGGGCGTGGTTCGCGGGGCTGCTGGAGCACGGCTGGGCGGACCTGGTGCGTGAGCTGCATCCCGACGTGGACGGGCCGTACTCGTGGTGGAGCTACCGAGGGCGGGCCTTCGACAACGACGTCGGCTGGCGGATCGACCACCTGCTCGGCACGCCGGGTGTCGCGGCCGCCGCGACCGGGACCGTCGTCGAACGGGCGCCCTCGCACGAGCGTCGCTGGTCCGACCACGCGCCGGTGACGGTCCGGCTGGGGGACGCCGGGTGACCGGGGCCGGTGTCCTCGGCGGCCGTTACGTGCTGCTCGACGAGCTGGACCGGCGCGGTTTCGGTCCGGTCCGCCGGGCCGAGGACCGGATCACCGGGCGGACGGTGGCCATCACCGAGATCGCCGTGCCGGCGGACGGTGGCGGGCTGCGGGAACGTCTGCTCGCCGAGGTGCGCGCCGCGGGGCGGCTGCAGCATCCCGGGGTGGTGGGTGTCCTCGACCTGATCACCGACCGGGCCCCGGACGGTGCCCTGCGCGAGTACCTGGTCACCGAGCACCCGGACGCCCGGCCGCTGAGCAGGCTCGTCGACGGGGTACCGCTGACCGCGCAGCGCACGGCCGCGATCGGCCGGGACGTGCTCGCGGCGCTGCGCACCGTGCATGCCGGCGGCGGGACCCACGGCGGCCTCGACCCGGACTGCGTGCTGCTCGCGCCGGACGGCTCCGCGCTGGTCACCGACCTCGGTCTGGCCCGTGCCGCGTGCCGGGAGCCGGGGATGTTCGCTCCGCCCGAGCGTCGCGACGGAGCCGGGGACACCCCGGCCGCCGACCTGTGGAGCCTCGGTGCCGTGCTGCGGTACGCGGCCGGACCGCGGATCGCGGCCGGCGGCCCTCTGGATCGGGCGATCGCCGGCCTGACCGCCGCCGAGCCGGCCGAACGGATCGACCCCGACGGTGCACAGGCGCTGCTGGAGCGGGCCGCACGCCCCGGCCCGGCCGGCGCCGACCTGGGGGCGAGCCGCTGGGTGCTGCTGGCGGTGGCCGGGTTGCTGCTGGTCGCCGTGGTCGCGATGCTGCTCTGGGCGACCCGCTAGAAACCGGTGGAGCCGGCCAGCAGGATGGGGTCATGACCGACACCACCGTCCCCGCCGAGCATCCCGCCGACCACCCACGGGTCGCCGCGGTGAAGGAGGCGCTGCGCACCGCGGGCGCGGACCCGGCCTCGATCGCCGGGCTGGTCCTGCTCCCGGACGCGGTGACCACCGCAGCGGCGGCGGCCGCCGCGCTCGACGTGGAGGTCGGCCAGATCGCGAACTCGCTGGTGTTCGACGCCGACGGTGAGCCGCTGCTCGTCCTCACCTCGGGGCGGCACCGGGTGGACACCGGCCGGGTCGCGGCGCTCGTCGGGGCGCAGCGCGTCGGGCGGGCCGACCGGGAGGCGGTGCGGGCGGCCACCGGCCAGGTCATCGGAGGGGTGGCACCGGTCGGGCACCCGGCGCCGTTGCGCACGCTGGTCGACGTCGCGCTCGACGACTACGACCGGGTCTGGGCGGCCGGCGGGATCGCGCGGTCGGTGTTCCCGACGACGTTCGCCGAGCTCCTCACCGTCACCGGAGGGACGGCGGCCCGGGTCGGAGAGTGACCCACGCCACGTGTCGAGCACCTGATGAAGCTCGATGGTCGCTGTGGTGATCCCGGAAACCTAGTGTGGGTCCATGGCCGACACACCTGCCGATTCCGTTCCGGCCCAGGCCGCCCCGTCCGCCTCCGCGATCCGGCGGGCGTTACGGCGCGTGCGTGACGGGGCGACGCTGGACGTCACCGAGGCCGCGGTGCTGCTCGCCGCGCGTGGCGCGGATCTCGACGAGCTGCTCACCCACGCGGGCCGGGTGCGGGACGCGGGGTTGGTGGAGGAAGGGCGCCCGGGCGTGGTGACCTACTCCCGCAACGTGTTCATCCCGTTGACCCGGTTGTGCCGGGACCGGTGTCACTACTGCACGTTCGCGACGGTGCCGCATCGGCTGGAGTCGATGTTCCTGGAGCGCGACGAGGTGGTGGAGATCGCCCGCCAGGGCGCCGAGCAGGGGTGCAAGGAGGCGCTGTTCACCCTCGGTGACCGGCCGGAGGACCGTTGGCCGCAGGCCCGGGAGTGGCTGGAGGCCCGCGGCTACGACTCCACACTGGACTACGTGCGGGCGTGTGCGATCGCGGTGCTGGAGGAGACCGGGTTGCTGCCGCACCTCAATCCCGGTGTCATGTCCTGGGAGGAGGCGACCCGGCTCAAGCCGGTCGCGGCCAGCATGGGGATGATGCTGGAGACCACCTCGCAGCGGCTGTTCGCCAAGGGCGGCCCGCACTTCGGCAGCCCCGACAAGGAGCCCGCGGTCCGGCTCCGCGCGCTCACCGACGCCGGCCGGGTCGGCATCCCGTTCACCACCGGCATCCTGATCGGGATCGGGGAGGACCGCACCGAGCGGGCCGAGTCGCTGTTCGCGATCCGCGCCGCGGCCCGGGCGCACGGCCACGTGCAGGAGGTGATCGTGCAGAACTTCCGGGCCAAGCCGGACACCGCGATGGCGAACGACCCGGACGCCGATCTCGAGGACCTGGCCGCGACGATCGCGGTCGCCCGGGTCGTGCTCGGGCCGAAGATCCGGCTGCAGGCCCCGCCGAACCTGGTGGGTGAGGAGTTCGGGCTGATGGTGCGGGCCGGCATCGACGACTGGGGCGGTGTGTCGCCGGTGACGGTGGATCACGTGTCGCCGGAGCGGCCGTGGCCGGCGGTCGAGGAGCTGGCCCGGGTCACGGCGGCGGAGGGGTTCGTGCTGGCCGAGCGCTTGACCGCGTACCCGAAGTACGTACGCGCCGGTTCACCGTGGATCGACACCCGTCTGCACGCCCACGTGGCCGCGCTGGCGACCCCGGACGGGCTCGCCGATCCGGACGCGGTGGTGCAGGGGCGGCCCTGGCAGGAGCCCGACGGCGGGTTCGTCTCCAGCGGGCGCACCGACCTGAACTCGACGATCGACACGAGCGGGCGCACCGAGGATCGGCGTGGTGACTTCGGTTCGGTCTACGGCGACTGGGACGAGATCGCCGCCGAGCTCGCCGAACAGCGTTCCCGGGCGCCCGAGCGGCTCGACGGCGACGTGCGGGCGGGCCTGGACCTGGCCGCCTCGGACCCGGCGGCGCTGCTCGACCCGGCACACGCGGCGGCCGCGATGGCGGTGCTCACCGCCGACGGCCCGGCTCTGCAGACCCTGGTGCGGCTGGCCGACGACGTGCGGCGGTCGGTGAACGGTGACGAGGTCACCTACGTGGTCAACCGCAACATCAACTTCTCGAATGTGTGCTACGTGGGCTGCCGGTTCTGCGCGTTCGCGCAGCGGGAGCGCGACGCCGACGCGTTCCGGCTCTCGCTGGACGAGGTGGCGTCGCGGGCGGTGGAGGCCGCACGGGACGGTGCGACCGAGGTGTGCGTGCAGGGTGGGATCGACCCGCAGCTGCCGGTCTCGTTCTACGCCGACCTGGTGCGCGCGGTGCGTGCGGCGGTGCCGGGGATGCACGTGCACGCGTTCTCCCCGATGGAGATCGTGTCGGCTGCGGCGAAGGCAGGGGTCTCGATCCGGGAGTGGCTGACCGAGCTCAAGGCCGCCGGGCTGGGCTCGATCCCCGGCACCGCCGCGGAGATCCTCGACGACGAGGTCCGTTGGGTGCTGACCAAGGGCAAGCTCCCGGCGGCGCAGTGGATCGAGGTGGTGTCGACCGCGCACGAGCTGGGGATCGCGTCGTCGTCGACGATGATGTACGGCCACGTCGACGAGCCCCGGCACTGGCTCGGGCACCTGCGGACGCTGGCCTCGGTCCAGGACCGGTCCCTGGCGGCGGGTGCCGCGGCGTTCACCGAGTTCGTGCCGTTGCCCTTCGTGCACCACAACGCGCCGATCTACCTGGCGGGTCTGGCCCGGCCGGGCCCGACCGAACGGGACAACCGGGCGGTGCACGCCTTCGCCCGGCTCGCGCTGCACGGGCGGATCGACCACGTCCAGGTGTCCTGGGTGAAGCTGGGCGACGACCTCGCCGCGGAGGTGCTCGCCGGTGGCGCGGACGACATGGGCGGCACCTTGATGGAGGAGACGATCTCCCGGATGGCCGGTTCGGAGAACGGATCGGAGCGCTCGGTGGAGGAGCTGACCGCGATCGCCCGCTCGGCCGGGCGTCCGGTGCGGCAGCGGACCACCACCTACCGCGGCGAGCCGGCGCGGCTGGTCCCGGCCGCACGCCCGGGCCCGACCATGCTGCCGCTCACCCCGGCCTGAACAGCCACCACCGTGCGGCGCGAGCGCCGTACGGTGGTGGCATGAGCGTGCTCGGAGAGATGTTCCCGCGGAAGCGGATCCACGAGGACTCGGACGCCGCGCAGGGCGGGGAGCAGTGGCGGCTGGGTCCGATCGACCTGGACAAGGGCGTCGTGACGATGGAACCGGCCGCCGGTCCCGGGAGCGGGGCGGCGGAGCCGGACGGCGACTGACCAGCGCGCCGTCCCTCCTCGGAGGCCGCACGCACGACCGGCCGGACCGTGGCGACCTCCCCCTCAGCGCCGCCGCGGGCCCGGACCGGCCGTCCGGGTGGATCGGACCCCCCGAGCCCGATCCACACCCCACCTCGTCCGCCGGCGCTCCCCGGGGTGCACAGCCAGCTTCGATCGGCAGAGTCAGGGCTCCACAGTACGATCATGATCGGGGCAGGTCAAGGGAGGCGGACAGGTGCGGCCGCAGAAGCTGGGCGCCGTCGGGCGCGGCCTCGGCCTGCTCGCGGACACCTGGACGCTGTTGATCCTGCAGCGGGCGGCGCTCGGTGTCCGCCGGTACGCCGGATGGCGGGACACCCTCAACATCTCCGACGCGACGCTGTCCGCGCGGTTGCGGTCCCTGGTCGACGCCGGGCTGCTGCAGACCAGGCCCTACCGGGAAGGGGGCCGGGAGCGGCGCGAGTACGCGCTGACCGATCGCGGCGCCGACGTCTGGAAGCTGCTGATCACCACCTGGCACTGGGAGAAGACCTGGGTGCCGCGTGAGGTGCCGCTGCCCGAGATCGTGCACCGGGACTGCGGCGCCCCTGCCGGGGTGCTGACCTGCTGTGCGGCCTGCGGTGGAGGGGTCGGGCCACGGGACACCGAGGTGCACCGGACGCCCGGTTCGCCCGGACTGGAACAGCTCGCCCGCCAGCACCCGAGGCGCACCCGCGGCCGGCTCCCGGAGGACCCGATGTCGCTGCTCCCGGGCGCCATGGAGATCATCGGCGACCGATGGGGGGCCACCGTGCTCGGTGCCGTGCTGACCGGGCTCTGCTCGTTCAACGCGATCACCGGCGCACTGGGCATCTCACCCGAGGTGCTCTCCGACCGGTTGCGCCGGTTCGTCGAACTGGGGGTGCTGCGGCGGGACGGCGACCGGGCCTACCGGCTCACCGCGAAGGGGATCGCCGCGTTCCCGATCTTCGCCTGCCTGGTCGACTGGTCGCACCGCTGGCACGCCGAGGTCGACGGTGCGCCGGTCGATCTCACGATCCGGCACCGGGCCTGCGGCGCGGCGCTGCGGGTCCGGCTGGTCTGCGACCGGTGCGGGGTGGCGTTCGCCCGGGGATCGGTCTCGCCGGTGGAACCGAGCTGACCGCGCCCGTGCGGGGCTGCGAAGATGCCGACCATGACCGACCGCCGTCCCCGCGTGCTCTCCGGGATCCAGCCCACCGCCGACTCGTTCCACCTCGGCAACTACCTGGGCGCGCTGCGGCAGTGGGTGGCCCTGCAGGACAGCCACGAGGCCTTCTACTGCGTGGTCGACCTGCACGCGATCACCGTCGAGCACGACCCGGCGGAGCTGGCGCAACGGACGCGGGTGGCCGCGGCGCAGCTGCTCGGCCTCGGGCTGGACCCGCAGCGGTGCACGCTGTTCGTCCAGTCGCACGTGCCCGAGCACGCCCGGCTGAGCTGGGTGCTGGAGTGCATCACCGGATTCGGCGAGGCCGGCCGGATGACCCAGTTCAAGGACAAGTCCGCCCGGCACGGCGCGGACCGCACCACCGTCGGGCTGTTCACCTACCCGGTGCTGCAGGCCGCCGACATCCTGCTCTACCAGGCCGACCAGGTTCCCGTCGGCGAGGACCAGCGCCAGCACCTGGAGCTGACCCGCAACCTGGCGCAGCGGTTCAACCACCGCTTCGGCGCGACGTTCCGGGTGCCGGAGCCGCACATCCCGCAGGCCACGGCGAAGATCTTCGACCTGCAGGACCCGACGGCGAAGATGAGCAAGTCGGCGTCGTCGCCGTCCGGGATCGTGGAGTTGCTGGACCCGCCGACGACGTCGGCGAAGAAGATCCGCTCGGCGGTCACCGACAACGAGCGGGAGATCCGCTACGACCCGGAGGCCAAGCCGGGCATCGCGAACCTCCTGACGATCAACGCCGCGATGACCGACCGGAAGGTCTCCGAGGTCGAGGCCGAGTACCAGGGGCGGGGTTACGGCGACCTCAAGAAGGATCTCGGCGAGATCGTCGCGGCCTTCGCGGAGCCGTTCGCCGAGCGGGTCCGCGGCTACCTCGCCGACCCGGCGGAGCTGGACCGGGTACTGGCGGCGGGCGCCACCCGGGCGCGCGAGGTGTCCGGCGAGACACTGGCCGCCGTTCACGAGAGGATCGGCTTCCTCCCGCCCGCAGGCTGACGGGCCCCCGGGCGGGGCGAGCACGACCGACCCCGGGGGAACGATGGCCGACAACCGTCCGACGACGACGGCGCACCGGTTCGACGACGACGAGGAGGAGGGTCCGACCTTCCTCGAGCGTCAGCGCGAGAAGTACCCCTGGCTCGACCACCTGGTCCGGGCCGGGGGGCGCTACACCGAGAACCACGGCGACCACTACGCCGCGGCGATCACCTACTTCTCGATCCTGGCGTTGGTGCCGCTGCTGATGGTCGCGTTCGCCGTCGCGGGGTTCGTGCTGCGGGGCAATCCCGACCTGGTCGACCAGCTGCGTGAGGGCATCACCTCGGCGGTGCCCGGTGACCTCGGGCAGACCCTCGACGGCGTGGTCGACACGGCCATCAACCGGGCGGGGGCCATCGGGCTGATCGGTCTGATCGGCGCGCTCTACTCCGGGATCGGCTGGATGAGCAACCTGCGCGAGGCGCTCACCGAGCAGTGGGGGCAGCGCGACGAGGCCCCGCCGATGATCAAGCGGTTGGCGTTCGACCTGCTGGCACTGGTCGGCCTCGGCCTCGCGCTGGTGCTGTCGTTCGCGATCGCCTCGGTCACCGGTTCGCTCGGCCGCACCCTGCTCGGACTGGTCGGGCTCGGTGAGGTGGGCTGGGCGATCGTGCTGCTGAACGTCGTCGGGTTCCTGGTCGGCCTGCTCGGCAACTGGCTGGTGTTCCTCTGGGTGATCGCCCGGCTGCCCCGCGAGCCGGTCACCTTCGCCAGCGCGGCGAAGGCGGCGCTGATCGGCGCCGTCGGGTTCGCGATCCTGCAGCGGGTGATGGTCGTGTACCTGGGCACGATCGGCCAGTCGCCGGCCGGGGCGGCGTTCGGCTCCATCCTCGGTCTGCTGATCTTCATCTTCTTCACCTCCCGGTTCCTGCTGTTCGTGACGGCCTGGGCCGCGAGCGCCGAGGAGAACGACCAGGGGCCGCGGGACATCCCCGGCCCGGCCGTGATCCGCCCGCACTACGTGGTGCGGGAGGGCCCCGGTCCGCTCGCCTCGGCCGGCCTGGTCGCCGCCGGGCTGATCGGCGGTGCGCTCGGAGTGCGGGCACTCGGCCGCCGCCGCCGCTGAGCCCGGAGCCATCTCCCTCCCCGGCCGGTCAGAACGGCGGGGCGTCGTCGTCGCCTCGATCCGTGGTCGCAGCCGCCGAGTTGCCGGAGGGTGGAGGTGCGTCCGGGCACCCGAGGTGGGGTCGGTAGTCGTGCGGCCGGGTGGTCTCCCGCCGCCCGCACGGGCTGATCCAGGTCAGCGCACCGTCCACCCCGGCAAGGACCTGCCAGCCCGGTGCGTCCTTGAGCTTGTGATGGTGCACGCACAGGCCGTGCAGGTTCGCGACATCGGTGGTGCCCCCCTCAGCCCACGGAACGAGATGATCCAGATCGCGGATCGGCCTGCTGCACAACGGCCCCCGGCACACACCGTCACGCGCCCGCACCAGATCGGCCATCTCCTCGGGCGGAACGTAGGTACTGCGCCCACGATCACGCACCTCCCCCGAGAGCGGATCGACCACCAACCTCTTCCACACCCCACCCGCGGCCAACGCCCGCGCCGTCGTCGCCGGGACCGGCCCGTGCCCGACCAGCTCGCCCGGACGGTCACCGCCGAGCAGCGTGTCGAGCGAGACCACGACCTGGACCAGCGGCTTACGCCCGATCGCCGGCACCGGATCCGCCCTGGCCGCCAGCACCTGGGCCACCACCTCGGCCAGCACCTCCGCCGACAGACTCGCCGACAGACTCGCTGACGAGCCTGCTGACGCAGCAGTATCGGCGGCCTCGCGAGCCCCGAAGGCGGCCGCACCGTCAACCGATCCGGCACGATCGACCAGTCCGGCACCGGCCGGCCCGGCCGCGCCGCCCCCGCCACCTGCGGCCCCTGCATCGGCTGCGAGGACCCGGCAGACGGCGTCCCGGACCGCCGCGAGATCGGTGATCGACACTGTGCCCTGCAACAACTGATGCGCCAGGTCGACCCGCCGCTGATCCAGCGTCCGCGGATCATCAGCACCGAGCGACCTGGCCAACCGGTCCACCGATCGCCACGACGCCTCGGTCTGATCCGCAGCAGCCGAGAACCACAACGAGGCCATCCCGTCATCGGACCGGCTGATCGACATCCGCCGGTCGGCCCTCGCCCGCTCGTGCCGCCGCGCCGCCCCCTGCGGATCCACCCGTGCCACCGCGCGACGCAGCCGATCCTGCAGCAGCCTGCGGGATGCCGTGGCCGCGCCGGGCAACACCCGTGCCTCGACCTCGCGAGCCAGCTCATCGGTCAGGACGCTCGTGGCGTGCGCGATCGCCTCGGCCTTGCGCTCGTCGATCCGGCCCGCCTCCCACTCCGCCAACGTCGCCGGAAGTACCTGCGCGAACCGCACCGCACCCGCCAGCATGCACCGGGCCTCCTCCAACGACACCCGCAACGTCAGCGCCACCTCATCGGGCAACCACCGCCCCACCGGCGCCGCCGCACCCGGATCCGCACCCGGCGCCGGCGCGCTGCCACCCGGCGGATGCCGATCGGCGAACGCCGCCAGCATCCGGGTACGCAACGCCGAGGCCCACCGCTCCAACCGCTCGGCGCCCTCGACCACATCCAGCAGCTGGGCATCGCCGAGCAGCTCCGCGCTGTCACCGGCGAGCTGACAGTCCAGCGCCAACGCGAAACCCACCGGCCGCCCCGGATCGACCACCGCGACCGGATCCCCATCCCCGCACAGCAGCCCGCACAGCTCGCGGGTCATGCCGTGCGGGCACGGATCGGCCGCGACCGCCTCCGGGCTGAGCAACGCACCATCTATATCGAACATGTGTTCGAGTCTACCGGAGCGCGGGCCGCGCTCTCTAGAAGCGAGTCCAGCGAGATCCATATGGGGCACAGCGAGGTGGCGCCCGCGATCCGCGGGACGATCGAGGTCCGGCCCGACCTCGTTCCGCCGGGCAACCGAAGCCCGTGCCCGACCGCCACGCCTGCTGGTCAGCGGTGACGGGAGCGACGACGCCTACCGGACCATCGGGGCGGATCCGGGCTCAGCCCCGCTGCCGGCGCCGCAGCACTGCCACCGCCGCCGCGACCACGCCGACCACGGCCGCCGCCCCTCCGACGACGATCGCCGCGGCCGGGTCGACCCCAGCGGAATCGGCTTCGGGTGCACCCCCGGACGGCCCGTGCTCGCCGGACGGCCCGGCGCCCTCCGGTGACCCGGCGCCCTCCGGTGACCCGGCGCCCTCCGGTGCGGCGGGGGCAGCCGCCACCAGTGTCCCGATCCCGTCCGCGGTCACCCCGAACCCCCAGTCGAGCAGCGCGCGGGCCTGGTCGACCATCCGCATCGGTTGCGGCTCACCGCGCACCAGCGCCACCACCAGCCTGCGCCCGTCCCGCTCGACGGCGCCGACGTAGGTGTGCCGCGCCGCGTCGGTGAACCCGTTCTTGCCACCCAGGAAACCGGGTGTGCCGAACAAGCGGTCGCGGTTGCCCAGCTCGAAGCCCGGCCGGTCGGCGAACCCGGGGAACGGGATGCCCGGCGCTCTCAGCACCGCCGCGATCCGCGGCCGGTCCAGCGCCTCGCGCAGGATCAGCGCGAGATCGTAGGCCGACGAGGACATGCCCGGGCCGTCCAGGCCGGACGGCGTGGCGGGCCGGGTGTCCAGCGCGCCGAGACCGCGGGCGGTGTCGCGCATCGCGGCCAGTGTCGCGGGGGTGCCCCCGAGCTCCCGGGACAGCGCGTTCGCGGCGTCGTTGCCCGAGGCCAGCAGCAGGCCGTGCAGCAGTTGCTCCACGGTGTAGCGGCCCCCGGGGCCGATCCCGGCCCGGCTGCCCTCGATGTTCGCGTCCTCGACGGTGCCGGTGACGACCCGGTCCGGCGGCAGGATGTCGTCGACGACGAGCGCGAGCAGCAGCTTGACCGTCGACGCGGGGCGGTGCCGGGCGTGCGGCGCCCTGGCGGCGAGCACCGCACCCGAGTCCAGGTCGGCGACCAGGTACGACGCGGTGCCCACCAGCGGCGGCGGGACCGGCCCGGCGTGCTCGTCGGCGCACCCGGCGAGCCCGCCGACCGGCGGATCGGGCACCGCCAGCGGCGTCACCGGCTCCGTCTCCTCGGCGGCGGGCGGCCCGGGTGGAATCTCCTGGCCCGGGCAGACCCCGGACACCGGCGACGAGGCCGCGGCGGGACCGGCGACCGGCGGCGGGGCCGAGGCGGAGCCGCCGACGAGCGGTGGGGCCGCAGCGGGGCCGGCGACCGGCTGCCGGGCGGCGGCGATCCCCGCAGCCGGAGCCGCCGCCCCACCGACGAGCATCAGCGAGACCGACAGCAGCACGAGCAGTCCCGGGGCGCTGGGCACCCGGGAAGCATGCCCTACCGGTCCGTGCCCTCCACGATCGTCCGCACCCGCTGCAGGCTCCGGGCCAGCCCGTCGCGCATCAGGGCCTCCCGGCCCTTGCCCAGCAGCCCGCTGCGCTGGAGCAGCCGGACCGGCAGAGCGGGGGTGCCCACCCCTTCTCGCCAGGCGACGAGGTGGGTGCCCGCGCCGTCGTCGACGGGGGTGAGCACCCAGCCCCATGCGGTCCTCGACTCGGACACCACGAAGGTGAACCGGTGGCCCGGTTCGCACTCGGTGACCCGGCAGTGGGTCGCCCAGCGGATCACGCCGCGACGGTTGAACCCGACGAACCGCGCACCCACGGCGGGCCCGGTGGCGCCACCCCGCCAGCGGCCGCCGGTGGCCTCCGGGCTCCACTCGCCGGCCCGGGTGATGTCGGAGACCAGGGCCCACACCCGCTCCGGTGGGGCCTGCACGGTCAGTTCGGCTCGATCCACAGCCACCGCCTCCCTCGACACGACCGGCCCGGGGAGATCGCTCCGGGCGCGCGGAGACTACCGCCCGCCCGCTTCCCGACCGCCCGTCGACCGTCCGGTCACAGCGCTGTTGCGACCCCTGCCGTCCGGCGCGGTGAGCGGTACCGTCCCGCGCAACGTGCGCCGCCCGTCCGGTGGCGCGGGAACGGGGGGACGTTCGTGCGGAACAACCAGCGCATCGGACGGCGGGGCAGGTTCGCGACCGCGATCGCCGTCGGAGCCGTCGCGGCACTCGCCCTGTCGGGCTGTGCCAGGGACACCGGCGGCGGGGGAGCCGCGCAGGGTGAGTGCGAGCGGGTCGCGCCACCGTCGGTCCCCGCGGCGAGCGCGCAGCCGGCACCCGAGGCGGCACCCGCCGACGCGAGCGCACTGCGGGTCGGCCTGGCCTACGACATCGGCGGGCGCGGCGACGCGTCGTTCAACGACGCCGCCGCCGCCGGTCTGGACCGCGCCGTGGCCGAGCTCGGCCTGGTCCGGGAGAACACCCGGGAGGCCACCGCCCAGCCGGGCGAGAGCGAGGACGCCGGGACGACCCGGCTGCGCCAGCTCGCCCAGGGCGGGTTCGACCCGGTGATCGCGGTCGGCTTCAACTACGCCAACGGTGTGCGGACCGTCGCCACCGAGTTCCCCGAGACCCGGTTCGCCATCGTCGACGACGACACCGTCGACCTGCCGAACGTCACCCCGCTGGTGTTCGCCGAGGAGCAGGGCTCGTTCCTGGTCGGCGTCGCGGCCGCGCTGAAGACCGAGACCTGCCGGGTCGGTTTCGTCGGCGGCGTGGACAGCCCGCTGATCCAGAAGTTCGACGCCGGCTACGAGCAGGGCGCCACCACCGTCGCACCGGACATCCAGATCGACTCCGCCTACATCTCCCCGGCCGGCGACTTCACCGGGTTCAACGACGCCACCCGTGGCACCGAGATCGCCGCCGGGCAGTACGACGGCGGTGCCGACATCGCCTTCGCCGCCGCGGGCCAGTCGAACCAGGGCGTGTTCGCCGCCGCGCAGACCGCCGGGCAGCGGGCGATCGGGGTCGACTCCGACCAGT
The DNA here is from genome assembly GCF_040659795.1 of Pseudonocardia sp. NPDC049635. Taxonomy (NCBI): domain Bacteria; kingdom Bacillati; phylum Actinomycetota; class Actinomycetes; order Pseudonocardiales; family Pseudonocardiaceae; genus Pseudonocardia; species Pseudonocardia sp. NPDC049635. The sequence continues at coordinate 194,035 of NZ_JBFAON010000002.1, forward strand.
ACAACTCGCCGCAGCTGGCCGCCGTCCGCGACGTGATCATGACGTCGATGATCAAACGGGTGGACGTGGCGGTGTTCGACTACGTCAACGCGGTCGCCGGGAACACCGTCGACGCGCTCCCCGAGCGGTTCGACCTCGCCAACGACGGCGTGGGCTACTCCACCTCCGGCGGTTTCGTGGACGACATCGTGCCGCAGCTCGAGGCGTACCGGGCCGCGATCATCGCCGGTGAGATCGAGGTCCAGTCCACCAAGTGACCGAGCAGCTGCACGCGGTCGAACTGCGCGGGATCACCAAGCGGTTCCCCGGCGTCGTCGCCAACGACCGGGTGGACCTCGCCGTGCGCACCGGCGAGGTACACGCGCTCTGCGGTGAGAACGGCGCCGGGAAGTCGACCCTGATGAAGATCCTCTACGGGATGCAGGCACCCGACGAGGGCACGATCGCCGTCGGCGGGGAGCCGGTGGACTTCCGGACCCCGGCGGACGCGATCGCCGCCGGGATCGGCATGGTGCACCAGCACTTCATGCTGGCCGACAACCTCACCGTCGCCGAGAACATCCTGCTCGGTGCGGAGCGGCGGCACGGCATGGGCACGGCGGCCCGTGCCCGGATCGCCGAGCTGTCCCGCACCGTCGGACTGTCGGCGGGGCCCGAGCAGCTCGTCGAGCACCTCGGTGTCGCCGACCGGCAGCGGATCGAGATCCTCAAGGTGCTCTACCGGGGCGCCCGCACGGTGATCCTGGACGAGCCGACCGCGGTGCTCGTGCCGCAGGAGGTCGACGAGCTGTTCGCGACCGTCCGCTCCATGCAGGCCGACGGCTACACCTTCCTGTTCATCTCGCACAAGCTCGACGAGGTGCGGGCGATCGCCGACCGGATCACCGTGATCCGGCGCGGCCGCACCGTCGGCACCGCCGATCCGGGATCGGTCACGAACGCGCAGCTGGCCGAGATGATGGTCGGCTCCGAGCTGCCCTCACCGCAGACCGGTGACTCGACGGTCACCGACCGGGAGGTGCTGCGCGTCGAAGGCCTCGGGTTGCCCGACCCGGCAGGTGGCCGGGACCTGCTCGACGGCGTCGATCTCGTCGTGCACGCCGGTGAGGTGCTGGGCGTGGCCGGCGTCGAGGGCAACGGTCAGACCGAGCTGGTCGAGACGATCATGGGTATGCGGGCGCACGCTCGCGGCCGGGTGCTGCTCTCCGGTGTCGACGTGTCCGGGACGTCCACGATGGCCCGCCGCGAGCGCGGCGTCGGCTACATCCCGGAGGACCGCTCCCGGCACGCGCTGCTCGGCGAGCAGCCGCTGTGGGCGAACCGGATCCTCGGTTTCCAGTCCCGCCCGCCGATCGGGCGGCGCGGCCTGATCGACCGGGCCGCGGCCCGGGCCGACACCGAGCGGATCGTGGACGCGTTCGACGTCCGCACGCCCGGCATCGACGTCACGGCCGCCGCGTTGTCCGGCGGGAACCAGCAGAAGCTCGTCGTCGGACGGGAGCTCTCCGGCGACCCGGTGCTGCTGATCGCGGCGCACCCGACCCGCGGTGTCGACGTGGGCGCGCAGGCCGGTATCTGGGCGGAGCTGCGCCGGGCCCGCGCGGCCGGTCTCGCGGTGCTGCTGATCTCCGCCGACCTCGACGAGCTGATCGGGCTCTCGGACACCCTCGCCGTCATCCTCGGCGGGCGGCTGGTCGGCACCGCCGATCCGGCGACCGTCACCCCGGAGGAGCTGGGAACGACGATGACCGGAGCCCGGACGTGAGGCGCCTCGGCGGCGCCGTCGTCGCACCGGCGCTGGCGATCGGCGTCGCCGCGCTGCTGTGCGCGGTCGCCCTGCTGGTCAGCGGTGCGTCCCCGTGGACGGCGCTCACCACGATCGTGTCCCAGCTCGGCTCCGGCACCGTCGCGGTGGACACGGTCAACTCGGCGGCCGTCTACTACATCGCGGCCCTCGCGGTCGCGATCGGTTTCCAGATGCGGCTGTTCAACATCGGCGTCGAGGGCCAGTTCCGGGTCGCCGCCTGCGTCGCCGCGATCGTCGGCGGCACGGTGATCCTGCCGCCGGTGCTGCACACCGCGCTGATCATGCTGGTGGCGATGCTGACGGGGGCCGCGTGGATCGCGATCCCGGCGCTGCTCAAGGCCTACCGGGGTGTCTCCGAGGTCATCTCGACGATCATGCTGAACGCGATCGCGACCGGCCTGATCGCCTACCTGATCCGCGCCGAGACCTTCGGCGAGCTGCGCGGCAACAACATCACCACGCCGCCGATCCCGGAGTCCGGCTGGTTCCCCGGCATCCCGGTGGGCAACGGAACGATCTTCGGGATGGTCGTCGTCGCGGCGGTGCTGGGCGTCGGCTACTGGTTCCTGCTCGGCCGCACCCGCTTCGGCTTCGAGCTCCGTGCGTCCGGCGAGTCGACGACCGCCGCGGCGGCGGGCGGGGTGAACGCGCGCCGGACGATCCTGGTCGCCTTGCTGCTGTCCGGTGCGGTCGCCGGGCTGGTGGGGCTGCCCGAGCTGCTGGGGCGCGACCACGCCTACACCCTCAGCTCGCCGCAGGGCTACGGCTTCACCGGCATCGCGATCGCGCTGCTGGGCCGCAACCACCCGGTCGGCATCGCCCTGGGGGCGCTGCTCTGGGCGTTCCTGGACAAGTCCGCGGTGGCCCTCGACGTCGTCGGCATACCCCGGGAGATCGTGCTGATCATGCAGGGCCTGATCGTGCTCTCGGTCGTCGTCGCCTACGAGGTGGTGCGCCGGATCGAGCGGCGCGCCGAGCAACGCCGGGTCGCCGCCGAGGTGGCGCAGCAACCGGTGGGGGCGCAGGTATGACCGTCACCGCAGTACTGCAGCGTGCCGGCACGCTGCCCGGCTGGGCCCGGTCCGCGCTGATCGCCGCCGGGCTGGTGCTGATCCTGTCGATCACCGTGACGCTGACCGGGCAGACCCAGCTCGCCTCGTCCGGGACGTCCGAGGCCGCCGTGCGGCTCGGGCTGCCGATCCTGTTCGCCGCGCTCGGCGGGTTGTGGGCCGAACGCGCCGGGATCATCAACATCGGGCTCGAGGGCATGATGGTGCTCGGCACCTGGGGTGCCGCGTGGGTCGGTTACCAGTGGGGCCCGTGGGCCGCGGTGCTGGGCGGCCTGGCGTTCGGGGCGCTCGGCGGGCTGGTGCACGCGATCGCGACCGTCACGTTCAACGTCAACCACATCGTCTCCGGTGTCGCGATCACCCTGCTCGGCACCGGCCTCACCAAGTACCTGGCGACGTTGCTGTTCACCCCGGTCTCGCAGAACCCGCGCCAGTCCCCGCGGCTGGAGGGCTTCGAGCAGTTCTCGGTGCCCGGCCTGTCACCCGGCCTGCAGGCGCTGGAGGCCCAGCAGCGGGTGTTCGTCTCCGATCTCGCCGGACTGCTGTCCGGGCTGGTCACCGGGCTGACCCCGATCGTCGTGCTGGGGTTCGTGCTGGTGCCGGTCAGCTACTGGATCCTCTGGCGGACCGCGTTCGGGCTGCGGCTGCGCAGCTCCGGTGAGTCCCCGGTGGCGGCCGAGTCGCTGGGCGTGAACGTGATCGCGCACAAGTACGTCGCGGTCGTGGTCTCCGGCGGGCTGGCCGGTCTCGGCGGTGCGGCGCTGGTGCTCAACCCCGGCCAGCTCGGCTACCTGGAGAACCAGGTCGGCGGCCGCGGTTACATCGGCCTGGCCGCGATGATCTTCGGCAACTGGCGGCCCGCCGGGCTGCTGGTCGGGTCGGCGCTGTTCGGCTACGTCGACGGGCTGCAGCTGCGGGCCGGCGGCGAGGCGGTGCACGCGCTGCTCTACGGCGCGACACTGGTCGCCGTCGTCGTCGCGGTGCTGTGGGCGATCCGCCGGATGTGGACCGCCGCCGCGGTCGCGCTCGGCGCCGGAGCGGCCGTCTACGCGCTGTACTGGACGTTCGACACGGTGCCGAGCGAGTTCGCGTCCTACGCGCCGCAGCTGGTCACGCTGATCGTGCTCGCCGCGGCGTCCCAACGACTACGACCACCGGCGCGGCTCGGCGACGAGTACCGCCGGGGGGAGGGCGGCTAGATGGCAGGCGGCGGACCGTCCGGAGCCGGTGCGGACATGACGGCACCCGATCCGCCCGTCCCCGACTGGGAGGCGCTGCGCGCGGCCGCCGTCGCCGCGGCGGCCTGGGCGTACGCGCCCTACTCCGGGTTGCGGGTCGGCGCCGCGGCGCTGGTCGACGACGGCCGCGTGGTGACCGGCTGCAACGTGGAGAACGCGTCCTACGGCCTCGGTGTCTGCGCCGAGGTGACCCTCGCCGGGCAGCTGCGCCTGTCCGGCGGCGGTCGGCTGCTCGCGGTCGCCTGCCGCTCCGGGACGGGTGAGCTGCTGATGCCGTGCGGGCGCTGCCGCCAGGTGTTGTACGAGTTCGGCGGGCCGGAGCTGCTGTGCGACACCCCGCGCGGCGTGCGCCCGTTCACCGAGGTGCTGCCGGACGCGTTCGGCCCGGCGGACCTGCCCGGGAGCCCGCGGTGAGCGGCCGGGCGTTCACCGCGGTGGAGATCATCGCGGCCAAGCGGGACTGCCGGGAGCTGCGCCGCGACCAGATCGACTGGGTGGTCGCCGCCTACACCCGCGGTGAGGTCGCCGACGAGCAGATGGCCGCGCTCGCCATGGCGATCCTGCTCAACGGCATGGACGCGGCCGAGACCGCGCACTGGACCCAGGCGATGATCGACTCCGGCGAGGTGCTGGACTTCGGCGACGTCGGGCGGCCGCTGGTCGACAAGCACTCCACCGGTGGCGTCGGGGACAAGATCACGCTGCCGCTGGCGCCGCTGGTCGCGGCCTGCGGCGCGGCCGTCCCGCAGCTGTCCGGGCGCGGGCTCGGGCACACCGGCGGCACCCTGGACAAGCTGGAGGCGATCCCCGGCTGGCGGGCGTCGCGCTCCACCGACGAGATCGCCGCCCAGCTCGCCGACGTCGGTGCGGTGATCTGTGCGACGACACCCACCCTCGCCCCCGCGGACCGGCGGCTCTACGCGCTGCGCGACGTCACGGGGACGGTCGAGTCGGTCCCGCTGATCGCCAGCTCGATCATGAGCAAGAAGCTCGCGGAGGGGACCGGCGGGCTGGTGCTCGACGTCAAGGTCGGCTCCGGCGCGTTCATGAAGACCACCGCCCGGGCCGCTGAGCTCGCCGACGCGATGACCGCGATCGGCGCCGCCCACGGCCTGCCGACCACGGCGCTGCTCACCGACATGTCCCGCCCGCTGGGCCGGTGCGTGGGCAACGCGCTGGAGGTCGCCGAGTCGGTCGAGGTGTTGCGCGGCGGCGGCCCGGCCGACGTGGTCGCGCTGACCGTGGCGCTCGCCACCGAGATGCTCGCGCTCGCCGGGATCACCGGTGTGGACCCGGCCGCGGTGCTGTCCTCGGGTGCCGCGTACGACGTGTGGGAGCGGATGATCGCCGCCCAGGGCGGGGCCCCGTCGGCGCCGCTGCCGGTCGCGGGCCACGTCGAGACGGTCACCGCGGACCGGTCCGGGATCTTCGCCGGGGCCGACGCGCTCGCCGTGGGGACCGCCGCCTGGCGGCTCGGTGCCGGGCGGGCACGCAAGGAGGACCCGGTCCAGGCCGGCGCCGGCGTGCGCCTGCTCGTCGCCCCGGGGGACGAGGTACGGGCCGGGACGCCGCTGCTGGAGCTGCACACCGACACCCCGGAGCGGATCGACGACGCCCGGCGGCTGCTCGCCGGGGCCGCCCTGCTGATCACCGCCGACCCGCCGCCGGAACGCGACCTGATCCTGGACGTCCGGCGCGGGTGATCGCCGTCGTGGTGCCGGGGACCGCGAGCCGCGGGGCCGGACGCACCGGGACGGTGATCATGCCCTGCCCCGTCCGCCTGGGGACGACCGGGTCGTGCGTACCGTCTGCGGCCGATCCGGCACGATGGGCGCGATGCGTGAGGACCGACCGCCCCGGCGGGCTCCGATACCCCGTCCGGTGATGCCGGGACGGGCCGGACGCGCACCCGCGGAGTCCGCGGAGGAGGTCACCCGCCCGGTCGGGCGAACTCCCGGCCCGCCGGACGACGGCCCGCCCACCACCCCGATCGCGCCGGTCCCGGAGGCCGGGGGCTCCTCGGGAGGCGGCACCGAGAACACGGGCTCGCTGGTCCGTTCCTCCGGGATGATCGCGATCGCCAGTCTCGTGAGCCGGGTGACCGGCTTCCTGCGCAACCTCGCGATCGTCGCGGTGCTCGGGTTCGCGGTCGTCAACGACTCCTACACGGTCTCCAACACGCTGCCCAACATCGTCTACGAGCTGCTCCTCGGCGGCGTGCTGACCAGCGTGATGATCCCCGTGCTGGTGCGCGCCCAGGCCGAGGACGCCGACGGCGGGGAGCGGTTCACCCGCAGGCTGCTGACCGTGGTCGGCGTGGCGCTGCTGATCGCGACGTTGCTCGCGATGGCCGCCGCCCCGCTGCTCACCCGCCTCTACCTCGGCTCGGGCGACGGCGGGGAGGCCAACCCGGAGCTGGCGACGGCGTTCGCCTGGCTGCTGCTGCCCCAGATCTTCTTCTACGGCATCGGGGCGCTGCTCGGCGCGATCCTCAACTCCAAGCAGGTGTTCGGGCCGTTCGCCTGGGCACCGGTGCTCAACAACGTCGTGGTGCTCGGCGTGCTCGCCGTCTACGCCCTGGTGCCGGGTGAGATCTCGGCCGATCCGGTGCGGATGGGCGACCCGAAGCTGCTGGTACTGGGCCTGGGCACGACGCTGGGCATCGTCGTGCAGGCGGCGGTGCTGATCCCCTTCATGCGGCGGATCGGGTTCTCCTACCGGCCGGTGTGGGGATGGGACCCGCGGCTCTCGCTCGCCGGCGGGATGGCGGTGTGGATCGTCGGCTACGTGCTCGTCGGGCAGGCCGGTTACATCGTCACCACCCGGGTCGCGGCCGGCGCCGACGGCGGTTCGGTCGCCACCTACATGAACGCCTGGCTGCTCCTGCAGGTCCCCTACGGCGTGCTCGGGGTGTCCCTGCTGACCGCGCTGATGCCGCGGATGAGCCGGGCCGCCGCGGCCGGCGACACCGACCAGGTCGTGACGGACCTGTCGCTGGGCGCGCGGCTGTCCACGGTCGGGCTGGTCCCGATCGCGGCCGTCATGACGGCGTTCGGCCCGGCGCTGGGCACCGCGCTGTTCTCGGTCGGCGCGGGCAGCGGGGAGGGCGCCGCCCGGCTCGGCGAGACCGTCGCCTGGTCGGCGTTCGGGCTGCTGCCCTACGCGGTGACGATGCTGCAGATGCGGGTCTTCTACGCGATGACCGACTCGCGGACGCCGACGCTGATCCAACTCGGCATGGTCGGGGTGAAGATCCCGCTGCTGCTGCTGTGCCCGCTGCTGCTGCCCCCGCACCAGGTGGTGCTGGGGCTGGCCGCTGCGAACTCGATGTCGTTCGTCGGCGGCGCGCTGATCGGCCAGTGGCTGCTGCGCCGCAGGCTCGGCCGGGTCCGCAGCGTCGAGGTGCTGCGCTGCCTGGCGAAGGTGACGCTCGCGTCCGGTGCGGCCGCGGCGATCGCGTGGGGCCTGACGCTGCTCGTGGAGCCGGCGATCGCCGGCTGGCCGGTCGTCGGGCAGGCCTGGACACTGCTGCTCGGCGGCACCCTGGTCGCGCTGCCGCTGGCCGTCGCCGGGATGCGGCTGCTGAAGGTCGCCGAGCTGGACGCGGTGTTCCGGCGGTTCGCCCGGCGCTGAGCGGATCCGTGTCAGGATCGGCTGCGTGCCGGATCCGCTGGAGTTCTGCTCGCTGACCGAGCTGCGCCGCCGCACCAGCATGAAGTGGCGGACCCACGACGCCGACGTGCTCCCGCTGTGGGTCGCCGAGGCCGACGTCGCGGCACCGCCGGGTGTCGTCGAGGCGGTCACCCGGGTCGTCGCGGCGGGCGACACCGGCTACCCGGCGGGCGACGCCTACGCCCGCGCGCTCGCCGCGTTCGCCGCCGACCGCTGGGACTGGGACGGCCTGGACACCGACCGCGCCCGGCTCGTACCGGATGTGATGCAGGGGATCGTGGAGGTGCTGCGGACGGTGCTCCCGGCAGGCGCCGCCGTCGCCGTCACACCGCCGGTGTACCCGCCGTTCTTCACGTTCCTCCGGCACGCCGGATGGGAACCGGTGGCCGCCCCGCTGACCTCCGACGGGCGGCTCGACCCGGAGGCACTGCAGCGGGTGTTCCGGCTGCGGCGGGTGCGGGCGTTCCTGCTCTGCTCACCGCACAACCCGACCGGGACCGTGCACACCGCCGAGGAGCTCGCGACGGTCGCCGGGCTGGCCCGCAGCACCGACGTCACCGTCGTCGCCGACGAGATCCACGCACCGCTGGTCGACCCGGGGTCGCCGTTCACGCCCTGGCTGAGCGTGCCCGGCGCGGAGACCGGGTTCAGCCTGATGTCGGCGTCGAAGGGCTGGAACCTGGCCGGGCTGAAGGCCGCGGTCGCGATCGGCGGGCCGGAGGCACCGCTGGACCGGCTACCGGCCGAGATGCTGGAGGTGGGGGCCAGCCACGTCGCCGTGCACGCGCACGTCGCCGCGCTGGAGACCGACCGGCGGTGGCTGGACCGTTTCGTCGCCGCGGTCGCCCGGAACCGGGAGCTGCTCGCGGAGCTGCTGTCGGTGCACCTGCCACCGGTCCGCTACCGCCCCGCCCCGGCGACCTTCCTCGCCTGGCTGGACTGCCGTGAACTGGGGCTGGGCCCCGATCCCGCGGCGACGTTCCTGGAACGGGGCCGGGTGGCGCTCAACGCCGGTGAACCCTTCGGGACCGGTGGTGCCGGGCACGTGCGGCTGAACCTGGCGACCGGCCCGGACGTGATCGGCGAGGCGGTGCACCGGATGGCCGTCGCGCTGCGCTGAACGCGACGGCCCTCCGTCCCGGGCCCGGTTCAGTCGTCCGGGTCGTCGGAGACCAGGTCGGCGGCCGAGGCGCCGTTCTGGCTCTTCACCGCCACCTTCGACCGGGACCGGCGCTGCGCGGGCCGCGGCGGGGGCGGCGGGGTCTGCTGGGCGTACTGCCCGCCCCGCCCCATGATGAGCTCCGCGAAGGTCGCCATCGCCTCGTCGAGCTGGCTGGCGTTGCGCCGCTCCGAGTCCGCGTTGGCACGGGTCACCAGCTCGGTCACCGAGCTGGTGTCCGGCCGGTCCCGCAGCACCGCGTCGAGACCGGACAGCCGGTCGTCGACGTCGCCGGAGAGCTTGTCGAACCGGGTGTCGACGCTCTCGGTCAGCTTCGCCAGGCGGGCGTCGACCCCCTCGGAGAGGCTGTCGAACCGGCCGTCGACATCACCGGAGAGCTTCTCGAGCCGGGTGTCGAAACCGTCGAGCTTCTCCTCGACACCGGACGCGAGCTCACCGATGCGGCTCTGCACGGACCCGTCGAGCTCACCGAGCCGCTCCGAGACCGCCCCGTCGAGCTCGCCGATACGGTCCTTGAGGGAGCCGCCGAGCTTGCCGACGCGCTCCTTCACCGAACCGTCGAGGTCGCTGAGCTTGCCGTCCAGACCGGACTCGACGGTGTCCAGCCTGCTGCCGACCTCCTCCAGGCGGGCCGACAGCGCCTCGAGCCGCTCGGTCAGCGCCTCGAAACCGGGGGTCGGGTCGACGGCCGGGCGCTGGGCCAGCTCCTCCAGCCTGCGGTGCAGACCGACCGAGGTGTCACCGAGCAGGTTGCGCAGCCCCTCACCGGTCTCCTCGAAGGAACCGACGGCCGCGTCGATCTGCTCGCGGACCTGCCGCTCGACGCCCTCGATGCGCTCCTTGATGGGGGAGGAGACGGCATTGGGCATCGCGTCCAGGCGCATCTCGTGCCGGTCGAGCCGGTTGTCCAGGTCGTCGAGGCGCTTGTGCAGCCCGCCGAGCCGGTCGTCCAGCCCGTCCATCCGGCCGGAGACCCCCTCGAGACGGCCTCCCATGCCGTCCAGGCGGCCGTCGAGCTGGGCGATCGGCTTGGCCAGCTTGTCCGGGAGGGACTCGATGGCGCGGGTGATCGCGCCGAGGATGACCTCCTGGTTGTCCAGCTTGGTCACGGTCTCGTCGAGACGCTCGGCCAGGACGTTGAGCTCGGTCCGATCGGGGATCTCGGTGAGCTTCTTGCGCACGGTGCCGATGGCGTCCAGTGCGGCGAGCCGGGCGTGGATCTCGTCGAGGGAGTCGAAGATCTGCTGCTGTTCGCTGTCGCGGATCTCGGCCGCCCGCATGAGCATGCCGCGCATCCGGTCGAACGAGAGGTTCGAAGTGTCGCTCATGGCACCTGCTGCGCTTCCTCTGAGCCAAGTGGGGAGTGCCCAGAGGGTAGCGACCGCCGTTCGTGGGTCGACGGACGGTGTTGCGTTGAGCCGTCCGGGGGCTTTTCGAGGCACCCGGATCGCCATGATCATTGCAGCCCGCGACGCCCGGCGCCGCACGCCACGCCGAACCGGCGATCCGGATCGGTACCGTGCGCGGGTGGCAGACGACCCCGTGGCCGTTCCGGTCTCCCGTGACACCGTGCGGCGCGCCCCGAAGGTGCTGCTGCACGACCATCTCGACGGCGGCCTGCGCGTCGGGACGGTCATCGAGCTGGCCCGCGAGACCGGCTACGACCGGCTCCCGACGACCGATCCGGACGAGCTCGCCGCCTGGTTCCTCGGCGCGGCGCACTCCGGCTCACTGGTCCGCTACCTGGAGACCTTCGGGCACACGGTCGCCGTCATGCAGAGCCGGGAGGCACTCGCCAGGGTCGCCGCCGAGGCGGCCGAGGACCTCGCCGCCGACGGTGTCGTCTACGCCGAGGTCCGGTTCGCGCCGGAGCTGCACGTCGAGGGCGGGCTGGACGTCGACGCCGTGATCGCCGCCGTCCTGGACGGGTTCCGGATCGGCACCGAGCGGGCCGCGGCCCGCGGGCGCACCATCCGGATCGGCGCCCTGCTGACCGCGATGCGGCACGCCGCCCGCTCGCGCGAGATCGCGGAGCTCGCCGTCCGGCACCGGGACGCGGGCGTGGTCGGTTTCGACATCGCCGGGGCCGAGAAGGGGTTCCCGCCGACCCGGCACCTGGACGCCTTCGACTACGTCCGGCAGCAGAACGCGCACGTCACCATCCACGCCGGTGAGGCGTTCGGGCTCCCGTCGATCTGGGAGGCCATCCAGTGGTGCGGGGCGGACCGGCTCGGGCACGGCGTGCGGATCGTCGACGACATCACCACGACCCCCGGCGCCGATGGGCCGGAGCACCACATCGGCAGGCTCGCCGCCTACATCCGGGACATGCGGATCCCGCTGGAGATGTGCCCGACGTCGAACGTGCACACCGGCGCCGCGGCCTCGCTGGCGGAGCACCCGATCGGGCTGCTGACCGCGCTGCGGTTCCGGGTCACCGTCAACACCGACAACCGGCTGATGTCGGGCTGCACGATGACCAGCGAACTCTCCGACCTGGCCGAGGTGTTCGGCTACGGCTGGGACACCCTGGAGTGGTTCACCGTGAACGCGATGAAGTCGTCGTTCATCGGGTTCGACGAGCGGGTGGCGCTCATCCGGGACGTCATCCGGCCCGGCTACGAGGCGCTCACCGGCGGCGCAGCCGGGCCTCCAGCCCGGCGACCAGCTCGCTCCAGGCCTGCGCCTCCCGGGTGAACGGGGGGCTCGGCGCCATCCGGGTCGGGTCCGGCCGGACCACGAACGACACCAGCCAGCCCAGGCTGCTCGACTCGGCGAGGGACTCCGCGGGCTCGGGGTCGCCCGCCCACTCGCCGACGTCGGTCAGCAGCTCGGAGGCGAGGTCGAGCTGGACCGGGTCCAGGTCGAGGACGCCGTCGGCCAGGTCCGGGCCGATGCCGGTGAGCACGTAGGTGTTCATGTCCTCGACCGTGGCGTCGAGGTCGCCGGCCTTCGCGGCGTCGAGGACCTCGGTGAAGGTGACCGCCGCCGCGAGGTCGGTGTCCACCACGGCGGGATGTTCGGGGTCGGCCAGCGCCGAGACCAGTTCCTGCTCCGAGCCGAACACGTCGATCCACCCCTCCGAGCCGAGGAAGACCGGCTTGTCGTCGAGGTAGCAGCGCAGCGTCACCACGGAGGTGTCGCCGCTCTGGATCCGGATCGGGTCGATGCCGACCTCCGCCCAGAAGCCGGCCGGCGCCTCGTCGACGTCGTCGGGGGTCTCCTCGTCGTCGGCCACCCCGGTGGTGTCCTCGGTGTGCTCGGTGTCCTCACCGGTGCTGCCGGCGAGCACCGTGGCCCGGGCGGCCTCCCACTCGGACGCCTCGGCGCGGGCCTTCTCCAGCGCCCCGGAGTCGATGCCGGGCGTGGCGACCAGATCGTCGACGGTGTCGACGATCTCGTCCCAGTGCCGGGCGATGGCCTCGGACAGGGCGGTCCAGCGCCTGGCGCCGTCCCGGCCGGCGAACGCGGTGGCCCCGTCACGGAGCAGCGCGAAGGTGGGCTCGCCGTCCAGCGCGGCCACGACGTTCTCCAGGTCGCAGACGTCGGCGAGCGAGCGCACCATCGAGACGGTTTCGTGCAGCTCCTGGACGGTCCAGGCGTCCGGGTCCTCCGCGGCGAGCTCGGGCAGCCCGACCAGGTCGTACCGGTGCGCATCGTCGGGCGTCAGCTCGCCGACGGACAGGCCGGGGACCACCGACCAGGCGGGGTGGTCCTCGAGATCGTGCCCGGACGCGGTCCGGACGAAGGCGGCGAGGCCCGCGACCTCGTCGAAGACGAACACGTGCTCGTCGTCGCCGAGGAAGGCCTCCCACTCCTCGCCGTCCTCCCGCCAGGGGGGAGCCCAGAGGGTGACCACGTCGCCCCGGGTGAGAGCGAGCCGGATCGGGACGATGTCGCTTGCCACGCTGCCGACCCTATCTCGGGTCGGCCGCGACGCCGGGCCGACCGGCGGGGTGTCGCGCCCGGTGTCCGCACGGTGGATGGAGCGTCAGCGCCGTCGGGACGTCAGCGCCGTCGGGACGTCAGGGCCGTCGGGAGGCCCCGGCGGGTCAGGCCTGGCTGTGCAGACGGACCACGCCGATGGACACGTCCTCGAGACCACCCCGGTCGAAGTCGCGCCTCAGCTGGTCCGCCTTGATGGTCGCCGTCATCCCGTCGAACGGGCCGTGCGCGTCCACCTCCCCGGTCTGCGGGTCCACCGCCAGAACGACGTATCCGTCGCACTGCGTGAGCTTTTCCGCAGCAGCGATCAACGTCTGCTCTTCGGAAGTCGTGTTCTCCGGCATCGGATCACCTCCTCGTCATCTAGTACAGCGTCGGCGGGGGCTCCGGTGTGACACCGTTTCGGCCATACCACCCGTTCGGGTCAGGTGATTCCCGAGATCGGCGACGGCGTGTGCCGATAGTGGCACTCAGCGCGCGCGATCACGCGATGAGGGGAGCCCGGCGTGTCGCCGCGAGCACTGATGGTCACTGCCGGACCGTTCGGGGATCGACTGTCACGCAAGGTCTGTGGCCGTGTCGCGGACCTCACCCGGGCGGACGACGACCAGAGCAGCAAGCGAGTTGATATCACCCGTCGGTGGATCGAACCCGTTCACTCTTCGTGAACCATGACACGCGTCCGTGTCGACGTCGTGGCCGGTCCTGCTGTGCCGCAGCGGAACCGTCCGTGCCGGCCACGGTGGCGCCGCGGCACGTAGGCTCTCCGGCCGTGGACACGATCGTCGTCGACCACCCGCTGGCGCGGGCCCGGCTCAGCAACATGCGGGACGCCCGCAACGACAACGCGACCTTCCGGGCAGCCCTGCGCGAGCTGACCCTCATGCTCGTCTACGAGGCGACCCGCGGCGCCCCGCTGGCCGAGGAGCAGATCCACACCCCGGTCTCGCGCACCGTCGGCCACCGGCTCGCGGCGCCCCCGGTGCTGGTGCCGGTGCTCCGGGCCGGCCTGGGGATGGCCGAGGCGGCGCTGAACCTGATCCCGGAGGCCCAGATGGGCTTCGTGGGAATGGCGCGGGACGAGCGGACCCACGATCCGGTGCCCTACATGGAGTCGCTGCCCGACTCGCTGGTCGGGCGGCCGGTCTTCGTGCTCGACCCGATGCTCGCCACCGGCGGATCGATGCTGCACACCGTCGAGCTGCTGACCCGGCGCGGTGCCGACGACGTGACCGTGGTCTGCGCGCTGGCCGCCCCGGAGGGAGTGCAGCGGCTGCGCGAGTCGGGCCTGCCGCTGCGGATGGTCACCGCGAGCATCGACGAGCGGCTCAACGACTCCGCGTTCATCGTCCCGGGGCTCGGTGACGCGGGGGACCGCCAGTTCGGATCGGTCTGAGCGGTGGCGCCTGCACCCGCGGGTGGGCCGGGCTAGTCCGGCATCACCCCGGCGGCCAGCACGGCGCCCAGCTCGCGGCAGGCCCCGCGGGCGGCGGTGTCCGGGGGCCCGGTCACCTGGACCGGAGCGGCGGCGGCGACCCAGCCCATACCCTCGGCGATCGTGGTGACCGATCGCGTCGCACCGGAGGTGTCCGACCCGCCGTGCACCCACAGCCCGTACGGCAGGCCGCGGGTGTCCTCGCCGCACACGTAGTAGACCTGGTCGAAGAAGTGCTTGAGCGCCCCCGACATGTAACCGATGTTGGCCGGGGTGCCCAGCAGCACGGCGTCCGCGGCCAGCAGGTCCGAGGCGGTCGCCGCGAGCGCCGCCCTGGCGACGGTCCGCACCCCGGCGATCTCCGGGTCGGCGGCGCCCGCGCGCACCTGCGCGAGCAGCTCCGCGGTCGCCGGGGACGGTGTGTGGTGCACGATCAGCAGCCGGGCCGCGCTCATCGGCCCAGCATCCCGTCCACCTCGGTCCGCAGCGCGGCGAGCCGCCGCTGCGCCCGCTCCCGGGAGGCCGGGACCAGCGCCGGGTCACCGGTCGCCGGTTCGACGACCTCCAGGTAGGCCTTGAGCTTCGGTTCGGTCCCGGACGGCCGGACCACCACACGGGCGTCGTCGCGGCGCAGCCGCAGCACGTCGGCCGCCGGCCGGTCGGCGGCCCAGTCCGGCGGCGGCGCGTCGCGCAGCCGCTGCACCGCCAGGTCCCGCTCGGCGGGGGCCATCCGGATCGAGACACCCGAGGTCAGGTGCACGCCGAACGCGGCGGCCAGCTCGTCGAGGCGCTCCGGCACCGACGACCCGGCCGCGGCCAGCCCGCGCACCAGGTCGGCCGCCAGCACCGCGGCGGAGATGCCGTCCTTGTCCCGGACCGCGTCCGGGTCGACGCACAGCCCGATCGCCTCCTCGTACCCGAAGACCAGCCCCTCGCCTGCCCGGACGATCCACTTGAACCCGGTCAGGGTCTCGGCGAACCGGGCGCCGTGCCCGGCCGCGACCCGCGCCAGCATCGACGACGACACCAGGGTCGTCGCGACCAGCGGTGTCGCGCTCTCCGGTCCCTCCGGTCCCGGTGAGCCCGGTGCGCCCCGGGCCCGCAGCAGGTGGTCGGCCAGCAGCACACCGGTCTCGTCGCCGGAGAGCATCCGCCAGCCGGCGTCGAACGGGACGCCGATCGCGCACCGGTCGGCGTCCGGGTCCAGCGCGATCGCCAGGGCCGCACGGCTCGCCGCCGCCAGTTCCAGCAGCAGGTCGGTGGCCCCCGGCTCCTCCGGGTTGGGGAACGCCACCGTCGGGAAGTCCGGATCGGGCCGCGCCTGGGCGGCGACGACGCGGACGTCGTGCACACCGGTACGGGCGAGCGCCGCCGTCGCGAGCGGCCCGCCGACGCCGTGCATCGGGGTCAGCGCGATCCGCGGCGCGGCGCCGCGCGGGGTGCGGGGCAGCGTCGCCACCCGGTCGAGGTAGTCCTCGGTGACGTCGGTGACGGCGGGCAGCGGCCCCAGCGGGACCGTGATCGCGGCGGGGGCGGCGGTCACGGCGGCCTCGATGGCGACGTCGTCGGGCGGGACGAGCTGGGCGCCGTCCCCGAGGTACACCTTGTAGCCGTTGTCGGTGGGCGGATTGTGCGAGGCGGTGACCGCGATCCCGGCGACCGCACCGAGCCGCCGCACGGCGAACGCCACCAGCGGGGTCGGTACCGGGGGGTCGAGCAGGGCCACCGTGAACCCGGCACCGGTCAGCACCCTGGCCGCCGCCTCGGCGAACGCGGCCGAACCGTGCCGGGCGTCGCGTCCCACCACGACGGTGCCGTTGCGGCCGCCGGCGCGCAGCCAGGCGGCGAGCCCGGCCGTCGTGCGGGTGACCACGGCGACGTTCATCCCGGCCGGTCCGGCCCGGACCGGCCCGCGCAGGCCCGCCGTGCCGAACCGCAACGGACCGGACATCCGGTCGGTGATCCCGGCGACGGCGTCGGCCGCCGGGGGACCGCCGGCCAGCGCGGTCACCAGCAGCTGCGCCAGCTCGGCCCGGGTGCCGGGATCGGGATCGTCGGCGATCCAGCGCAGCGCACCGTCCCGCAGCTGCGGCGCGAGCCCCATCAGACGCGGGTGACGAGCTCGCCCAGCAGCTCGCCCATCCGGGTCGCCGCGGCCGCTCCGGCCGCGAGCACCTCCCGGTGGTCCAGCGGTTGCCCGGACAATCCGGCGGCCAGGTTGGTGACCAGCGAGACGCCGCAGACCTCCAGGCCGACGGCGCGGGCCGCGATCGTCTCGAGCACCGTGGACATCCCGACCAGGTCGGCACCGAGGCCGCGCAGCATCCGGATCTCGGCGGGGGTCTCGAAGTGCGGGCCGGGGAGCCCGGCGTACACACCCTCGACCAGCGAGGGATCGAGCTCGCGGGCGGCGGCGCGCAGCCGCGGCGAGTAGGCGTCGGTGAGGTCGACGAAGTCGGCGCCGACCAACGGCGAACGGGCGAGCAGGTTGAGATGGTCGGAGATCAGCACCGGCTGCCCGACCGAGAGCCCCTCGGTGATCCCGCCCGCGGCGTTGGTGAGCACCACCGCCGACACGCCGGCCGCGGCCGCCGTCCGCACCCCGTGCACCACCGCCTCGACGCCGTGGCCCTCGTAGAGGTGGGTGCGACCGAGCAGCACGAGGACCCGGCGGTCCCCGATGCTCAGCGAACGCACGGTGCCGCCGTGTCCGACCGCGGAGGGCAGGGCGAACCCGGGCAGCTCGGCCATCGACAGCTCCACGCCGGTGGTGCCGAGCACGTCGGCGGCCGGTCGCCAACCGGAGCCGAGCACGACCGCGACGTCGTGTCGATCGGTTCCGGTGCGGCGGGCCAGCTCGACGGCGGCCTGCTGGGCGGCGTTCGCGGGGGCGGACATGCGCGTCACCCTAGACTCCGGGCCGGATCAGCCCCCGGTGCTGCGGAAGCCGGCGGCGACCGCGTCGAACAACCCGGCGGCGGCGTCCTCGGCCTGGCCCGCGGGCGAGGTCAGCTGCAGCACCCACACCCCGTCCGGCCCGCGGCCGGGGATGATCCGCAGCAGCGTGCTGCGCTGCTGCGGGCCGCTGGTGGTGGTCATCTCGATCTGGTCGGTCCCGTCCGGCTGCGGCACCACCGGGCCCGCGTCGACGTCGTCCACGCCGAGCGCCTCCGGGGTGAGCGCCTCGGCCACCGCGGCGGTCGAGGACGCGGCCCGCACGGACAGCTCCTGCCTGCCGTCCGGGCTGACGAACCGGACCACCGCCGAACCGTCCCCGGCCGGTGAGCGGTACTGGGTCCAGTCCTGCGGGACGGCCACCGAGAACCCGAGCGGGTCCGGGTGCGCGATCCGCGGGGTGCGCTCGGTGGCGACGGTGATCGTGCTCAGCGGTTCCTGTCCGGCCAGTGTCCTGACCCCGGTGAAGCCGGCGAACGCACCCAGCAGCACCAGCAGCGCGCCGCCGAGCACCAGCGGGAGCCCCCCGAGGACGCCGGCGAACCCGGCGCCACCGGTCGCCGCCCGGGCGGCCGGGGCCGCACCGGCCCGCCCGGCCGGGCGCGACGGGCGGGGCGCGGACCGGGGCTCGGGCGCCGGGGCCGGCGCAGGCACAGGTACGGGCGGTGCGGCCGGGCCGGCCACGGGGGCACCGCCCCGGACGTGCGTGCCGGTGGCGGCCGGTGCCGGGGCGCGGTGCGGAACCTGGGGGCCCGACGCGGGCGAACCGGTCGGCGCCGGGACCCGGGCCATCACGGTCGGGACGTCCGGCGAACCCGGGAAGATCGGGTCCTCCGGATCGGCGAGCAACGGTCGCAGCCGTGCCCGGACCTCGTCCAGCGGCATCCGCGCGGCCGGCTCCTTGACCATCAGCCCGGAGATCACCTCGGCGACCGGGCCGCCCACGGTCGGCACCGGCACCGGCCCGTCGACGACCTCGGTGATGGTGCGCACGGGGTCGCCGTCGACGTCGTAGGGCGGCCTGCCCTCGACGGCGGCGAACAGCGTGGCGCCCAGCCCCCACAGGTCCGCGGCCGGTGTGACCGGCTGGCCTGCCGCGACCTCCGGCGCGATGTAGGCGGGGGAGCCCAGCACGAGGCCGGCCGAGGTCATCGGGGCGTCGGACTCGTTGCGGGCGATGCCGAAGTCGGTGAGCTTGATCCGCCCGTCGTCGGAGATCAGTACGTTGCCGGGCTTGACGTCGCGGTGCGTGATCCCGGCCCGGTGCGCCGCCCGCAGCGCGGCGGCGGTGCCGTACCCGACGACCCCGGCCTGGGCCCGGTCGAGCCGCCCGGCCTCGGAGATCGCCGCCGCGAGGTTCTTCGACGGCACCAGCTCCATGATCACCAACGGCTCGTCGCCGCCGGAGTCCAGTACGTCGAACACGGTGACGACGTTCGGGTGCGAGAGACCGGCCAGCGCCCTGGCCTCCCGCATGATCCGCTCACGCAGCTCGAGCTTCTCGGCGTCCGGGATCCCGTCCGGGATCTTCAGTTCCTTGAGCGCCACCCGGCGCTGCAGCACGTCGTCGAAACCGGACCACACGGTGCCCATCGCGCCGCTGCCGAGCGGTCCGTCGACGCGGTACCGCCCGGCGATCTGGCGGCGCTGGACATCGCCCTCGGGAACGGTCACGCCCGCGATTGTTCCATCGACCCGCGGGCGCTCCGCCTGGACACCGGCCGTGACAGCTGGTTCCGGGCAGTGACGGTGTGTCACCAACGGGGGTGGTCCCGGTCGCCGGACGGCGCAACCCGAGGGGCGGGCGCCGCACCGTCACGGCCCGGTGACGGTGTGGCCGCGATGTGGCTGCGATGTGGCCGGTGCGCGGTCGGGGTGCGGCCGCGCACCGGCGCAACGCGGTCGGGGACCACCGGTGAACGGCGGAAACGGCCGTTCGTCGTGTCCCCGCCCGCCCGCTCGTCACAGTGGGCGAACCCGTTGGCAGCAGCTCGCCGACCCCTCGCCGCGCCGACCCGCGAACAGCCGATTTCGACTGGAACACCGCCGGACGGGTGAGCACCATGAGTCGTGGTCGGGCACGACGCGGCGCCGTGACAGGACGACGTGTGGACTCCCGACATCCCGGACGAGGAGGACAAGGTGACTGCGCTGCAGACCCGCACCGAGCTTCCCGAGGTGGGCGACCTCCCGGTCGACGACCTCGGTGTCGGCACGGGTCCGGCCTGGCTGGAATCGTGGATGCGGGCGCACAAGGGTGAGATCGTCGGATGGCGCCGCGCCATCCACGCCCAGCCGGAGCTGGCCCGCCGCGAGCACCGCACGACGGCGCGCGTCTCCGAGACGTTGCTGCGCGCGGGCCTCGAGCCGCGCACGCTGGCCGGGGGAACCGGTGTCGTCTGCGACATCGGCCACGGCGGCCCGCTCGTGGCGCTGCGCGCCGACATGGACGCACTTCCGCTGCAGGAGCAGAGCGGCCTGCCGTTCGCCTCGACGGCGCCCGGTGTGATGCACGCCTGCGGGCACGACGGGCACACCGCGATGCTGCTCGGCGCGGCGCTGGCGCTGAACTCGGCGCCGTCGCTGCCGGGCCGGGTCCGGGTCGTGTTCCAGCCGGCCGAGGAGGTGCAGCCCGGTGGCGCGCTGGACGTCATCGCCCAGGGCGTGATGTCGGACGTGGCGCGGATCTTCGCGCTGCACTGCGACCCGCGCCTGGAGGTCGGACGGCTGGGCACCCGGGTCGGGCCGATCACCTCGGCCTGCGACCTGATCGAGGTCCGGCTGACCTCGCCCGGCGGGCACACCTCGCGCCCGCACCTGACCGCCGACCTGATCCAGGCGCTCGGCCTGTTGGCCACCCAGGTCCCGTTGCTGCTCACCCGGCACGTCGATCCGCGCTCGGGCACCGTGCTCACCTGGGGCGCTGTGCAGGCGGGCGATGCGGCCAACGCGATCCCGCAGTCCGGGATGGTCCGCGGCACGCTGCGCACCGCCGACCACGCGACCTGGACGGAGCTGGAGGACACGCTGCGCGCGCTGGTCGCCGCGGTGCTGGCTCCGACCGGTGTCGGGTACGTCCTGGACCATGTGCGCGGGGTCCCGCCGGTGGTCAACGACGAGATCTCCACCGAGCTGCTGCGCGACGCGGCGGTGACCGTCGGCGGGGAGCCGGCCGACGCGAGCACCGAGCAGTCCTCCGGCGGTGAGGACTTCGCCTGGTACCTGGAGCACTCCCCGGGCGCGATGGCCCGGCTCGGCGTGTGGCCGGGCACCGGCCCCCAGCGGGACATCCACCAGCCGACGTTCGACCTGGACGAGCGGGCGCTGCCGTTCGGGTCCCGGGTGCTCGTGCACGCCGCCCTCGCGGCGCTGGCGAACGCCGCCTGACCGGCCCGTTCAGCCGCCCGCGGAGGACTTCCGGCTCGGGCGGCTGCGCAGGTCGTTGACGTAGTCGGCGGGGGCGCCGGCCATCTCGGCGGCGTCGGCGATCACCCCGAGGTACCGGGCCGACGGCTCGCCGCCCTCGTAGGCGTTGAGCACGTAGATCCAGGCGAGCACGCTGCCGTCCAGCGTGGCGACCCGCAACCGCAGCTTCTTGTGCAGGCCGAGTTCACCGCCCTCCCAGCGGTCGAGCTGCGCCTCGTCGTGCTCGGGGACGTCGTAGAGCACGACGAACACCTGGGAGCCCGGCTCCTCCACCACGGTGGAGAGCGCGCCCTCCCAGGTGTAGTCCTCACCGCCGAACGTCAACCGCCAGCCCTGGAGCCACCCGGTCCCGGCCATCGGCGAGTGCGGGGCGCGCTCCTTCATCTGCTCGGGGTCCATGTTCGACCCGTATGCGGCATACAGAGGCACGGGGGCAGCGTAGTGGCTCGGGGTCGGAGGCCGGTCGGGCGGTCCCCGCCCGGTCCGGCCCGCCGAACAGGACACGCGTACTGTGAAACCCTGTCGACGCCGGAGGCGCGAGGCCGCCGGCCCACCACCGACGTCTCAGGGGGACTACCCGTGACCCGCATCGTCATCATGGGCGGCGGACCTGCCGGATACGAGGCCGCGCTGGTCGCGGCGCAGCACGGCAGCGAGGTGACCGTCGTCGAGCGGGACGGGATGGGTGGCGCGTGCGTCGTCTACGACTGCGTCCCGTCGAAGACGTTCATCTCCTCGGCCGCCGTACGCGTGGACCTGCACCGGGCCGAGGACCTGGGCGTGCTCGTCGACCGGGGCAGCTCCGCGGTCGATCTGCCCGCCGTCAACGAGCGGGTCAAGTCGCTGGCGCTGGCGCAGTCCGCGGACATCCGCGCCCGGCTGGAGAACGAGGGCGTGCGGATCGTCGCGGGCACCGCGCATTTCGACGGTCCCGGCGCGGGCCGTGCGACCCACGACGTGACCGTCACCCACGCCGACGGCTCCACCGAGCAGCTGGTCGCCGACATCGTGCTCATCGCGACCGGCGCGACCCCGCGGGTGCTCGACTCCGCCCGTCCGGACGGTGACCGGGTACTGGACTGGCGCCAGCTCTACGACCTCGACGAGCTGCCCGAGCACCTCGTCGTGGTCGGCTCCGGTGTCACCGGGGCCGAGTTCTGTTCCGCGTACGTCGAGCTGGGTTGCCGGGTCACGCTGGTGTCCAGCCGGGACCGGGTGCTGCCGCACGAGGACGCCGACGCCGCCGCGGTGTTGGAGGAGGTCTTCGCCGACCGCGGCGTGGAGATCCTCGCGAACGCCCGTGCCGAGAAGGTCGAGAACACCGGTGCCGGGGTGCTGGTGACGCTGTCCGACGGCCGCACGGTCGAGGGTTCGCACGCGCTGATGACGGTCGGCTCGGTGCCGAACACGGCCGAACTCGGCCTGGAGAAGATCGGGGTCGAGACCGACCGCGGCGGGTTCATCCCGGTCGACAAGGTCTCCCGGACGGCGGAGCCCGGTGTCTACGCGGCCGGTGACTGCACCGGGGTGCTCATGCTCGCGTCGGTGGCGGCGATGCAGGGCCGGATCGCGATGTGGCACGCGCTCGGCGAGGGCGTCGCCCCGATCCGGCTGCGGACCGTCGCGGCCAACGTGTTCACCAGGCCCGAGATCGCGACCGTCGGCATCAGCCAGAACGCGATCGACTCCGGCGAGGTCCCGGCCCGCACGGTGATGCTGCCGCTGGCGACGAACCCGCGGGCGAAGATGCGCGGCCTGCGCCGTGGTTTCGTGAAGCTGTTCTGCCGCCCGGCGTCCGGGGTGGTCATCGGCGGGGTGGTGGTGGCCCCGGTCGCCAGCGAGCTGATCCTGCCGATCGCGATGGCCGTGCAGAACGGCCTGGGTGTCGACGACCTGGCGCACACCTTCTCGGTGTACCCGTCGCTCTCCGGGTCGATCACCGAGGCGAGCCGTCAGCTGATGCAGCACTCCGACCTGGACTGACTCCCGAACAGCCCGTCGAGCAGCGCCCGCAACGCCCGAGCGGAGACCGGGGCGAGGGTGACCCACTCCGGTCCGGCGGCTGGTTCCGTGTCGCGGGTCAGCCGGTAGCGGCCGCGGGCCGTGTCGACGACGGTGACATGGCCGGGCGGCCGGTCCGGGTTGCCCCAGCGGTCGAAGCGGACCGCGCACACCTGCGCGTACCGGGCCGGGCCGCGCAGCACCGACTCCAGCCGGGTCACCGGACCGGTGGGTGTCACGTCCCGGCCGGGCCGGGTGCCGCCGTCGGCGCCGAGCAGGCGGGCCAGCTCGGCCGTCGGGATCCCGGTCGCGGGGCCGGGGCCCGGAGGGGCGGGCGGAAGCACCGACACCGCCGCGTGCGCCGGGGGACCGGCCGCGGCGATCGTCACGCTGCCGCCGCTGTGGACCGCGACCACGCCACCGTCGTCGTTCTCGGCGGTGACGGCGCGCAGCGGTGAGCCGAACCGTGCGCGGACCTCCAGCTGCCGCTCGGGCCGGGCGAGCAGGGTGAGCAGGTGGACCAGTCCGGGCGCGAGGCCGCGTGCCCCGGCCAGGCCGCGCCCGCGCAGGGCGGACAGGACGGCCGTGACGCCCCGGATCCGCTCGTCGGTGCTCCGGCCGGGGGAGGCCACCCACAGGGCAACCGGCGTGGTGCCGAGGCCGAGCTGCTCCCAGACGACGTCGAACTCGGCGGCGGTGAGGACGAACCGGTGCGGCCGGCTCTGTTCAGCCACGATCCCGCCAGCGCTGCTCGGGCTGCAGTACCGCGTCGTCGTCCGGTACGCCGGGTGACCGGTGGCCGGGGTCACCGGGATCGTGCCGGTCGATGAGCAGGCGCCAGGCCTGCGGACGCGCGGCGGCCGGTGCGTCGACGGGCCCGGGGCCGGACAGCGGCCCGGTCGGCGCCGGCACCCCCGGTGCGACGCTGCCCGGCAGCCCGGCAGGTGTGGCTCCGCCCGGTGCCGCGACGGGCGGGCCCGGTGCCGCGACGGGCGGGCCCGGTGTCGTGACGGGCGGGCCCGGTGTCGTGACGGGCGGGCCCGGGGGCACCGGTCCGGCCGGCGCGGTGTCGTTCGGCCCGGTGAGCGCGGAACCGCCCCGTGCCGCGACGTCCGCCCCCACCGGGACGGAGCCGGCCGGCGGCACGACCACCGGCCCGCCCGGCACGGGAGGAGCCGGCCGGAGACCACCGGGGGCTCGCCCCTCCGCCGGGCCGGAGGCCCGGACACGGCTCGGTGCGCCACCGGAGGGCGCCCGCCACCCGGCACCCGTACCGGGCCCCGCCGCAGGGACCGCCCGGCCGGCTGACCCGGCCACCGCCGCACCCGCGGCGAGGACGGCCCCGCCACCCGCCGCCCACGCCGGACCCGCCCCCGGCCCACCACCGCCCGCCGACCCCGGTGCGACGACCCCCGTGGAGCCGCCCGCCCCGGAGCCGCCCGCCCCGGAGCCGCCCGCCCCGGAACCGCCCGGCCCGGAACCACCAGCCCCGGGGCCGCCGGTCCCGGGATGGTCCCTCCCGGGACCGCCGGATCCCGGGCCACCGCCCAGCCCGGATCCCGGATCGGCCGCCACCGGGCCGCCGGCCCCCGAGGCGATCGAGGAGAGGCCACCGGCTCCGGGGCCGTCCGACACGACCACACCCGCCGAGTCGGTGGACGCGCCCCCGGTGCGGCCGGGCCCGCCGGAGGGCTCGTCGCCCGCCGTCACGGCGGGCGGAGCGGACCAACCGCTCCAGCCGGTCCCGACTGCCCGGCTGTCGTCGGCGTAGCGCTGCATCAGCTCGGCGGCGCGTGCCGCCGCGTTCCCGGCCTCGGCGTCCGCTGCGGCCCAGTCGGTCAGGACCGCCGCGCCGGCCGGTGCGATCTCCGGCGGGGAGCCGGCGGGCGGTGCGGACATCCGGCTGCGCAGTTCGGCGGCCAGTGCGGCCTGCGCGGCGAGCGCGTCGGCGGTCCGTACCACCTCGCCGACCGCGGCGCCGGCCCAGCCGGCGAGGGCGTCGAGCGCCGCGGCGGCAGCGTCCGCGGCACCGCCGGCCCAACCGCCCGGGAGCGCCCGGACCCGCTCCGCGAGCTCGCGGTGCACCTCGTCGAGGGCCTCACCGGTGGCCCGCCACGCCTGCTCGGCTGCCGCCGAGGCCTCGGGGCCGGGACCCGAGGTGACCATCGCGTGCAGCTCGGCGTGGCTCATCCCGGCCCAACGCGGAGCGGTCACCGCAGTGTCCCGGCGACGGCGGCCTCGGTAGCGGTGTACGCCCGACCGGAGCGCGCGACGGCGTCCCGGGCGCGGACGAGCTCGGTGCGCAGCGCACGGATCCGTTCGATGGCCGCGTCGGCCCCGTCCGCGGCGTGCCCGGCGTACCGGGCGGCGGCCTGCGCGCTCACCGGGTCACCCAGCCAGGGCCGGACGCGGCGGGCGTCGGCGTCGAGCCGGTCGAGGACGGTCGCGAGCCGGTCCGCAGCGCGGTCCAGCGCCGCGACCACGGTGGGCGGCGTCGACGGGTCGATCCGCAGATCCGGGCGGGGGGCGGGCACGGTTGACCTCCGGGCGGCTGGGGCGGTGACGGCGGCACGCTAGCCACCGCCGTCGACGGGCACGCCGGATCCGCGCTCGGCCGGTCACCATCGCGAACGGGCGATCCCGTCGCCGGGCCCGCGCGTTCCCACCGGTGCGGCCGGTGTCAGCCGGTGCGGCGGGCACGCACGACCACGTCGTGCAGCTCCACCGCCCGCCCACGGGGGCGGACGGTCCGGGTCGTCTCGTAGGCGGCGTCGATCCGCCACTCCGGTGCGGTGAACAGCGCCGCGATCCGGGTCCGGTCGGCGGTGGCCCGCTCGGGGTGGTCGTCGTGGCCGCCGTGCAGGTGCCCGACGACGAGCAGGGTGCCTCCGGGGGCGACCCAGGAGCCGATCCTGCGGTAGAGCGCGTACTGTCCGGTCTCGGTGTGGGCGTAGCTGGTGACCACCAGATCCCAGGTCCGGCCCGGCTCCCAGCCGGTCAGATCGGCCTCGACCCAGTCCACCCGGTCGGCCAGGCCGGCCCGGCCGGCGGCGGCGGACAGCGCCGCGGACGAGATGTCGGCACCGGTGACCTGCCAGCCCCGGGAGGCCAGCCAGATCGCCTCGGCCCCGGTGCCGCACCCGGCGTCCAGCGCGGTGCCGGTACGCAGGTGGGTGGTCTCGGCCGGGAGGTAGGGGTTCACCGGCAGGTCGCGCCCGCCGCCGTCGGCGGACGGCGTCCAGTGCCGCTCCCAGTAGGCCTTGTCGAACGTGTGCATCGCGCATCCTCCGGTCCCGTGGCGCGCCCTCGGCGCCGGGGCCAGGATCGGCACCGCCCCGCGAGATCGGCAAACCTTCTTGCCGAATGGCAAACTCGCCGGGTGAACGAGTCTCCCCGGCAGACCCTCGACACCGTCGGCCCGCGTCTGAAGCAGCTGCGGCTGCACCGCGAGGTCACCCTCACCCGGCTCGCCGGGGAGACCGGGATCTCGGCCAGCACCCTGTCCCGGTTGGAGGCCGGGATCCGCCGCCCGACACTGGAGCAGCTGCTGCCGCTGGCCCGCTACTACGGCGTCACCATCGACTCCCTGGTCGACGCCCCCCGCACCGCCGACCCGCGGGTCGACCTGCGCCCGACGGCGTGCGGCGAGACGGGGCGGTCGTCATCGGGCTGACCCGCCGCCCCCGAGGTGTCCAGGCCTACAAGTTCGTGCTCCCCACCGGCAGCGACGACACGCTGCCCGATCCGCGCTCGCACGAGGGCCACGACTGGGCCTACGTCCTCAACGGCACCCTGCGCCTGGTGCTCGGCGACCAGGACCTGCTCCTGCAGGCGGGGGAGGCGGTGGAGTTCGACACGCGCACACCGCACTGGTTCGGCGCGACCTCGAGCGGCCCCGTGGAGTACCTGAGCCTGGTCGGACGCCAGGGCGAGCGGGTGCACGTGCGACGGGGATGACCGCCGCTCCGGTCGCGCACGACGACACCCCCGCACGTACCGGTCGCGATCCGGTACGTACGGGGGTGTGCGTCTGTCGCTATGCCGCGGCGACCGCGTCGCGGTCGCCGGTGTCGGCGGGTCGGCACCCGCTGAGCGGGCACGGTGCCGGAGCCCAGGAGGTCGTGGCGGACGCGGGGGCGAGCCCCGCGAACGGCCAGCGGCCGGCGAACCTCTGGAGGTACCAGAACACGAACAGGTGGTCCGGCTCCGCCGGGTCGACGACGAACTGCGGAGAACCGCCGAGGTCGTCCACCCAGGCGGCGTACGCGTTCGCGACCTGCCCCGGCGGGCGGGCGGCCCGGCGGGTGAGGAGCCAGTCCTCGGCCCGGCTGCGCCAGTTCTCCAACGCGACCGGGTGCAGGGTGGCCCCCGGCAGTTCGCGGAGGTTCGCGGAGAAGGTGCCGACCACGACCCCGCCCGCGCCGTACGCGGTCGAGGTCAGGGTGAGCAGGGAGTGCGGGCCCGGGATCGGGCCGTCGGTGTGGACGTGCGTCGTCACGTGTGGCGACGCCGATGATGCGAGGGGCATGACGGATCCTGTGCGTCGTTGGAGCTGGTGACGGCTCACGGCGCGGCACAGGCCTGCGTGGTGAGCGGATCCGCGGCGCGGTACTCCGCGTGGCGGGGTGTCCGGGCCCCGTGGATCGGGCACACGGGTTCGGCTGTGGAGTTGTGCGGTATGCAGTTGGACGGTGTTCGGTCGAACCGCGGGCACCTGTCCGGTGTGCGCGGCGCAACGACGCTAGGGCTGCGTCGGGCGTCCGGTCAATGCGTGTCCCAGGGAGCGGGATCGGTGCGCAGCCGGCCCAGGACGATCACGTCGACCCGGGCGCCGTCGACCTCCCACGCCTCGCGCATCCGTCCCTCGTGGACGAAGCCCAGCGCGGCGGCGAGGGCGGCGGAGGCGCGGTTCGGCTCGGCGTGGAGGTAGGTGACCCGGTGCAGGCCGAGTCCGCCGAACCCGAACCGGACGACCGCACCGACGGCCGTGCGGGCCAGTCCCCGCCCGCGGGCGGCGGGCAGCGTCCAGCAGCGCACCTCGGCGGTGCCGTGCACCGGGTCGAGCTGCTCCAGCGTGACCTCGCCGAGCATCTCACCGGTGGTCGGCTCGGCGACGGCCCAGGCGTAGCGCGAACCGCGGGCCCAGCCGTCGATCCGGTCCGCGACGTGCGCGGTCACGGCGTCGTCGAAGCCCGGGGACGCCGGGTCGGGGCGGTTGCGCCAGCGCCGGATCTCCGGGTCCCGCGCGGACGCGGCGACGGCCGGGCGGTCGTCCACCCGGTCGTCGTGCCGCAGGCCGCGCAGATACCAGGACCCGGCGTTGATCTCGACCGGATCGAGCGACAACGGCGTCAGTCCCAATCTTCGTTCCGCACGCTTCTCAGGGCCGATTCTTCGTTCCGCACGCTTCTCTCAGCGCCGATCTTCGTTCCGCAGGCTTCTCTCAGCGCCGATTCTTCGTTCCGCAAGCTTCTCTCAGTCCTTGATCTCGCAGATCACGGTCCCCTGGGACACCGAGGCACCCTGTTCGGCGGTGAGTCCGGTGACCGTGCCGTCCTTCGTGGCGGTGACCGGGTTCTCCATCTTCATCGCCTCCAGCACGACGATCAGGTCACCCGCGGAGACGGTGTCACCGTCGGAGACCGCGACCTTGATGATCGTGCCCTGCATCGGCGCGGTGACGGCGTCACCGGAGCCCTTCGCACCGCCGCCCTTGCCCACCCGCTTGCGCGGCGCCGCCTTGCGCCCGGCGGGCCCGCCGCCACCGCCGAGTGCGAGATCACCGGGCAGCGAGACCTCCAGCCGGCGGCCGCCGACCTCGACGACGACCTTCTGCCGCTCGGCACCGTCCTCGTCGGCCCCGGCGCCGCCCTCGAAGGGGGGCACCGTGTTGTTCCACTCGGTCTCGATCCAGCGGGTGTGCACGGCGAAGTCCTCGGCGGACTCGGCGGTGAAGGCGGGATCGGCGGCGACCAGCCGGTGGAACTCCAGCACGGTCGCCATGCCCTCGACCCGGAACTCGTCCAGCGCGCGGCGGGCCCGCTCCAGGGCCTGCCTGCGGTCGGTGCCGGTGACGATCAGCTTCGCCAGCAGCGAGTCGAACTGCCCGCCGATCACCGAGCCGTCCTCCACGCCCGCGTCCACCCGCACGCCGGGGCCCGCCGGGTACCAGATCCGCTCGACGGTGCCCGGGGCCGGGAGGAAGTTGCGCCCGGCGTCCTCGCCGTTGATCCGGAACTCGATCGCGTGCCCGCGCGGCGCCGGGTCGTCGGTGATCTCCAGCTCCTTGCCCTCGGCGATCCGGAACATCTGCCGGACCAGGTCGATCCCGGTGGTCTCCTCGGAGACCGGGTGCTCGACCTGCAGCCGGGTGTTCACCTCCAGGAAGGTGATCATCCCGTCCTCACCGATCAGGAACTCGACGGTGCCCGCGCCGTAGTAACCGGCCTCCTTGCAGATGGCCTTGGACGCGTCGTAGAGCGTCCGGCGCTGCTCGTCGGTGAGGAACGGCGCGGGGGCCTCCTCCACGAGCTTCTGGAACCGGCGCTGCAACGAGCAGTCGCGGGTGCCGACAACGACCACGTTGCCGTGCTGGTCGGCCAGCACCTGGGTCTCCACGTGCCGGGGCCGGTCCAGGTAGCGCTCGACGAAGCACTCACCGCGCCCGAACGCCGACGTCGCCTCGCGGACCGCGGACTCGTAGAGCTCGGCGACCTCGGAGCGCTCACGGGCCACCTTCATCCCGCGGCCGCCGCCGCCGAACGCGGCCTTGATCGCGACCGGGAGGCCGTGCTCGTCGGCGAAGGCGAGCACCTCGTCGGCGTTCGCGACCGGGTCCTTGGTGCCGGGGACCAGCGGCGCCCCGGCACGGGTGGCGATGTGCCGGGCGGTGACCTTGTCACCGAGGTCGCGGATCGACTGCGGGGACGGCCCGATCCAGGTGATGCCGGCGTCGATCACGGCCTGGGCGAAGTCGGCGTTCTCGGAGAGGAAGCCGTAGCCGGGGTGGATGGCGTCCGCACCGGCCTGCTTCGCGGCACCGATCACCTTGTCGATGTCGAGGTAGGACTCGGCGGCGGTCGACCCACCCAGTGCGAAGGCCTCGTCGGCGAGCCGGACGAACATGGCGTCCCGGTCCGGGTCGGCGTAGACGGCGACGCTCGCCAGACCCGCGTCCTTCGCGGCTCGGATCACACGAACGGCGATCTCGCCCCGATTGGCGACGAGCACCTTGCGCAGTGCGGGCACGGTTCGAACTCCTCCGGTCGCAGGCGCCGTCCCGGTGCTCCGGCGCTGGGTTACCGGCGAGTGTAAGAGCCCGACACCGGATCGTTCCCTGTGAGGGCTGTGGCGAAGGCAACTCGCCCCGGGCGGGGGTCGTCCCTGACCTCGTCGTGATCGGTCCAGAGGTGAGTGGGACCACGCACTGCTCCGTCCGTGTGCGGTCGGGAACCAGGACCGTCCCCGCAACTCCACACCCCCCAGTGGTGGAGTTGCGGGGACCGTCGAACCCCGACCCCCGGGGCAGTTCGATGCCGCGGTCAGCCGCGCCCGAGGGCGACGACCCGCTGTGCGGCCAGTTCCTCGGCGAACGCCGGTTCCGCGGCGAACATCGCGCCGAGCCCGAACGCGCCGACGCTCAGCGCCGCCGCGGCGGGGCCGATCACCGCCCAGTCCGGGTGCATCGACGGCGACAGCTCAGGGTTCTGCTCCCGTACCCGGCGCAGCGCCTCGTCGCCGGCCCGGGTGCGCACCGGCACCCGCGTGCCGAGCAGGACGGTCACCGCGATCATGGCCAGGGTCACGACCAGCAGCGCGCCGACCGGACGTGCGTACGCCGCACCGGCCAGGACCCGGACCAGCCCGAGGGCGGCCACCAGCCCGGGCAGGACCGCCGCCGAGCGCAACCGGTCCCGGTCGGACGGGCCCAGCACCAGGCCGGCCGCTTCGAGCCGCCGGGCGATCCGGTGCAGCTCGGCGGCGACCGCGGCGTGCGTGCCCAGGCTGCGGCACGGGATGAGCCGATGGGCGCAGCGATGGATCGCCCGCTGCAGCCCGGTCGCCGATCGGGTCAGCGGGCCGCCCGCCCGGACCTGGCCCGGGGTGCGGCAGGACGTGACGACGGTGCCGTCGACGTGCATCGCCGACAGCGCCGCGTAGACCGCGAGGCGCGGACCGCCGTGGAGATGGGCGACGTCCTCCGGGCGGCCCTCGACCGCCCGGACCCCGGCCGGGTCACCGGCGACGATGCGGGCGCGGTACCAGCAGGCCAGCACCGTCACGACGACGGCCAGCAGCAGGTAGACCACGAGGAAGGTGGCGGCGCTGACACCCCAGGTCTCGCCGGTCAGGTTCGTACCCATTCCGACCTCCCCGTGCAGGTCCGCGCGCTTCGTCGTTCGAAGCAGTGTGCGCCCGCTCACGAGGTGGCTCGCCGGATTTCACAGAGACTTGAGGTTCGCCGGAGCGAACGGCGCAGCCCCGCCCGGCCGGGCTCCGCCGTTCGGACCAGACCGGAAATGCGTCAGGCTGTCGCTGCTCGTACCTGCCGCTTGATCCGGGCGAGCATCGCCGCGATCCCGCGCAGCCGTAGCGGGCTCACCGCATCGGCCAGGCCGAGATCGGTGTAGAAGTCGTCCGGCACGGCCAGCACGGCCTCGGCCGGCTCGCCGTCCAGCCCGGTGTGCATGATCGACGCGAACCCGCGGGTGGTCGGCGCCTCCGGCGGCGCCGAGAAGTAGAGGTGCACCGGACGGTCACCGCCGTCGCCGACCTCGACGGCCAGGAACAGCGGTGACTGGCACTCGTGCACCTGCTCCATCGAGTCCGCGGCGTCGGCGTACCGGTCGGGCAGCTCGGGCAGCTCCCGGGAGAGCTCCAGCAGCAGCTGCAGCCGGTCCTTGGGGCCGAGCGCGGCGAAGTCGTCGACCAGCTCGGCGAGCGCCGGTGGGAGGCTCACCCGCGCTCCTCGCCCTGGACGATCGGCACGCGCACGGCGTTGCCCCACTCGGTCCAGCTGCCGTCGTAGTTGCGGACCCGGTCGAAGCCCAGCAGGTAGGTCAGGACGAACCAGGTGTGGCTGGAGCGCTCGCCGATCCGGCAGTAGGCGATGACGTCGTCGGAGGCCTTCAGGCCCTGCTCCTGCTCGTAGATCGCGGCCAGCTCGGCGCGCGAGCGGAACGAGCCGTCCTCGGCGGCGGCCCGGGCCCACGGCACGCTCGCCGCACCCGGGATGTGACCGCCGCGGACCGCCCCCTCCTGCGGGTAGTCGGGCATGTGCAGCTTCTCGCCGGTGTACTCCTGCGGGGAACGGACGTCGACCATCGGCTTGCCGAGATGGGCCAGCACGTCCTCCTTGAACGCGCGGATCCCGGTGTCGTCCCGCTCGACGACCGGGTAGTCGGCCCGCGCCGGGGTGGGGGTCTCGGTGGTCGTCTCGCGCCCCTCGGCGATCCACTTCGAGCGCCCGCCGTCGAGCAGTCGCACGTCGGGGTGCCCGAACAGGGAGAAGACCCACAGCGCGTACGCGGCCCACCAGTTGTTCCGGTCGCCGTAGACGATGATCGTGGTGTCCCGGCTGATGCCGCGCTCGGACATGATCTCGGCGAAGCGTTCCCCGTCGACGTAGTCGCGGGTCACCGGGTCGTTCAGCTCCGTGTGCCAGTCGACCTTCACCGCACCCGGGATGTGCCCGGTGTCGTAGAGCAGCACGTCCTCGTCGGACTCCACGACGACGATGCCCGGGTCGTCGAGGTGCCCGGCCAGCCACGAGGTGGTGACCAGGCGCTCCGGATGCGCGTACTCGGCGAGCTTGGGGTCGGGGTCGTTCGTGACAGCCATGGCGGGAGGGTAACCGCGCGGCCGGGCACCCACACGCCCGCTCAGACCCCGAAGTCGGAGTCGTCGCCGTCGGGCCGCGGACCCGTGGATCGTGCGCTCCTCGCCTGCGCCACCTTCTCCGGGTCGCGGGTGTTCCAGGCGGCCTCGGCGGCGAGCACCTTGCGCCGGGCGCCCGCCTCGTCGAACGGCGGGAACGGGGGACGGGAACCGTCGCTCACCAGGACTCCTTGCGCCAGAGGTCGACCGGGCTCACACCGATCCCACCGAGCAGCCTGCGGACCAGCGGAAGGCTGATCCCGATCACGTTCGACGGGTCGCCGTCGATGCCGTCGACGAACCAGCCGCCGAACCCGTCGAGGGTGAAGGCGCCCGCCACGTTCAGCGGCTCCCCGGTGCCGAGGTAGGCCTCGAGCTCCTCGGGGGACGGCTCGGCGAACCGGACACCGGTCACCGCGTGCCCCTCCGCCTCCTTGGCGACCGCGCCGCCGACGAGCAGCAGCACCGCGTGCCCGGTGAGCAGCTCACCGCTCCGCCCGGCCATCGCCGACCAGCGGCGGCGTGCGGTGTCGGCGTCACCGGGCTTGCCGACCAGTTCACCGTCGACGAGGAGCATCGAGTCGCAACCGATCACGAGCGCGTCCGGCTGCTCACCGGCGATCCGTGCGGCGACCGCCGCCGCCTTGGCCGCGGCGAGCAGGGTGACCTTGCGGGCCGGATCGGCGTCCGGATGTGCGGCGAGCAGCGCGTCCTCGTCGACGTCGGAGACCTCGACGAGCGGATCGGCACCTGCGGCCCGGAGCACGCCGAGCCGGGCGGGGGAGGCGGAGGCGAGAACCAGACGCACGGGTGGACCCTATCCGCCCGCGGTGCTGCGCCGCCGATCTCGCGGGACGCGCCCGCCCACCGGCTACCTCAGCGGGGCATCCCCGAGGCGCGCCACGCCCCGCGCCCCGCGACCAGCGGGGCCCGCAGCTGCGACGCCGGGTGCGACCACAGGTCCGGCGCGGCCGGGGCCCGCTCCGGCGCAGCCGCGCTCGTCGCCGCCGCGACGACGGCGGTGAGCGCGGCCAGCTCGTGGTCGTCGGGGTCGCCCCGGACCACCCGGAACAGCGCGCGGCGTTCCTCCGGGGTCCGGTCCGGTGCCTCCCCGCCGTTCACAGCGGGATGTTCCCGTGCTTGCGGGTCGGACCCTGCTCCCGCTTGGTGGCCAGCATCCGCAGCGCCCGGCCGACGTAGCCGCGGGTGTGCGACGGCGGCACGACGGCGTCGATGTAGCCCCGGTCGGCCGCGATGTAGGGGTTGCAGAGGGTGTCCTCGTAGTCCTGCTGGAGCTCGGCGCGACGGGCGGCCAGCTCGTCGCCCTCCAGGCCCTTGAGCTCCTTGCGGTACAGGATGGACACCGCGCCCTGCGCCCCGGTCACCGCGATCTGCGCGGTCGGCCAGGCGATGTTGACGTCGGCGCCCAGGTGCTTGGACCCCATCACGTCGTACGCCCCGCCGTAGGCCTTCCGGGTGATCACGGTGACCTTCGGGACGGTGGCCTCGGCGTAGGCGTAGATCAGCTTGGCACCGCGCCGGATGATGCCGTTCCACTCCTGGTCGGTACCCGGGAGGAAGCCCGGCACGTCGACGAAGGTCAGCACCGGGATGTTGAACGCGTCGCAGGTGCGGACGAACCGGGCCGCCTTCTCCGAGGCGTCGATGTCCAGGCAGCCGGCGAACTGGGTCGGCTGGTTCGCGACGATGCCGACGCTGCGGCCCTCGACCCGCGCGTAGCCGATCACGATGTTGGGCGCCCACAGCTGCTGGACCTCGAGGAAGTCCTCGTCGTCGACCACCCGGTTGATGACCTCGCGGATGTCGTAGGGGGTGTTCGCCGAGTCCGGGATCAGGGTGTCGAGCTCACGGTCGGAGTCGGTGATGCCGTCCGCGATCGAGCCCTCGACCGGCTCCGGGGCCGGGAACGAGGGCGGCTCGGACAGGTTGTTCGACGGCAGGAAGCTGAGCAGCTGCTTGACGTAGTCGAAGGCGTCCGACTCGTCGCCCGCCAGGTAGTGCGCGACGCCCGATTTCGAGTTGTGCGCCCGGCCGCCGCCGAGCTCCTCCATGTCGACGTTCTCACCGGTGACGGTCTTGATCACGTCCGGGCCGGTGATGAACATGTGGCTGGTCTCGTCGACCATCACGGTGAAGTCGGTGATGGCGGGGGAGTACACCGCACCGCCCGCGCAGGGGCCCATGATCAGCGAGATCTGCGGGATCACCCCGGAGCTGCGCACGTTGCGGGTGAAGATCTCGCCGTAGAGGCCGAGCGCGACCACGCCCTCCTGGATCCGGGCGCCGCCGCCGTCGTTGATCCCGATCATCGGGCAGCCGATCTTGGCGGCGAGGTCCATCACCTTGACGATCTTCTCGCCGTAGACCTCGCCGAGCGCCCCGCCGAACACCGTGGCGTCCTGCGAGAACACCGCGACCGGGCGACCGTCGATCGTGCCGGTGCCGGTGACCACGCCGTCGCCGAACGGGCGCTTGTCGGCCATCCCGAAGTTCGTCGACCGGTGCCGGGTCAGCGCGTCCAGCTCGACGAACGAACCGGGATCGAGGAGCTGGTCGATCCGCTCGCGCGCGGTCTGCCTGCCCTTGGCGTGCTGACGCTCGACGGCGGCGGCGGACCCGGCGTGGATCGCCTCGTCGAATCGCTGGTAGAGATCGGCGAGCTTGCCCGCCGTGGTGTGCACGTCAGGCGCGGCCCCACCGTCGTCCGGGGTCGCCATCGGCTCCGTTGCGGCGCTCATGAGGCGGGAGCCTAACCCGCCCGATGACGGCCGACCGTGGTGATGTGCGCCGCAGTGCACCCGGGACGTGTCCCGAGCGTTATCGATCCGGGTCCTGCCGAGGGCGACGGTGTGCGGCCGGGCCGTTACGGTTCGCGGTGATGACGACCGGGACGAACCCCGACGAGGGTACCGACGAACCGCTGGACGTCTACGCCCTGCGCACGGCGGTGCTGCGTCCGGCGGGCGGCTGGACGGCGTTGGAGGTGGTCGCGTCGACCGGTTCCACGAACGCCGACCTGCTGGCCGAGGCCGGTCGCGGCGCACCGGACCGGTCGGTGCTGATCGCCGAGGCGCAGGTCCGCGGGCGCGGCAGGCTCGACCGCACCTGGACCTCGCGGCCCGGTGCCGCGGTGACGATGTCGGTGCTGTGGCGCCCCGAGGGGGTCCCGGCCGATCGGCTGGGCTGGTTGCCGATGCTGGCCGGGGTGGCGCTGGTGGACGCGATCTCCGAGGTGGGCCCTGGCGTCGAGGCCGTGCTGAAGTGGCCGAACGACCTGCTCGTCGGGCCGTCGCGGGGCAAGGCGGCCGGCATCCTGGCCGAGATGACGGCGGTGTCCGGTGGTGGCCCGGGTGTCGTGCTGGGCATCGGCCTCAACGTCGCCACTCCGGCGCACGAGCTGCCGTGGGGGGCGACCTCGCTGGCCGCGCACGGGTTGGGCGCGACCCGCGCGGAGGTCGTCGTCGCCCTGCTCGGCCACCTGTACCTGCGCGAGGCGCAGTGGCGCGACGCGGGCGGGGACGCCGACGCGTGCGGGCTCCGGTCGGACTACCGGTCCCGCTGCGCCAGCCTCGGCTCCCGGGTCCGGGTGGAGCGCCCCGGTGGTGACCAGATCGTCGGGACGGCCGAGGACGTCGACCCCCAGGGCAGACTGCTCGTGCACCCGGAGGACGGCGAGCGGGTCGCGGTCGCGGCCGGTGACATCGTGCACCTGCGCCCGGCCGACGGCCCCTAGCAGCGCCGCCGGCCGCACCTGTTGCGCTGACCTGTGCGGTCGCGCCGCGCGTCGACCCCCGCGGCCGGCCCGCGGCGCCCTACCGTCGGCACATGGCGTTCCCGGAGGACGTGCTCGGTGAGGACGAGCACGTCGTGGCGCACGGCGGACCGCACTGGCGGTTGTGCCTGCGCCCGGTCTGCGCGCTGCTGCTGGTGAGTGCCGTGGCCGGGTTCGCGGCGGCCGTGGTCCGGCTGCAGGTGTGGGCGCCGCAGGCGTGGGCGCTGCTCGGTGTGCTGGCCGGGCTCGCGCTGGCCCGCGCCACGGTGCTGCCGCTGGTCCGCTGGCGGTGTTCGCACCTGGCCGTGACGAACCTGCGGTTCCTCGTGCGGGAGGGCGTCACCGCCCGGGACGGGCTGGACGTGCCGATCGAGCGGATCGACGCCGTGCGGGTCCGCAGCACCTTTCTCGAACGGGTGCTGGGCTGCGGCACCCTGACCCTCGACGTGGCGGGCGAGCGGCTGAGGTTCGACCACGTCCCCGCCGTGGAGCGGGTACAGGCGCTGCTGCACCGCGAGATCGCGCGCGGGGAGCGGGCCCGGCGGGCCGCGGGGGAGACGGCGGGGGAGACGGCGGGGGAGACACAGCGCACATCCGGGCGGGGGCACGCGGACGCCGCGGTCCGGGAGAGGATGGGGGCGTGAGCAGCCTGCCGATGACGGTGCGCGACCCGGACCTGCCCGAGCGCGTCGAGATCTACGAGGTCGGTCCGCGCGACGGCCTGCAGAACGAGTCCGCGGTGATCCCGGTGCAGGTCAAGGCCGAGTTCCTGGACCGGCTCGCCGACGCGGGTCTGCGCACCCTGGAGGCGACCAGCTTCGTGCACCCGAAGTGGGTCCCGCAGCTCGCCGACGCCGCCGATCTGCTGGCCCGGTTGCACCGCCGCGACGGGCTGGACTACCCGGTGCTGACGCCGAACGAGCGCGGCCTGGACCGGGCGATCGAGGCGGGCTGCGACCACGTGGCGGTGTTCGCCTCGGCCACCGAGACGTTCGCGAAGCGCAACCTCAACCGCACCCTCGACGAGCAGTTCGCCATGTTCGAGCCGACCGTCACCCGCGCGGTACGGGAGGGGCTGCGGGTGCGGGCGTACGTGTCGATGGTGTTCGGCGACCCGTGGGAGGGCGGCGTCGACCCGGACCAGGCGGCCGCGGTCGGCGCCCGGCTGATGGAGATGGGCTGCGACCAGCTGTCGCTGGGCGACACGATCGGTGTCGCGACGCCGGCGCACGTCGGTGCGGTGCTCGACGCCTGCGCCGAGCGCGGCGTCGGGGTCGACCGGATCGCGGTGCACTTCCACGACACCTACGGCCAGGCGCTGGCCAACACGCTGGCCGCGCTGCGCCGTGGGGTCACGACGGTGGACGCCAGCGCCGGCGGCCTGGGCGGCTGCCCCTACGCCGGCTCGGCGACCGGCAACCTCGCCACCGAGGACCTGGTGTGGATGCTCGACGGCCTGGGGATCGCCCACGGCGTCGACCTGCGGGCGCTCGTCGCCACCAGCACCTGGATGGCCGGGCACCTGGGCCGCCCGTCGCCGTCGCGGGTGGTCACGGCCCTGGCGCAGGGTTCCTGACCGCGTACATGCCGGTGAACCTCGACCGGTAGACCAGCCGGTCGTCCGATGTGCGGGTCATCGTGCCGCGCAAGGTGATCAACCCCAGCTCCGGGCGGCTGCGGGAGACCCGCGCGTCGAGCACCTCCATCGCCGCGGCCAGCTCGTCCCCGGCGAACACCGGGGCGGGCCAGGCGATCTCGTCGCCACCCGGCGACCCGAGCCCGGCGGAGCGGGTGAGCAGGTTGTCGACGTAGGCACGCATCCACAGGCCCGCGGTGAACCAGCCGGACGCGGCCAGACCGCCGAAGACCCGCTCGCCGGCCTCGGGGTCCAGGTGGAAGGGCTGCGGATCGAACCGGCGGGCGAAGGCCACCATCTCCGCCTCGTCGACCACCGTCGTCCCCAGGTCGAACACCGATCCGGGGACGAGGTCCTCGAAGTACAGCTCAGCCACCGAGCACCCCCAGCACGTCGTCGTGCAGCAGTCCGTTGCTGGTCAGCCCGTGCCCGCCGGCGTAGGTCGGGTTCCCGCTCAGGTCGGTCAGCCGCCCGCCGGCCTCCGCGACGACGGCGGCGGGTGCGGCCAGGTCCCACGGGTTCGCGGCCGGCTCCACCGCCACGTCGAGCACCCCCTCGGCGACCAGGCAGTGCTGCCAGAAGTCCCCGAACGCCCGGGACTCCCAGCACTGCTCGGTGAGCGCGGTCCAGCCGTCCCGGGTGACCGGGCCGGGCTCGGTGCGGAAGGTCTCCTGGTCGGTGGTGGAGACGTAGGCGTCGCCGATCCGGGACACCCCGGACACGGCGATCCGGTGCGGTGTCCCGGACGGCAGGTCCCGCGCCCACGCCCCGGCCCCGGCCGCGCCCCACCAGCGACGGTGCAGCGCCGGCGCGCTGACCACGCCGACCACCGGGACGCCGTCGACCACCAGGGCGATCAGCGTCGCCCAGACGGGTACACCCCGGGAGAAGTTCTTGGTGCCGTCGATCGGGTCGATCACCCAGCCGCGCCCGGTCGGCGCCCCGGTGCTCGCGCCGCGTTCCTCACCGAGGACCGCGTCCCGTGGGCGTTCGTGGCCGAGCGCGGCGCGGATCGCGTCCTCGGCGGCGGTGTCGGCGTCGGTCACCGGCGTGCGGTCCGGTTTGCGGCTCACCCGCAGGTCGGCGGCCCGGAACCGGGGCAGGGTGATCGCGTCGGCGAGGTCCGCCAGCCGCAGCGCGAGATCGAGGTCACGCGGTTCGGCGGGCACGTTCTGCTCGGGGCTCACGTTCGGCGAGCATGCCAGTCCACACCTTCGGCGCTGCGCCCCAGTCCCGGCCGGGCAGCCCTATGCTCGGCACGATGACCATTGTGGTGCTTGCCGAGGACGATGCGGCGATCGCCGAGCCGCTCTCCCGCGCACTGCAGCGGGAGGGGTACGACGTCGAGGTCGTGGCGGACGGGCCCGGGGCGCTGGACCGGGTGACCCGTGACCCGGTGGACCTGCTCGTGCTCGATCTCGGGCTGCCCGGGATGGACGGTCTGGAGGTGTGCCGGCGCGTCCGCGCCGCCCGGTCCGATCTCCCGGTGCTGATGCTCACCGCGCGCACCGACGAGGTCGACTTCGTGGTCGGCCTGGACGCCGGCGCCGACGACTACGTCTCCAAGCCGTTCCGGCTCGCCGAGCTGCTCGCCCGGGTGCGCGCGCTGCTGCGCCGGCGCACCCAGGACGTGGTCGAGGTCGACGGCCTGCGGATGGAGCTCTCCGGGCGCCGGGTGCTGCTCGACGGTGCGGAGGTGACCCTGGCGAACAAGGAGTTCGAGCTGCTGCGGGTGCTGATGACGCACGCCGGGCAGGTCGTCACCCGGGAGGAGATCCTGCACGCGGTGTGGGGTGACGCCGACATGAAGTCGTCGAAGACGCTGGACATGCACATGTCGTGGCTGCGCCGCAAGATCGGCGGCGAGAAGCGCATCGCGACCGTCCGCGGCGTCGGCTTCCGGTACAACGCGGACTGACCGGTGCGCCGCCGGATCCTGGTCTCGACGCTGCTCACCGTCGCGGTGACGGCGCTGTTCCTGGGCGGTCCGCTGGCGCTCGCGACCTGGCAGCTGGTCGAGGACTTCACCCGCGCCGAACTGACCCAGCGGCTCGAACAGCTGACCGGGACCCTGGAGGACAGCGGGACCGCCACGCCCCCGCCGGGTGCGATCGAGCTGGCGATCCCGGCGAACAGCAGGCTCACCATCGAGGTCCCGGACGCGCCGACGGCCGAGTACGGCGTGCGCGAGGTCGTCGACCCGGTCGCCGAGTCGCTGCCGTTCGGCCCGGGCGGCACGATCACCCTCGCCCAGCCGACCGCGATCATGCGGGCCCAGCAGACCCAGGTCGTGCTCGTCGTGATGCTGCTGGTGGGTTTCTCGGTGACGGTCGGGACCGGGGTAGCGATCTACACCGCGCGCCGGCTGTCCGATCCGCTGCGCGATCTCGCGGCGCGCGCCGCGCGGCTCGGCGCGGGCGACTTCCGCCGCTCCCCGGCCCGCTACGACATCGCCGAGCTGGACCGGGTCTCGGAGGTGCTCGACTCGTCGGCCACCGCGCTGGCCCAGCTGCTGCAGCGTGAGCGGGCACTGGTCGGGGACGTCTCGCACCAGCTGCGCAGCCGGATCACGGCGCTGCAGCTGCGGCTCGACGAGCTCTCCACCCATCCCGATCCGGACGCCCGCCGGGAGGCCCTGGCGGCGCTGGAGCAGACCGAACGGCTCACCGCGGTGCTGGACGACCTGCTGGACTCCGCCCGCGCCGCCCGCGCGGTGGGCGCCGAGCCGGTCGATCTGGCCGAGGCGCTGGAGGAGGTCGCGCAGGAGTGGCGGGTGCCGTTGTCGCGGGCCGGGCGCTCGCTGCGGGTGCGGGTGCCGGACGGCATGCTCGCCCGGGTCACCGCGGCCCGGCTCCGGGAGGCCGTGGGTGCGCTGGTGGACAACTCGGTGCAGCACGGCGACGGTCAGGTGACGATCAGCGCGCGGGCCGCGGACAACGCGTTGCAGGTCGAGGTCTCCGACGCCGGGCCGGGTGTGCCGGAGGAGCTCGTGCCGCACGTGTTCGACCGCGGGGTGTCCGCGCAGTCGTCCACCGGGCTGGGGCTGGCGCTGGCCCGCACGCTGGTGGAGGCCGACGGCGGGCGGCTGGAGCTCCACCGGGCCCGCCCGCCGGTCTTCCGGATCTACCTCCCGCCCGCCCGCACCGACGACGTCGCAGCCGGTGCCTCGGTCGCGGAGCGGGGCGGGCCCCGGTAACCGATGGGGAGCGCGGGCGTCACGACGACGCTGCCCCCTGTCCGGCGAACTGCTTCCTGATCTCCGCCTTCAACACCTTGCCGATCTTCGAGCGCGGCAGGTCGGGCCAGACCTCGATCTGCTTCGGTGTCTTGACGCCACCGATCCGGGTCCTGACGAACGACGTCAGCTCCGTAGCGTCGAGCTCGGCACCGGGCCGCAGCTGGAGGACGGCGGTGACCCGCTCGCCCCACTTGTCGTCCGGCAGCCCGACGACGGCGCAGTCGGCGACCGCGGGATGGGCCATCAGCGCCTGCTCGACCTCGGCGGAGTACACGTTGAACCCGCCGGTGATGACCATGTCCTTCGCGCGGTCGACGATGAACAGGAACCCGTCGTCGTCGAGATAGCCGATGTCACCGGTGTGGTGCCAGCCGTGTGCCGAGGCCTGCGCGCTGGCCTCGGGGTCGCGGTGGTAGCCGCGCATGACCAGCGAGCCGCGGACGACGATCTCACCGCGCTCGCCCCGGCCGAGCAGCCGGCCGGCGTCGTCCATGATCGCGACGGTCACCAGCGGTGCGGGACGCCCGGCCGAGGCCAGCCGGCCCCGTGCGGGGCGTCCGTCGGGGCCGAAGTGGTCCTCCGGGGCCATCGTCGAGATCATCATCGGTGCCTCGGTCTGCCCGAAGAGCTGGGCCATCACCGGTCCGATCCGGGTGAGCGCCTCCTCCAGGCGGGCCACCGACATCGGCGCGGCGCCGTACCAGAAGCACTGCAGCGACGACAGGTCCCGCCCACCCAGCGAGGGATGGTCGAGCACCATGTAGATCAGCGTCGGTTGCAGGAAGGTGTGCGTGACCCGGTGCTGCTCGACGTGGTCGAGGAAGCCCCGACGTCCGGGCTGCGCATCACGACGACCGAACCGCCGCGGCACAGGACCGGGAAGCACAGCACCCCGGCGGCGTGGGTGAGCGGGGCGAGCGCCAGGTAGGTCGGTCGCCCGCCGCGCGGCGGCCACGGGTAGCTCATCAGCGTGATCGCCGTCATCGTCTCGATGTTCGTGCCGGTCAGCACGACACCCTTGGGGCGCCCGGTGGTGCCCCCGGTGCCGACGATCATCGCCACGTCCTCCGGGCAGGACCGGTCGACCGGGCCGGCCCCGCGGGCCAGGAAGCTCTCCCAGCCGAGCGCCCACCCGGGGTCCCCGTCCAGGCAGACCAGGGTCCGCAACCCGGGCAGGTCGTGCCGGACCGCGTCCACCAGCGGCGCGAACGACGCCTGGAAGATCAGCACCGAGCACCCGAACAGGTCGAGCAGCTCCCGGTTCTCGGCGGCCTCGTTGCGCGGGTTGACCGGGCACCACACCGCGCCCGCCCGGCTGATCCCGAACACACAGGTGAACGCGGTCGGGTCGTTCGCGGACAGCACGGCCACCCGGTCGCCCGGCTCGACCCCCGCGGCGACGAGGGCGGCGGCGATGCGGTCGCCGAGCCCGCGCACCTCGCCGTAGGTCCGGACCACACCCTCGCAGACCAGGCACGGTGCGTCGGGGCCCAGCGAGAAGCCCTTGTCCAGGTGGTCGATCAGCCGCATCTCACATGCCCATCCCGCCGTCGACGGGCAGCCCGGCACCGTTGACGAAGCGGGCGGCGTCGGAGGCCAGGAAGGCGACCGCGTCGGCGATGTCGGTGACCTCGCCGAGCCGGCCGGACGGGGTCAGCTCGACCACCGCGCCGACGGCCGCCTCCGGGCTCTCGAACAGCCCGAGCCCGGAGGTCTCGACGGCCAGCTTCTGCCCCATCGCGGTCGGGACGAGCCCCGGGTACACGCAGTTGACCCGCACCCCGTAGCCGAGCTTGCCCGACTCCATCGCCGCGACGCGGGTCAGCCGGTCGACGGCGGACTTGGTGGCCGAGTACCCGCCGATCGCGGGGAACGCGATGGTCGCGGCGACGGAGGCGACGTTGACCACGGTGCCGCCGCGCCCGGCCCGACCACCGGGGCGCATCGCCCGGAAGGCGTGCTTGATCCCGAGCGTCGTGCCGATCACGTTGATCTCCAGCATCCGGCGCACGTCGTCCGGTTCGGTGTCGACGAGCAGCTGGGTGACCTCGATCCCGGCGTTGTTGACCACGACGTCGAGGCCGCCGAACCGCTCGACGGTGGTGGCGACGGCGGCGGTCCACGACGCGTCGTCGGTCACGTCGAGGTGGACCGAGCCGTGCTGCTCGCCGAGCGCCTCGGCGAGCTTGGCCCCGAGCTCCTCCTGGATGTCGGCGACCACGACGCGTGCCCCCGCGGCGGCCAGCGCGCGGGCCATGCCCTCGCCCAGGCCCTGGGCACCTCCGGTGACGAGTGCGGTGCGGCCGGTCAGATCGATCTGAGTCACTGGCACTCCTGTGTGCGGGTGATGGGGACCACGCCATGGCGACGATGTATCCGGCTGTCCAGATTTCTCTGGTCAGGTGTCAAGTTTTCTGTGACCGGTCGTCCTGGGATCGGTTAGAGTCCGCGACATGGCGCGGGCGAATCCGGTCGACAAGCACGACGCACGTCGTCGTGCGCTGGCGGACTCCGCGCTGCGGACGCTCGGTGAGCTCGGCTACGCCAGGGCGTCGCTGCGTGAGATCGCGAACAACTCGCCGTTCAGTCACGGCGTGGTGCACTACTACTTCGCCGACAAGTTGGACCTGATCGTCTACTGCGTGCGGCAGTACAAGGCCGTCTGCGTCACCCGCTACGACGGTGCGGTCGCCGACGCGACGACCGCGGACGGGCTGGTGGCGGCGTTCGCCGACCGGCTGTGCGAGACGATCGTCGACGACGCCCCGATGCACCGGCTCTGGTACGACCTGCGTGCGCAGAGCATGTTCGAGGAGAGCCTGCGCGAGGCCGTCGAGCAGATCGACCGCACCCTGGAGGACATGGTCGGGCGGGTCGTCGCCCGCTACGCCGAGCTCGCCGGCACCGAGCCCTCGCTGCCGGCGCACACCGCCTACGGAATGCTCGACGGCGTCTTCCAGCAGGCCCTGCTCGGTCACCTGTCGGGTGAGCCGGCGGCCCTCGACACGCTGCGCGCCGAGGTGCACCAGATCATGCCGTTGCTGGTGCGGGCCGGCCGCCCGGGGCTCGTCCGGGTCTAGTCGGCGGGCGGCGGCACCGGCTGGCGGCGCACGAACTG
The DNA here is from genome assembly GCF_040659795.1 of Pseudonocardia sp. NPDC049635. Lineage (NCBI taxonomy): Bacteria > Bacillati > Actinomycetota > Actinomycetes > Pseudonocardiales > Pseudonocardiaceae > Pseudonocardia > Pseudonocardia sp. NPDC049635. The sequence goes on from NZ_JBFAON010000002.1 coordinate 238,425, forward strand.
CTCCGGCCAGACGAACCGGCGGAACGCCCACCAGCGGAACGCCATCCCGGCCAGGGTCCCCACGATCTGCCCGGACACGAAGTCCGCGATCTCCTGGGTGAACAGCGAGACCCCGGGGACCTGTAGTTCGAGCACGTACCGCGAGATCGCCAGCGGCGCCGAGTACACCGCCACCCCGGCCCCGCTGATCAGGAAGAACAGCGCGGCCTCGTGGTGGCGTTCGCGCCCGCCCCTGGTACGGAACGACCACTCCCGGTTGAGCACGTACGACACGATCGTCGCCACCAGCACCGCGAACACCTTCGCGGTGACCGGCTTCGTGTCCAGCACCGTCGTCTTGAGCAGCAGGAAGACCACGGTGTCGATCACCCAGGTGGTGCCGCCGACCATCAGGAACTTGATGAGCTCCCGGTGTTTGATGGCCTTGTCGCGGTACGGCTGGGGGATCCGAGCGAGCGTCGCCTCCACCACCGTCACGTGGGCGATCGTGCCAGATTAGGCTGCACGTCCTGTGGAGAGGGTTGACAGCGCAGGGAAGAGCGGGCTGCCCACGGTCGGCATGGTCGGCGGCGGGCAGCTGGCCCGGATGACCGCCCAGGCCGCCGTCGCGCTCGGGCAGACGCTGCGGGTGCTGGCGGCCTCGCCGGACGATCCGGCGGCCCGGGTGACACCCGACGTCGTCGTCGGCGATCCGGACGACGGCGCCGCGCTGCGCGAGCTCGCCAGCGGTTGTTCGGCCGTCACCTTCGACCACGAGGGCGTCCCGCAGGAGGTGCTCCGCCCGCTGGCCGAGGCCGGGATCCCGCTGCGGCCGCCGCCCTCGGCGCTGGTGCACGCGCAGGACAAGCTGGTGATGCGCAGGCGGTTGTCCTCGATGGGCCTGGCGGTGCCGGAGTTCACGGTCGTGGAGAGCGCGGCCGACGTGGACGCGTTCGGTGCGGCGCACGGCTGGCCGGTGGTCCTCAAGGCCACCCGTGGCGGCTACGACGGCCGGGGTGTCTGGTTCCTGCGCGGCCCGGACGCCGCGCTGGTCACCGACCTGCTCGACCGCGGCACCCCGCTGATGGCCGAGACGGCGGTCCCGATGGTCCGGGAGCTGGCGGCGAGCGTCGCCCGGTCGCCGTTCGGTCAGGCGGCCGCCTGGCCGGTGGTGGAGACCCTGCAGGTCGACGGCCAGTGCGCCCGGGTCACCGCGCCCGCCCCCGGGCTCGCCGACGACGCGGCCGCGCGGATCCAGGAGATCGCCCTGCGGATCGCGGCGGAGCTCGGCGTCGTCGGGTTGATGACGGTCGAGCTGTTCGAGACCGGCCCCGGCGAGGTCGTGATCAACGAGCTCGCGATGCGGCCGCACAACTCCGGGCACTGGACCATCGAGGGATCCGTCACCTCGCAGTTCGAGCAGCACCTGCGGGCGGTGCTCGACTACCCGCTCGGTGCGACCGCCCCGGTCGCCCCGGTGGCGGTGATGGCGAACGTGCTCGGCGCGCCCGAGGAGCCCGTGATGTCGATGGACGAGCGGTTGCACCACTGTTTCGCCCGGTTCCCGGACGCGCGGGTGCACCTCTACGCGAAGGACGGCAGGCCGGCCCGCAAGATCGGTCACGTGACCGTGCTGGGCTCCGACGAGCGGACCGTGCGGGAGCGCGCCGAGCTGGCGGCCGGCTGGCTGGCCACGGCGCGCTGGGCCGACGGCTGGTCCGCGCACGCCGACGACCCCCGAAAGGACTCCTGATGGCCGAGGCGAGCACCCCCCGGGTGGGTGTGGTCATGGGCAGCGACTCCGACTGGCCCGTGATGAGCGCGACCGGCGCGGCGCTGGACGAGTTCGGTGTGCCGTGGGAGGTCGGCGTCTACTCGGCGCACCGCACCCCGCAGCGGATGCTCGACTACGCCGCCTCCGCGGCCGACCGCGGGCTGCAGGTGATCGTCGCCGGCGCCGGCGGTGCGGCCCACCTGCCCGGGATGGTCGCCGCCGCGACCCCGCTGCCGGTGATCGGTGTCCCGGTGCCGTTGAAGTACCTCGACGGGATGGACTCGCTGCTGTCCATCGTGCAGATGCCCGCCGGGGTGCCGGTGGCGACCGTCGCGGTCGGGAACGCCCGCAACGCGGGCCTGCTCGCCGTGCGGATCCTCGGGGCGGGCGACGAGACGCTGCGGCAGGCGATGATCGAGTTCCAGGCCGACCTGGAGCGCACCGTGCTGGACAAGGACGCGGCGCTGCGGGCCACCGCCCGCGGCGAGGCCTGAAATCTCCTGGCGCCACCGCTGAACTCGCGACTACCGTGGCGGTACACGGGAAAGGAGGTGGTCCGAGCAGATGAGCTACAGGACACGTGAGGTGGCCCTCAGCTAGCACCACGTTCTGCCGGGCGGGGAGTCCCGCCCCCGGAGACGGTCGTGGAAGCCGGTGTGGTGCCGGCAATACCAGACGGTCACCCGTGATCCCCGGGTCCGAAGCATCGGCCCGGGGATCACGCATGTCCGAGGTCAGCCGGTCTGCCGGTCGGGGTTGCGTTCCAGCACCTGCGCCGCCCGCTCCAGCCGCCGGGTGAGGTCGGCCAGGTCCGGCTCGGTGGCGCCGGCGAGCGGGAGCATCGGCGCGACCCGGCGGAAGTGGTCGACGCAGGCGGGCAGGTCGGCCTCGCGGGCGCCGTCGGCCAGCCAGCGGCGCAGTGCCTGGTTGTGCGCGGCGACCAGCGCCGCCGCGGTCACCGCGGCGCGCAGCTCGCCGTCCGGTTGGCCGGCCAGCCGGACGGCGAGCTCGCGGGTGAACAGCCGCCGGTAGTGATGTACCGACGCGGCCTCCCGGTCGCGCAGCGCAGGCACCGTGCCGACCAGCGCGAACCGCAGCCGTGCCACCTCCGGGTCCTCGGTGTAGAGCCCGAACACGGTCTCCGCGGCACGCAGTGCCAGCGACGGCAGCGGTTCGTCCGGGTGGGCGCCGGCGAACACCTCGCCGATCCGGGCGAGTCCGCGTCCGTGGTCCGGTGAGAGCGCGTCCTCCTTGCCCCGGAAGTAGCGGAAGAAGGTCCGCCGGCCGACACCGGCCGCCGCTGCGATGTCGTCGACCGTGGTGTCGTCGTAACCCCGCTCGGTGAACAGCCGAGCGGCTGCGGCGACCAGCCCTCGCCGGACCTCCGCACGTCCCTCCGGGGAACGCCCGCGGCGAGTGCTGCTCGTCATGGCACGGAGGGTAGCAAGATACGTTGCTCTGTGGCACGGAGTGCCGTTAGCATCCGTGCTATGAACAGCGACTTCGACAGCTACCGGCTCAGTGACGAGCACCAGGCCCTGCGCGAGGCGGTGCGTGACCTGTCGGAGAAGGAGATCGCTTCGCACGCCGCCGAGGTCGACGAGCAGGGCCGGTTCCCGGTCGAGGCCCGTGACGCGCTGGTCAGGGCCGGGTTCCACGCCGTGATCATCCCGGAGGAGTACGGCGGGCAGGGGGCCGACGAGCTTGCCGGGTGCATCGTGATCGAGGAGGTCGCCCGGGTCTGTGCCTCGTCGTCGCTGATCCCCGGGGTGAACGGGCTGGGCCTCACCCCGGTGCTGCTGTCGGCGTCGGACGACCTGAAGAAGCAGGTCCTGCCCTCGGTCGCCGCCGGTGACGCGATGGTCAGCTACGCGCTCTCCGAGCGGGAGGCGGGCTCCGACGCCGCCTCGATGAAGACCAGGGCCCGTCGCGACGGCGACGAGTGGGTCCTCAACGGAACCAAGTGCTGGATCACCAACGCCGGCGAGTCCACCTGGTACACCGTCATGGCGGTCACCGACCCGGAGAAGAAGGCCAACGGGATCTCCGCGTTCGTCGTGCACCGCGACGACCCGGGGTTCGAGGTCGGCCCGAAGGAGCGCAAGCTCGGCATCCACGGTTCGCCGACCCGCGAGATCTACTTCACCGACTGCCGGATCCCCGCCGACCGGATCATCGGCGCGGAGGGCACCGGCTTCAAGACCGCGCTGCGCACCCTCGACCACACCCGGCCGACGATCGGGGCGCAGGCCGTGGGGATCGCGCAGGGCGCGCTGGACGTCGCGACGCAGTACGTGAAGGAGCGCAGGCAGTTCGGCAAGGCACTCGCCGAGTTCCAGGGGCTGCAGTTCATGCTGGCCGACATGGCCATGAAGGTGGAGGCCGCGCGGCAGCTGGTGTACGTCGCGGCGTCGCGTGCCGAGCGCAACGAGCCGGACCTGGGCTTCATCTCCTCCGCCGCGAAGTGCTTCGCCTCCGACACCGCGATGCAGGTGACCACCGACGCCGTCCAGCTGCTCGGCGGGGCCGGGTACACCCGGGACTTCCCGGTCGAGCGGATGATGCGCGACGCGAAGATCACCCAGATCTACGAGGGCACCAACCAGATCCAGCGGATGGTGATGGCGCGCAACCTGCTCAAGTGAGGTGCGCGGGGCGTCGCACGCCGTGCTGCGCCCCGCTCATACGGACGCCGTCGCGCTGTGCGCGAACACCAGGCCCAGCCACGACCAGCCCACCCCGATCACGACGCGCTGGACCAGCCCGGTGCGCGGGTCGTCGTTCTCCCAGGCGGACCCGAACACACGGAACCCCACCATCAGCAGCACAGCTGTCACACCCGAGTACCACCGCCAGCCGGTGTCGCCGAGCGTGAGGGCGGCGACCGCGGCCGCGACCGGCAGCGTGAGGAAGACGACCGCTCCGGCGTGGTCGTGCAGGTCGTGCCGGCGGGACGTGTGCTCCGGCGTGCCGCCGGGTGCCCCGGGGGGATAGCCGCGCATCGGATCCATCGGGAACACCCCGGACGCGACCAGTCCCAGTCCGAAGAGCCCGACGGCCAGGCCGAGCAGGACGGTGTCCGGCACGAGCGCGACGGCACCGGCCGTGATCGCGAGCCCGCAGACGACGAAGTTCGCCGTCTGGATCCCGCCGCGTGGTCCCAGCGCGAGCGCGCTGACCGGATGCCGGATCGGGCTGTAGCCCGGCCGCGTGGCGCCGTCGACCAGGAAGGTGACGACGAACAGCCATGAGCCGAGCGCCCCGGTCCACAGCAGTGCGCTCACGGAACCGTTCTATCCGACGCGAGGTGTGCGGCGCACCATGGGGCCGTGACGCTCGACTGGCTGCTCGACTCCGACCCGGCACTGCGCTGGCAGGTCGAGCGGGACCTGCTCGGCGCGCCGGCGCAGGTCTGGGAACGGACCAGGAGCCGGGTCGCGACGGAGGGGATCGGCGCACGATTGCTCGCCCGTCAGGACCCGGACGGCCGCTGGGCGGGCGGCGCCTACTTCCCTGCCGAGCCGTCCTCGGTGGAGGGGCAGCCCTGGACCGCCACGACCTGGTCGCTCACCGCGCTGCGCGAGTGGGGGCTGGACCCGCAGGTGCTGCGTGAGCGCCGCACGGTCGAGTTGCTCGAACGGCACTGCCGCTGGGAGCGCGACGACCTCCCCTACTGGGAGGGCGAGGTCGACTGCTGCATCAACGCCGCCACGCTCGCCAACGGACTGTGGCTCGGCCGGGACATCGAGCCGCTCGCCCACCGGTTCGTCGAGCACCGCCTCGACGACGGCGGTTGGAACTGCGACCGGGTGGACGGTGCACGGCGCTCGTCGTTCCACTCGACGCTGAACTCGCTGATCGGGCTCCTCGCGCACGAGATCGCGACCGGTGGCGGCGAGGCGACCCGCGCGGCGCGCCGGGCGGGCGAGGAATCCCTGCTGAGCCGTCGCCTGCTGTACCGCCGTTCGACGGGCGAGCGGGTCGGGTCCTGGGTGGACCGGTTCGCCTTCCCGTTTCGCTGGCGCTACGACGTGCTCCGGGCGACCGACCACTTCCGTCGTGCTGCCGCGCTCGACGGGGGGCCTCCGGATCCCCGGCTCGCCGAGGCGATCGAGCTGGTCCGCTCCGCGCAGCGGGCCGACGGCCGCTGGCCGCAAGGTGTACGGGATCCGGGCGCGGTGTGGTTCGAGGTGGACGTGCCGGCGGGGGAGCCGTCGCGGTGGCTGACGTTGTACGCGCTCCGGGTGCTCGGCTGGTGGGAATCCGAGGGCCAGAGTGCTCGATAGAACGTCTGGTGGTGCGCTAGAGTTCGAACATGCGGTCGATGACTGGCGAGGCGGGGCGGGCCAGCTGTGCCCCGGTCAGCTGTGCACCGGCTCCACCTGACGATCCGGTCGTCCTCGCGCTCGAGTCGGTACTCGGTGTGCTGTCCGGCCTTCCCGGCGTGCCCGGTGGTGTCGATCCCGGTACTGGTCCCGGCACTGCCGTCGCCGTTCCGGCCGTCCGGATCGACCGGATCGCGCTGTTCGAGCGCCTCCGTGCCGTGGTCGCCGCCGGTCACGGTGCGGAGATCGTCGCGTTCGCGCGTGCCGTGGTCGAGGAGGGCATCGCCGGCGGGGATCTCGATCCGCGCACCGCGGAGCGGGGGATCGCCGACCAGGTGGCCTTGGCCTGCCGCATCTCCCCGTCGGCCGGCTCGCGCCGGCTCGGCAGCGCCCGCGCGCTGCACCTCGACCTGCCCCGGGTGTGCGCCCTGCTGCGGGCGGGGCGGATCAGCGAGGAGGTCGCCGAACACGTCGTGTCGGAGACCCGCCGCCACCTCGACCGGCAGGCCCGGCGTTCGGTCGACGAGCAGATCGTCGGCGCCGGCATCCACGAGCTCGGCCGCCGGGCCGCGGCCGCGCTCGCCCGGCGTCTGGCCTACGAGCACGATCCGGCGGCCTACGTCGCCCGTGGCCGCACCGCGCGCAAGGACCGCCGGGTCGGCCTGCGGCCTGCGCCGGACACGATGGCGGTGCTCTCGGCCTGTCTCCCGGTCGAACAGGGCGTCGCCTGCCTCGCCGCGCTGCGACGCCATGCCGACTCGGTCGTCGCCACCGGCTCCGACCGCAACCGCGACCAGGTCATGGCCGACACGCTGGTCGAGCGGCTGACGGGGCAGCAGCGGGCGACCGACGTGAACGTCGAGCTCGGCATCGTGATCGAGGTCGACGACCTGGTCGATCCCGCTGCCGGTGGCACCGCCGAGATCGTCGGGCACGGGCCGGTCCCGGCCGGCATCGCGCGCGACATCCTTGCCGGGAGCGAGGGGCGGCACTGGTGGCGGCGGTTGTTCGCGCGTCCCTGCGACGGGCCGCTGGTCGGCGCCGATCCGCGACGCCGGTTCTTCGACGGGGTGCTCGCCGGCCTGATCCGGATCCGCGACGGCGACCGCTGCCGCGATCCCTTCTGCGACGCCCCGGCCCGGCACATCGACCACGTCGTCCCGGCCCGCCGGGGAGGGCCGACGAGCCTGGCGAACGGGCGGGCGGTCTGCGTCCGCGGCAACCTCGTCCGCGAGCTCCCGGGCTGGTCGGTCGAGGTGCTGGCCGACGGCCTGGGCAACCTGCCGCACACCGTGCGGACCACCACGCCGACCGGGCACACCTACCTCAGCCGGGCGCGCCGGTCCGGATCACGAGGACCGCGTCGGCGGGCCGGTCTCCGAGTGCTCGGTAGCCGTGCTCGCCGTCGTCGGTCCACGTCGCTGCTGCGCCGGCAGCCAGGCCGGCCTCCGCGCCTGCCCGCCCCGCCCGTGCGGCGCCGCGGGTCACCAGGAGGTGCTCGACGACGTGCGGGCCGTGTCCGGCGGAGACGTGCACGGCTCCCGGGGTCAGCGTGAGCGTGTAGCTCCCTAGAGTTCTGTTCGTGGAACGACCACCGCTGCAGCCGATCCTGGTCGGGATCGTGTCTGCCGTCGTCGGGGTCACCAGCTCGTTCGCGGTCGTACTCGCGGGGCTCACCGCCGCCGGCGCCGATCCGGCGCAGGCGTCGTCCGGCCTGGTGGTGCTCACCGCGCTGATGGGCCTGGCCACGATCTGGCTCAGCAGACGCTCCCGCCGCCCGATCACCGTGGCCTGGTCGACCCCCGGTGCCGCGCTGCTCGCGTCGACGGGGGCGGTCGCCGGGGGCTGGCCCGCCGTGGTCGGTGCGTTCCTGGTCACCGGCGCGCTGATCGTCCTCACCGGGCTGTGGGGCCGTCTCGGGCGTCTCGTCGGCGCGATCCCGGCACCGCTGGCCCAGGCGATGCTCGCCGGCGTGCTGCTGCCGCTCTGCCTGGCGCCGGTGCGGGCACTGGCCGAACAACCGCTGCTGGTGGCGCCGATCGTCGTCGTCTGGGTGGTGCTGCAGCGGTTCGCGCCGCGCTGGGCCGCCCCCGCCGCATTCGTGCTGGCGCTCGGGATCGTCATCGCGCTCGCCGACGGCTGGTCCTGGCTGCGGCCGCCGGCGCTGGCGGTGACCGCGCCGTCGTTGTCGGTGGCGGCCGTCGTCGGGGTGGCGCTGCCGCTCTACGTCGTCACGATGGCGTCCCAGAACCTGCCGGGCGTCGCCGTGCTGGGTGCCGCGGGCTATGCGGTGCCGTGGCGGCAGGCGATGGTGGTCACCGGCACCGGGACGATGCTCGGCGCCACCGCGGGCGGACACGCGATCAACCTGGCCGCGATCACCGCTGCACTGCCCGCCTCGCCCGAGGCGCATCCGGACCCGGCCCGGCGGTGGATCGCCTCACAGTCCAACGGCGTCACCTGTCTGGTGCTGGCGCCGCTCGCGACGACGCTGGCCGCGCTGGTCGCGGCCGCACCGCCCGGGGTGGTGGAGTCCGTCGCGGGGCTGGCGCTGCTCGGGGCGTTCGCGGCCGCGGTGACCGGGGCGATGGCCGTCCCGGCCGGCGCCGAGGCCGTTCCGGTGGCCAGGGTGCCGGCGGCGATGGCGTTCCTGTTCGCCGCCGCGGGGTTCACGATCGGCGGGATTGGTTCGGCGTTCTGGGGGCTGGCGGTGGGGATCGTCCTGCACCTGGTGCTGCGCCCCGCGAGGTCTACAGGATGAACCCGAACAGCGGGCTGTCCGGCGGGATCTGCTCGATGTGCGGCGGGGCCTCCTCCATCCGCTTGAGCAACGCCGGCAGGTCCTCCGGTGATCCCAGTTCGACCCCGACCAGCGCGGGCCCGGTCTCCCGGTTCGAGCGCTTGGTGTACTCGAACAGGGTGATGTCGTCGTCCGGGCCGAGGACGTCGTCGAGGAACCGGCGCAGGGCGCCGGGTTCCTGCGGGAACTCCACCAGGAAGTAGTGCTTGCGGCCCTCGAACACCAGGGCCCGTTCGACGATGTCGGCGTAGCGGCTGACGTCGTTGTTGCCGCCGGACAGCAGACACACCGTCGTCGCGTCGCGCGGGATGTCGAGCAGGCTCAGCGCGGCAGGGGAGAGCGCGCCGGCGGGCTCGGCGATGATCCCGTCGGACTGGTAGAGCGCCAGCATCTCGACGCAGATCCGGCCCTCGGGCACGGTGACCAGCTGCACGTCCGAGTCGCGCACGACGTCGAACGTCGCCGCACCGACCTTGCGCACCGCGGCACCGTCGACGAACGGGTCCAACGCGTCCAGCTCCACCGGTTCACCGGCCGCCAGCGCCGCCGCCATGCTCGCCGCGCCGGCCGGCTCGACCCCGACGATCCGGGTCGACGGCGAGTGTTCCCGCAGGTAGGTGACGGCCCCGGCGAGCAGTCCGCCACCACCGACCGGCACCACGAGCACGTCCGGCGGGTCGGCGAGCTGACCGAGGATCTCGCGGACGATGGTGCCCTGCCCGGCCACCGTGCGCGGGTCGTCGAACGCCGGGACCTGGGTCGCCCCGGTCGACTCGGCGTCCGCGCGGGCGGCCGAGGCGGCGTCGTCGTAGGTGTTGCCGACGACCCGGATCTCGACCGCGTCGCGGCCGAGGCGGGCGACCCGGTCGCGCTTCTGGCGCGGTGTCGTCCCCGGCAGGTACACCCGTCCGCGCACGCCGAGCCGCTGGCAGGCGAACGCGACCCCCTGCGCATGGTTGCCGGCGCTCGCGCAGACGACACCGGCCGCCCGGTCGGTCTCGGGCAGCTGGGCAATCAGGTTGTACGCACCGCGGATCTTGTAGGAGCGGACCGGTTGCAGGTCCTCGCGCTTCACCCAGACCTCGCTGCCGAGCGCGTCGGACAGCCGCGGGTTGAGCTGCAGCGGGGTCGGGCCGATCACGGCGCGCAGCCGGGCCGCCGCGTCGTCGACGTCCGCGGCGCTCACCCGGGTGCCGGGCGCTGAGGAGGTGCTGGGGGTCACGGTCGACCAGCGTCTCACGCCGCCGGTGCGGGGCCCGCACCAGGGAGTGTTCAGTCCAGCCGTACGGTGCAGCGTTCGGTCTCGGCCCGCCGGTCCAGCGACTCACCGGCGTTCACCACCTGAACCAGGGAGGCTCCCGCCGCCAGCACCGCGAGCAACCCGTCGCGCAGGCCCTGCGGCGAGTCCCAGGCCAGGGTGGACAGCACCCGTGCACCCTCGCCGAGATCCAGGGCGGCGGCCCGGGCCAGCGCCGCGTCGAGCACCTCGGTGCCGGTCGCACCGTCCCAGGCGGCGGCGTCACCGGGCACCGGGTCCCACGGCACGAAGTCGTCGCCGTGCACGCGTACCTCGGTGGCGAAGTCCAGCACCCCGGTGGGGAGCCCGGTCAGCCCGCGCCCGAACGCGTCCAGCGAGAACGCCACCACGACGTCCGCGCCCGCGGCCAGTGCCGTGTCCAGCCGGGCGGCGTCGGCCAGCACCACCCCCGCCGTGGCGGGATCGCCGACCAGCTCCGCACCGCAGGACCACACCGCGAGCAGGGCCGCGGCGGTCTGCCAGTGCGCGGGCAGCAGCACCGAGACCCGGGTGCCGGGCTCGACGTCGCACTCGTCGCGCAGCAGGTTCGCGGCCTTGGCCGTCCAGTTCGCGGTGGTGGTGCCGGAGAGCTCCACCCGCTCACCGGTGGCGTCGTCGTAGTGGGTGAACAACGGGCGGGCCGCGGACGCGCCGAGCGCCGGGCCGAGCAGGGCGTCGGTGAGGTACAGGCCGGAGCCGAAGACGGTGGTCATCGCCTGCCGACGCTACCCAGCCCCGGGCCTCAGTCGATGCAGGGCACCCCGCCGGCCGAGATCGGCGGTGTGGGCGGCGCGGGTGCGGGGGACGGGCCGGATCCGGTGCCGCCCGCCCGGCCACCGCCCGTGGACGAGGACGAGCCCGCGCCGGCGTAGTCGGACCCGATCAGCACCTGGACCCGGCCCTGCCCGACGGCGTCGGACTGCTCGATCCCGATGCCGCCCAGCGCGTCGGCGACCCGCCGCGCCCCGGCGTCACCGTCGGCCTGGCTGTAGCGGACCACCGAGGTGGTCCGGTCCGGAGCGTTCCCGATCTCCCCGGGGGTGATGCCGTTCTGCCCGAGCACGCCGGCGACCCGGGCGGCGAGGCCGGTGGCGCCGGACCCGTTGGCGACGTCGGCGACGACCGGCGTCGGCGCGGGGGCGGGCTCCGGGTCCGGTTCCGGTTCCGGCCGGGTGTGCCGGGTGACGAACTCCTGGACGTCGTGCGGGTCGACGACCAGCACGTCACCGTTGCTGGTGTCGCGCGGGCCGCGGGTCGGGATCGTGAGGAAGTCCATCTGTCCGGCCGCGATCTGGGACGCCTCGTCGGCGAACCCGAGGATGTCCCAGCCGCTGTCGAGCACCACCGACGAGTGGACGACGTCGATCAGCGCGCTCAGCTTCGTCGGGTCGGTGAGCGTCCCCGACGACAGCACCTTGTTCGCCACCGCGGCCAGGAACGCCTGCTGCCGGGCGATCCGGGAGAGGTCCCCGCCGGCGAGGCCGTGCCGCTGCCGGACGAAGGCCAGCGCGTCGGCGCCGGAGATGGTCTGCGGCCCGGCGGGCAGGTCGATGCCGGAGAACGCGTCGCGGGCCGGGGCCTTGAGGCAGACCTCGACGCCGCCGATGGCCTGGGTGAGGTTGTAGAACCCGAGCAGGTTGACCTCGGCGTAGTGGTCGATGCCGAGCCCGGTCAGGTCCTGCACGGCGCCGATCAGGGCCTGCCGCCCGGCCTGTGAGGACTCCTCGTCGATCCGTCTCGGGTCGGCGACGCCGTCGGCGACCAGGCGGGCCGAGGTCTGTGCCTTGGTCTGCGGGTAGGCCGCGTTGATCTTGTTCCGGCCGAGCCCCGGGATCTGGACCTCGGAGTCGCGCGGCACGGAGAACGCCGTCGCGCTGCCGCCGTCCGCCGGGACGTGCACGACGATGATCGTGTCCGAGTTGAGTACGCCCTCCTCGGCGCCGCTGCGCAGCTCGGCCAGCACCTCGTCGGGGAGCGGATTGCCCTGCGCGTCGGTGCGGCTGTCCACTCCGACCAGCAGGATGTTCTGCTCACCACCGGCGGAACCACCGAAGATCACGTTCGTCGTGGTGATGCCACCGGTGACGTCGCGGAAGAGCGTCCAGACCGCGCCGGTCAGCAGCAGGGTCAGCACCGACATCGCGGCGACGCCGACCTGGAAGCGGTAGAGCCAGCGCCGGCCGGTGGCCGGCCCGGCAGGTGGCCGCCGGCCGGCGGGGTGGCCGTGCGGCGCGCGACGCGCACGATCGCGGGCCCGGCGGGGGTCGCCCATGCTCGCCTCCCTCGCGTCGGTCCGTCCCCGGGGACCGGCGGGGCGCACCCGGCGGGTGCGGTGGCTGCCGATCGGATCCAGGGTGCAGCATCAGGGCTCTCCCCGGGGCCGGTACGACGAGCGTGTCGGCCCGGTCGCCCGGATGTTTGATCCCGCACGGACTTGAGGGTGACGCTTCGACTCATCGCGTCGTCCCTGCTCTCAGGGTCGTCCGGGGTTCGGGACAGGGTGTCCTTCGTGGCGCGGTCGTCACTCGGTGTGATGTTCGTGGCGCGATCGTGACGCCGCCCGGGCGTCGGCCGTCCGCGCTCGCTAGCGTGCCCGGCGTGCAGTCTTCCGAGCGGACCTACGGCGACCGGGTCGCGGTCGTCACCGTCACCTACTCGCCGGGGCGCACCCTGGACACCTTCCTGGACTCGCTGGCCGGGGCGACCACCCGGGCCGGCGTGCCGGTGATCCTGGCCGACAACGGCTCGGTCGACGGGGCCCCGGAGCGGGCCGCCCGCGAGCGGGACGAGGTGCGGTTCCTGCCGATCGGCGAGAACGTCGGCTACGGGGCCGCGGCCAACCGCGGCGTCGCCGAGCTGGACGACGCCTACGGCTGGGTGGTCGTCGCGAACCCGGATCTGCAGTGGGCCCCCGGCTCGCTGGACGCGCTGCTCGCCGCCAGTGCGCGGCACCCGCGGGCGGGTGCGCTCGGCCCGCTCGTCCGGGAACCCTCCGGGGAGGTCTACCCCTCGGCGCGCGAGGTCCCGTCGCTCCTCGCAGGCGCCGGGCACGCGGCGCTCGGGCCGGTCTGGCCGGGGAACCCGTGGACCGTGGCCTACCGGCGTTCCCGCGAGGACCTCACCGAACGATCGGCGGGCTGGCTGTCCGGGTCGTGCCTGCTGCTGCGGCGCACCGCGTTCGACTCGGTCGACGGGTTCGACCCGCGCTACTTCATGTACTTCGAGGACGTCGACCTCGGGTTGCGTCTCACCGCTGCCGGATGGCGAAACGTCTACGTACCCTCGGCCGAGGTGGTGCACGTGGGCGGTGCGTCCACCGGCAAGCCGGGGGTGTCGGCGCGGATGCTCGCCGAGCACCACCGCAGTGCCTACCGGTTCCTGGCGGGACGGCACCCGGGCCCGGCCCGGGCGCCGCTCCGGATCGCCGTCCGGGCCGGGCTCGCCGTCCGCTCGCGGCTCGTGGCCCGTGCGGGCCGGTGACGGTCGGGACGACCGCCGACGAGACCACTGCCGGGCGAGACGACAGCTGACGAGAGAACACCTGAGGGGGAACCGCGTTGCAGGACGTCGAGGCGGTCGTGCTGGTCGGGGGCAAGGGCACCCGGCTGCGACCACTGACCCTGTCGGCGCCCAAGCCGATGCTGCCCACCGCGGGGGTGCCGTTCCTGGCGCACCTGCTGTCCCGGATCCGGGAGGCGGGCATCCGGCGGGCCGTGCTGGGTACGAGCTACCTGGCCGAGACCTTCGAGGAGCACTTCGGGGACGGCTCGGCGCTGGGCCTGGACCTGACCTACGTCACCGAGTCCGAGCCGCTGGGCACCGGCGGCGGGATCCGCAACGTCGCGCAGAAGCTCTCCGCCGAGCACATCATGATCTTCAACGGTGACGTGCTGGCCGGGACCGACCTGCGGGCCGTCGCGGACACCCACCGCGGATCGGGCGCCGACGTGACGCTGCACCTGGTCCGGGTGCAGAACCCGCGCGCGTTCGGCTGCGTGCCGACCGACGAGAGCGGCCGGGTGCTGGAGTTCCTGGAGAAGACCGAGGACCCGCCCACCGATCAGATCAACGCCGGCTGTTACGTGTTCCGCCGCGAGGTGATCGACACCATCCCCGAGGGGCGCCCCGTCTCGGTGGAGCGCGAGACGTTCCCGGACCTGCTGGCCTCCGGCGCACACGTGCAGGGGCACGTCGACGTCGCGTACTGGCGGGACATGGGCACCCCGGCCGACCTGGTGCACGGCTCGGCGGACCTGGTCCGCGGGGTGGCGCCGTCGGCGGCGCTGCCCGGCCCCACCGGTGAGGCGATGATCCTCGACGGTGCCGAGGTGGCCTCCGACGCGCTGGTGTTCGGCGGGTCCACCGTCGGTCGCGGCGCCCGGATCGGTTCCGGCGCGAAGATCGAGGGGTCGATGCTGTTCGACGGCGCGCAGGTCGCGGCCGGGGCGGTCGTGGAGAACTCGGTGATCGGTGCGGGCGCGGTCGTCGAGGAGGGGGCCAGCGTGCGGGACACCGTCGTCGGTGACCGCGCGGTGATCGGCGCGCACTGCGAACTGCGGCACCACCTGCGGATCTGGCCGGACGTGACGCTCCCGCCGCACGGGATCCGGTTCTCCCCCGACGTGTGAGCGTGCTCGACCGCGAGTGGCGGCCCCCGTACCCGCTCGACCTGTACGGGGTGCTGTCGCCGCTGCGCCGCGGCCGCGGTGACCCCACGTGGCGGACGGTGAGCGACGGCGCGGTGATCTGGCGGGTGAGCACCACGCCGGACGGCCCGGCCACCGTGGCCTACCGGCGTCGCACCGACGGCACGGTGCGGGCCACCGGCTGGGGTCCCGGCGCGGGCCGGGAGATCGCGCGGCTGCCCTCGCTGCTGGGTGGCGACGACGACCCGTCGGTGTTCGTCGCGCACCATCCGCTGGTCGCCGACGCCGCCCGGCGGCTGCCGGGGCTGCGCCTGGGCTCGTCCGGACGGGTGTGGGACGCCCTGCTCCCGGCGGTGCTGGAACAGAAGGTGACCGGCACCGAGGCCCGGCGGTCGTTCCGGGAGCTGGCCCGCCGGTTCGGCGATCCGGCGCCCGGGCCCACCGGGGTGGTGCCGGACGGGATGCGGGTGCCGCCCACCCCGCAGCAGGTCCGCGCGATCCCCGACTGGGAGTGGCACCGGGCCGGGGTGGACCACGCCCGGCGCTCGGCGATCCTGCACGCCGCGCTCGTCGCGCACCGGCTGGAGGGGGCCGCCGCGCTGGGCGGTGAGCCGGGGCGGGTGCTGCTGCGCCGGGTGCCCGGGATCGGGGTGTGGACCGCCGCCGAGATCGCCCAGCGGGTGTGGGGCGATCCGGACGCGGTGAGTTTCGGCGACTTCCACATCCCGGACACGGTCGGGCACGCGCTGCTCGGGCACGGCCTCGACGACGCCGGCCTGGCCGAGGTGCTCGCGCCCTACGCCGGACAGCGCCAGCGGGCGGTCCGCTACATCGAGGCGTCGGGCTTCCGGCGGCCACGGTTCGGCCCCAGGTTCTCCCCGCGCGACTACCGCGCCCTGTGACCGCCGTAGGGTCGATCCCGTGAAGGTCACCGTTCTGGTCGGCGGGGTCGGCGGGGCCCGCTTCCTGCAAGGCGTGAAGGCGGCGCTCGGCCTGCCCGCGACCGGCCCCGCGCCGCAGGGACACCCGCACGAGGTCGACGCGATCGTCAACGTCGGCGACGACATCTGGTTGCACGGCCTGCGGGTCTGTCCGGACCTGGACACCTGCATGTACACGCTCGGCGGTGGCATCGACACCGGCAAGGGCTGGGGCCGCGCGGACGAGACCTGGTCGATCGCCGAGGAGCTCGCCGCCTACGAGGCCGACCCGACCTGGTTCGGGCTCGGCGACCGCGACGTCGCCACCCACCTGGTCCGTACCCGGATGCTGCGGGCCGGCTACCCGCTCTCCCAGGTCACCGAGGCGCTCTGCCACCGCTGGCAGCCGGGCGTGCGGCTGATCCCGGCTTCCGACGACCGGGTCGAGACGCACGTGGTGATCGACAACCCGGAGCCGGCCGACGGCGAGGACGCACCGCCGCAGGTCGCCGTCCACTTCCAGGAGTGGTGGATCAAGCACCGGGCCGCGCCGAAGGCGTACCGGTTCGCCTCGGTGGGCGCCGACCAGGCGGCGATCCAGCCGGAGGCGCGGTCGGCGATCGCCGGGGCCGACGTGGTGCTGGTGGCTCCGTCGAACCCGGTGGTGAGCATCGGGACGATCGTGTCGGTGCCGGGCGTGCCGCAGGCGCTCGCCTCGACCCCGGCGCCGATCGTCGGGCTGTCCCCGATCGTGGGCGGCCGCCCGGTGCGCGGGATGGCCGACGCCTGCCTGACCGCGATCGGCGTCGAGACCAGCGCCGAGGGCGTCGGACGGCACTACGGCGGCCGCGGTGAGGGCGGGCTGCTCGACGGCTACCTGGTGCACACCGGGGACACCGCGACCGTGCCGGGTGCGACCGTCCGGGAGGTCCCGCTGC
Organism: Pseudonocardia sp. NPDC049635; assembly: GCF_040659795.1. Lineage (NCBI taxonomy): Bacteria > Bacillati > Actinomycetota > Actinomycetes > Pseudonocardiales > Pseudonocardiaceae > Pseudonocardia > Pseudonocardia sp. NPDC049635. The sequence goes on from NZ_JBFAON010000002.1 coordinate 255,104, forward strand.
TGATGACCGACGTGGACGCGACCGCGGCGATGGCCCGCGCCGCGTTCGAGCTGGCCGGTGTGGATGTCTGAGCAGTTCGGCGACCACGCCTCCGCCGGGCTGGAGATCCGCCCGGTGCCCGGCCTGCCCGAGTTCCGTCCCGGTGACGACCTGACCGCGACGCTGGCCGGTGCGATGCCCTGGCTGCGCGACGGCGACGTCGTCGTCGTCACCAGCAAGGTGTTCTCCAAGGTGGAGGGCAGGCTGGTCCCGGCCCCCGCCGACGAACAGGAGCGCGACGCGCTGCGCCGCAGGCTGGTCGAGGCCGAGAGCGAGCGGGTGCTGGCCCGGCGCGGGAAGACGCTGATCGTCGCGGGCAAGCTCGGCATCGTGCAGGCCGCGGCCGGCATCGACGGGTCGAACGTGCGCCGCGACGAGCTGGCGCTGCTCCCCGCCGACCCGGACGCCTCGGCGGCGACGCTGCGGGCCGGGCTGCGCGAGCGGCTCGGGGTCGACGTCGGCGTGGTCGTCACCGACACCCTGGGCCGGACCTGGCGGATCGGGCAGACCGACGTCGCGATCGGCTCGGCGGGCGTCCCGGTGCTGCACCGCTACGGCGGAGCCGTCGACGCCCAGGGCAACGACCTGCTGGTCACCGAGATCGCCCTGGCCGACGAGCTGGCCGCGGCCGCCGACCTGGTCAAGGGCAAGCTCGGTGCGGTGCCGGTGGCCGTCGTCCGCGGGATGACGGTGACCGACGACGGCTCGGTCGCCCGCGACCTGGTCCGGCCCGTCGAGGACGACCTGTTCTGGCTCGGTACCGCCGAGGCGCTGGCACAGGGCCGGCAGGAGGCGGTCCTGCTGCGCCGCAGCACCCGCGACTTCGCCGACGAGCCGGTGGACACCGACGCACTGCGCCGCGCCGTCGGTGTCGCGCTGACCGCGCCCGCGCCGCACCACAGCACCCCGTTCCGGTTCGTGTGGCTGCGCGATCCCGGCCGCCGGACCGCGGTGCTGGACGCGCTGCGCGAGCGCTGGCGGGCCGACCTGGCCGCCGACGGCCGCCCGGCCGAGGAGGTCGAGCGCCGGCTCGCCCGCGGCGACCTGCTGCGCCGCGCGCCCGAGCTGCTGCTGGCCTTCCGGACCACCGACGGCATGCACCACTACGGTGATGCCCGCGACGGCGCCGAGCGGGACATGTTCACCGTGGCCGGTGGCGCCGCGGTGCAGGCGCTGCTGGTGGCGCTGGCAGCGGAGGGGCTCGCCTCCTGCTGGGTCGGCTCGACGATCTTCGCCCCGGAGGTGGCCCGCACCGAGCTGGACCTGCCCGCGGACTGGGCGGCGCTCGGTGCGGTCGCGGTCGGCGTGCCCGCCCGGCCGCTCGTCCCGCGCGAGCCGGGCGACACCGCCGAGCACCTGCTGGAGCTGTGACGATGGTGGCACCCGCGACCGCGGCCCGTGAGCTGACCGGCTGGGCCCCGCCGGACGAGGCGCAGCGCGCACTGCGCCACGCCCTGCTGGCCTTCCTGGACGCCCGGCCGGACGACGCCTGCGACCGCTCCTGCGCCCCCGGCCACCTGACCGCCTCCGCGCTCGTCCTCGACGCGGCGGGGGAGCACACCCTGCTCACCCTGCACCCGCGGGTGGGTCGCTGGATCCAGCTCGGTGGGCACTGTGAGCCCGGGGACGCGTCGCTGCGCGCGGCGGCCCTGCGCGAGGCGACCGAGGAGTCCGGGATCGAGGGTCTGCAGATCGGGGAGCAGCCGCTGCACGTCGACGTGCACCCGGTCACCTGTTCGGGTGGCCGGCCCACCCGGCATCTGGACGTGCGCTACCTGGTCCGGGCCCCGGCCGGCGCGCAGCCGCGGATCAGTGACGAGTCGCTGGACCTGCGATGGTGGCCGGTGGACGGGCTGCCCTCCGACAGCGACACGGTGCCGGCGATGGTCACCGCCGCCCGGGGCGCGGCGGCGGTCAGAGGCTCCGCCAGAAGAACAGCGCGCTGAACCCCTGCCCGGCGAGCTGGGCGTCCCCGCCGGCCAGGGAGTAGAGGATCTGGGTGCCGGCGAAGAACAGCGCGCTCACCCCGGGCACGAACAGCAGCACCCCGAGCAGCGCCAGCGGTGCCCACGGCCGGACCTTCTCCCCGAACCGCTGCGCGGGCATCGACAGGTAGGGCTCCAGTGCGCCCCACCCGTCCAGTCCGGGGACGGGCAGCATGTTGAGCACGAACGCGACGATCTGGAACAGCGCCAGTGCCGAGAGCCCGGCGGCGACCGGTCTCGGCATCCCGGGGAACAGCGCGACGGTGATGATCAGCACGATGCCGACGGCCAGGTTCGCGGCCGGGCCGGCCAGCGAGACCCCGGTCCGCCAGGCCCGCGACCGCAGCGCCCACTGGTTGATCCACACCGCGCCGCCGGGCAGCGGCAGGCCGCCGATCAGCAGGATGATCAGTGGCAGCACCAGCGACAGCCCGGGATCGGTGTAGCGGCGGATGTCGAGGGTCAGGTAGCCCTTCATCGCGACCGAGGTGTCCCCGCCCTTGTAGGCGGTGATCGCGTGCCCGAACTCGTGCAGGCACAGCGAGACCACCCAGCCGGCCAGCACGATGACGAAGACACCGGTGATCGCCAGCGCCTCCGACCCGGCCGGGACCGCGGCCGCCGCCAGCACGACCCCGAACAGGGTGACGCCGAGGAGCAGCAGGAACCACGGACTGATGCGGCGCGTCAGGGGAGGCACGTACCCATCCTCCCCAACCCGGCAAACAGACGCGCGTGGGCCTTCACTCGTTCGGCAGAGCCGGCTTGCACAGAGCGAATGTCGGCGCTGTACTTACAGCGGTGTCATTCGCCGGTGCGTTGCGGGGAGGTGGGCGAGTGGACGACGTCGAGGGGTTCATGCGGATGCTGCGGCCGGCGGAAGCCGGGCCGGGGGCCGAGCAGCCGGTCGTGGAGGATCACGACCGGGTCGCTGAAGTTCTGGATCTGAAGGGCCTGCTGGACGAGGTACCCGGGGACGAGGTGCCGGACTGGCAGGAGCGGGCGCTCTGCGCGCAGACCGACCCGGAGGCGTTCTTCCCGGAGAAGGGCGGATCCACCCGGGAGGCCAAGCGGATCTGCTCGGGCTGCGAGGTCCGGGCCGAGTGCCTGGAGTACGCGCTGGCCCAGGACGAGCGCTTCGGCATCTGGGGCGGCCTCTCCGAGCGGGAGCGACGGCGGCTGCGACGAGCAGCCGTCTGAGCAGTACCGGCCCGGGTCACCGTGAGGTGCCCGGGCCGTCGTGCATCAGTTGCCGTCCACCGCGTCCGGCTCGATGTTGAGGTACTCCGCGACCTGTTCGACCAGCACCTCGTGCACCAGGTCGGCCAGGTCCTCACCACCCGTGGCCCGGGCCTCCAGCGGACGGCGGTAGAGCACGATCCGCGCCCGGGTCGGCAGCCCCGCCGGATCCACCCCGGCCGGCACCAGATGCGCCAGCGGGACGCCCACGTCGGCGAGCACCCCGGTGCCCCAGACCACCTCGTCGGGCGAGGTCCGGTCCACGCTCGGCACGTCGTCGACGGCCAGGTCGAGATCGGCCAGCTCCGGCCCCCAGCGCGCCTCGATCGGTTCGAGGGCCTCCAGCACCTTCGCGTCGAACCGTTCGGCACGGGTGCGGAAGGCGGGCGTCGACACCGGGTACATCAGTCCGCGCAGCCCCCGGCCGCGCCGGTCCCGGCGACGTGGGGTGCGGCGGAGCAGGCGGTGGGCGGTGGGCACGGCTGCAGTCTAGGCCCCGACGCGACGGCCGTCGGCCGAGCCGGGTGCGCGTCGCAGTGCGGCGGACGCGGGCATACGGGCTATCGTCCCCCCTGTGTTGAGTGTGCGGAGATGTTCACGGACGGGCTGCACCGAGCTCGCCGTCGCCACGCTCACCTACGTCTACGCCGACTCCACCGCCGTCGTCGGGCCGCTGGCGACCCAGGCCGAACCGCACTCCTACGACCTCTGCACCGGGCACGCGCACAACCTGACCGCTCCCCGCGGCTGGGAGGTCGTCCGGTTCGAGGGCGAGTTCGCCCCGCCCCAGCACACCGGCGAGGATCTCACCGCGCTCGCCGACGCCGTCCGCGAGGCGGGCCGGGTGGACCGGCCGGTCGAGGTGGTCGCCCGGCCCGGCGGGACCGGCAGGCGGGGGCACCTGCGGGTGCTGCCGACTCCCGGAGAGGACAGCGCGGACGGGTGAACCGCCTGAGATAGGGTCAGTCGTCGTGCCCGACCTCTCGGCGATCGTGAAGGCCTACGACATCCGCGGTGTCGTCGGCGAGCAGCTCGACGAACCGACCGCCCGCGCCCTCGGCGCGGCGACCGCGCGCCTGGTCGCGGCGGACCGGGCGGTGCCCGCCGCACCCGTGCCGGACGCGGTCGTCGTCGGCCGGGACATGCGCGACAGCTCACCCGGGCTGGCGGCCGCCTTCGCCGACGGGGTCACCGCCCAGGGGTTCGACGTCGTCGACATCGGCCTGGCCAGCACCGACATGCTCTACTTCGCCTCCGGTTCGCTGGGCCTGCCGGGCGCCATGTTCACCGCCAGCCACAACCCGGCCCGCTACAACGGGATCAAGCTCTGCCGCGCAGGCGCGGTGCCGATCGGGCAGGACAGCGGGCTCGCGACCATCCGGGACGACGCCGCCCGGCTGCTCCGCGACGGGATCGAGCCGGTCGCGAACCGCGGCACGGTCCGCCGACGCGAGATGCTCGCCGGGTACGCGGACCATCTGCGTTCGCTGGTCGATCTCTCGTCGCTGGACGCGGGCCCGGAGCTGACCGTCGTCGTCGACGCCGGCAACGGGATGGGCGGGTACACCGTCCCGACCGTGTTCGACGGGCTGAACGTGCGGGTGGTCCCGCTGTACTTCGAGCTCGACGGCACCTTCCCCCACCACGAGGCGAACCCGCTGGAGCCGGCGAACCTGGTCGACCTGCAGAAGCTCGTCGTCGCCGAGGGTGCCGACCTGGGCCTGGCCTTCGACGGTGACGCCGACCGCTGCTTCGCCGTCGACGAGCGGGGCGAGGCGGTCGGCCCGAGCGCCATCACCGGCCTGGTCGCGGTGCGCGAGCTGGGGCGGGCCAGGGCAGCGGGCGAGTCCGGTGCCGCCGTCATCCACAACCTGATCACCTCCCGGGCGGTCCCGGAGCTGGTCGCCGAGCACGGTGGCCGCCCGGTCCGGACCCGGGTCGGTCACTCGTTCATCAAGCAGACGATGGCCGAGACCGGCGCGGTGTTCGGTGGTGAGCACTCGGCGCACTACTACTTCCGGGACTTCTGGCGAGCCGACTCCGGGATGCTCGCCGCGCTGCACCTGCTGGCCGCGCTGGGTGAGCACCGCAGCGCGCAGCAGGGCGGCACGCTGTCCGGCCTGATGAGTGCCTACGAGCGGTACGCCGCCTCCGGCGAGATCAATTCGACGGTCACCGACCAGGCCGCGACCCTCGCCCGGGTCGAGGCGGTCTACGGCCCGCGACCGGGGGTCGAGCTCGACCGGCTGGACGGCCTGACGGTGTCGCTGCCGGACGGGTCGTGGTTCAACCTGAGGGCGTCGAACACCGAGCCGCTGCTGCGGCTGAACGTCGAGGCACCCGACGACGCGGCGGTCCGCGGCCTGGTGGACGAGGTGCTGGCGGTCGTGCGCGCCTGAGCCGCCGCGCACCCCGGGTGACCGCCGCAGCGGGCGCCGGTACCCGGTCGGCTGCCGCGCGGCGCGGACCGGTGGTGGCAGCATCGACTCCAGAGATGACGACGAGGAGAACCGTGGCCGTACAGCTCGATCCCCAGCTGCTGGAGATCCTGGCCTGCCCGTGTGACGCGCACGCCCCGCTGCGGCCCGGCACCGCGGCGGAGCCGGGCGCGGACGCGTTGACCTGCACCTCCTGCGGCCGCTCGTTCCCGGTCACCGACGGGATCCCGGTGCTGCTGCTGGACGAGGCCCTCCCGGGCACCGGTCCGGCGAGGGACGACGGGTGAACGGCGTGCTCGACGACACCCTGCTGGCCGACCCGGGCGAGCTGATGGCCCGGGACACCACCGGCGTGCTGCGGGCCGCCGCGACCGCCGGGGCACAGGTCCGCTCCGCGGTGCACGCCTGCGACGAGGCCGGCCTGGCGCGGTTGCGCGGTCACCGGCCGCGGGCGCTGGTGCTGCTGCGCAGGCCCGGTGTGTCCGGGGCGGTGGCCGACCTGGTGACGGCGCTGCTCGGTGACCGCTGCCCGGTCCCGGTGGTGCACGCCCCTGTCGTCCCCGGTTGGATCGGCCCGCTGGACGTGGTCGTCGCGCACACGGCGGACCCGGCCGATCCGGAGCTGGCCGAGTCGGTCGCGACCGCGGTCCGCCGGGGCGCGGAGACGATCCTGTCCGCGCCGGACGCCGGACCGGTCGCCCAGGCCGGCGCCGGGCGGGCCCGGCTGGTCGTGCCGCGGATCCCGCTGCCCGCGGGCCTCGGGTTCGCGCAGGCACTGGCGGTCGCACTGGTGACGGTGACCGAGCTGGAGCTGATCACCCCCGCCCCGGCGGCCGGGCTGGAGGCGCTCGCCGACGCCCTCGACGCCGAGGCGGAACGGAACCAGCCGGGCCACGAGCCGTTCGTGAACCCGGCGAAGTCGCTGGCGCTGCGGCTGGCCGAACGCACCCCGCTGCTGTGGGGGGTGGATCCGGCCGCCGCGGCGGTGGCCCGGCAGGGGGCGATCGCCCTGGCCGCGCACGCCGGCGTCGTCGCGCACGCCGCCGATCTCGGCCAGGCGGGCACGCTCGCCGGGCTGCGGGTCGCGGTGGATCTCGCGGAGCGTTCGGCCGGGGTGTTCCACGACCCGTTCGACGACCCGGCCCCCGGCGACGCGGCACCCGCGCCGAGGCTGGTGCTGCTCGGCACCGGCGAGGAGGACCCGCAGGCCGTCAGCCGCCGGACGCTGGGCCGGGAGTGGCCGAACGCCGACGTCGCGCACCCGGTGGAGGAGGTGCCGCGCGGTACCCGTGACGCCGTCCTGCTGCGGGCCGCCGTGCTGGCGCTGCGCGCCGACATCGCCGCGGTCTACCTGGGCCTGGCCGGCCGGGCCACGCTGAGCACCTGACACACCCGCGAACAGCTGACACCGGGAGACCCGTGGAACTGCTGGAGAACCCGATCCGCACCTATGCATGGGGGTCGCGGACCGTCATTGCCGACCTGCTCGGCGAGCCCGTTCCCTCACCGCACCCGCAGGCGGAGCTGTGGCTCGGCGCGCACCCGGCCGCACCGTCGAAGGTGACGGCCGGCAGGCCGTTGCACGCCCTCATCGCCGCGGACCCGGTGGCGGCGCTCGGGCCCGGCCGGGAACGGTGGTCGGGTCGGCTGCCGTTCCTGCTGAAGGTGCTCGCCGCGGAGGAGCCGCTGAGCCTGCAGGCGCACCCGAGCCTCGAGCAGGCGCGCGAGGGCTGGGCGCGGGAGAACGCGGCGGGCATCGCGGTGGACGCGCCGAACCGCAACTACCGCGACGCCAACCACAAGCCCGAGCTGCTCTGTGCGCTCACCGACTTCGTCGCGCTGGTCGGGTTCCGCGAACCGGCCCGCACGGTCGAGCTGCTGCGGGCGCTCGACGTCCCCGAGCTCGGCTCCTACACCGAGCTGCTCGCCGGGCAGCCCTGCTCGGACGGCCTGCGCGCGCTGTTCACGACCTGGATCACGCTGCCGCAGTCGGTGCTCGACGGGCTGGTCCCCGCGCTGCAGGAGGGCGCCGTGCGGCTGCTGGGCGCACGTTCGCCGGACAGCGAGCGCTACGCCGGGGAGGCCCGGATGCTGCTCGACCTCTCCGAGCGCTATCCCGACGACGCAGGCGTGCTGGCCGCGTTGCTGCTCAACCGGATCACCCTGCGCCCCGGTGAGGCGCTGTACCTGCCCGCCGGGAACCTGCACGCGTACCTGTCGGGTGCCGGGATCGAGCTGATGGCGAGCTCGGACAACGTGCTGCGCGGTGGCCTGACCCCGAAGCACGTCGACGTCCCGGAGCTGCTGCGGGTGCTGGACTTCGCCGCGCCCCCGCCGCCGGTGCGCACCGCACGCCCCGATCCGGAGACCGACGGCTGGTACCGCTACGACGTCGACGTGCAGGAGTTCCTGTTGCGTCGAGCGGACACCGTCGGCCGGGACAAGCTCGACGTCCCGGGGACGGGTGCCCGGATCCTGCTGTGCACCGAGGGCAGCGCCGCGGTCGAGGCACACGGCGAGGTGCTGGAGCTGCCGCGGGGTGCGGCGGTGTACCTCGCGGCCACCGACACCGGCGCCGTGCTCACCACCGGCGACGACGGTGCCACGGTGTTCCTCGCCGGCGACGGCCTGTAGCCGCCCGAGGTGCGTGCGTCGCGTTCGTTCTTCACCATTGACCGAGATCGTCGGTGAGGAGCGGGACATGCGCGTCGCGGTGCCGAAGGAGACCAAGGACGGCGAGTTCCGGGTCGCCCTGACCCCGGCCGGGGTGCACGAGCTGGTCCGGCGTGGGCACGAGGTCGTCGTCGAGCACGACCCGGGTGCCGGCTCCTCGATCGCCGACGCGGAGTACAAGGAGGCCGGCGCGCAGGTCCTGACCGACACCGCCGAGGTGTGGGGTTCCGCCGAGCTGCTGCTCAAGGTGAAGGAGCCGATCGAGTCCGAGTACGGCTTCCTGCGGTCCGGTCTGACCTTGTTCACCTACCTGCACCTGGCCGCGTCGCGGTCGTGCACCGACGCGCTGCTCGCCGGCGGCACCACGTCGATCGCCTACGAGACGGTGCGGACCGCGGACGGCAGGCTGCCGCTGCTCGCTCCGATGAGCGAGGTCGCGGGCCGGCTGGCGCCCCAGGCCGGTGCGTACCACCTGATGCGCTCGGCCGGGGGTCGCGGAGTGCTGATGGGAGGCGTGCCCGGGGCCCCGGGGGCCGACGTCGTCGTGCTGGGGGCGGGTGTCGCGGGTGCGAACGCGGTCGCCGTCGCAGCCGGCATGCAGGCCCGGGTGACCGTGCTGGATCTCGATGTCGACAAGCTCCGCGCGATCGACGCGCGCTACGGGGGCCGGGTCCGCACCGTGTACTCCACCGAGCTCGCCGTGCGCGATGCCGTGACCGATGCCGATCTGGTGATCGGCGCGGTGCTGGTGCCAGGGGCGAAGGCGCCGACCCTGGTCCCGAACGAGCTCGTCGCGCAGATGCGCCGGGGTGCGGTGCTGGTCGACATCGCGATCGACCAGGGCGGGTGCTTCGCCGACTCGCGCCCGACCACGCACGCCGACCCGACCTACCCGGTGCACGGAACCGTCTTCTACTGCGTCGCGAACATGCCGGGCGCGGTGCCGCACACCTCCACCCGGGCCCTGACCAGCGCCACGCTGCCGTACGTGCTGCGGCTGGCGGACGAGGGCTGGGAGTCGGCGACCGCCGCCGACCCGGCGCTCGCCGCCGGCCTGTCCACGCACCGGGGGCAGCTGCTGGCGGCCGAGGTCGCCGAGGCGCACGGGGTGCCGCACGGGGCCCGTTCGCGCACATAGTGTGACGAACGAGACATTCCGCCGCGCAATCGGATCGTGACCTCAAATCTTGGCCACGATGCGTGACGCAAGCAGGGTCACGGTCGTAACTTCACCGCCCATGACGGTCACGAGCCGTGGTGGCGGAATCTTCCGTACCAAGACGGTTGAACAGTCCATCCGGGACACCGACGAACCGGGTACCCGGCTCAAGAAGGACCTGGGGACGGTCGATCTGATCGTCTTCGGCGTCGCCGTGGTCATCGGCGCCGGCATCTTCACCCTCGCCGCGAGCACCGCGGGCAACATCGCCGGGCCCGCGGTGTCACTGTCGTTCGTGCTGGCCGCGGTCGCCTGCGGCCTGGCGGCGCTCTGCTACGCCGAGTTCGCCTCCACCGTGCCGGTCGCGGGCAGCGCCTACACGTTCTCCTACGCCACCTTCGGCGAGTTCCTCGCCTGGATCATCGGCTGGGACCTCGTCCTGGAGTTCGCGGTCGGCTCGGCCTACGTGTCGAAGGGCTGGTCGGAGTACCTGGCCCAGACGCTGGGCCTGCTCGGGATCGAGGTCTCGACCTCGTACGACCTCGGTGGCTTCTTCTCCTTCGACTGGGGCGCCCTGCTGCTGGTCGTCGCCCTGGCGCTGCTGCTCTACCGCGGCACGAAACTGTCCAGCCGGGTCAGCCTGGTGATCACCGCGCTCAAGGTCCTGATCGTGCTGTTCGTGATCGTTCTCGGGCTGTTCTACGTCGACGCCGCCAACTACACCCCGTTCGTGCCCGCGCCCGAGGCGGGTACCACCGAGACCGGCACCGGGATCCAGCAGTCGCTGCTCTCGTTCTTCGGCGGCGCCTCCTCCAGTGTGTTCGGCGTCTACGGGGTGTTCGCCGCGGCCGCGATCGTCTTCTTCGCCTTCATCGGGTTCGACGCGGTCGCCACCACCGCGGAGGAGACGAAGAACCCCTCGAAGGCGCTGCCGCGGGGCATCCTCGGCTCGCTGGCCATCGTCACCGTGCTCTACGTCGCGGTCGCCCTGGTGATCACCGGCATGGTCCCGTACACCGAGCTGGCCACCCAGCCCGACGGCACCCGGGCCACCCTCGCCACCGCGTTCGCCTCGCTCGGGGTGGACTGGGCGGCGACGATCATCGCCCTCGGCGCGCTGCTCGGCCTCACCACCGTCGTCATGGTGCTGATGCTGGGCCAGATCCGGGTCATCTTCGCGATGTCCCGGGACGGCCTGCTGCCGACCGGTCTGGCGAAGACCAACCGCTTCGGCACCCCGGGCCGCGCCACCTGGCTGATCGGCACCGCGATCGCCCTGGTCGCGACCTTCTTCCCGGCCGACGACCTGGAACAGATGGTCAACATCGGCACCCTGTTCGCGTTCGTGCTGGTCTCGATCGGGGTCGTCGTGCTGCGCCGTACCCGGCCGGACCTGCCCCGGGGGTTCCGCACGCCGCTGGTGCCGCTGGTGCCGGTCCTGGCCGTGCTGGCGTGTGTCTGGCTGATGCTGAACCTCTCGGTGGAGACCTGGCTGCGGTTCGTGCTCTGGATGGTCCTCGGAGTGGTGATCTACTTCGCCTACTCGCGGAAGCACTCGGTGCTCGGGAAGCGGGAGCGGGGCGAGCTGCCCTCGCAGGCGCAGGCGTCCTCGGAGTAGCCCGACCACCGATCGGACACTGTCCGTGGTCATCCCGCGGCAGTACGCTCGCAGTCCATGACCGACCCGATCGGCGATCCGGCCGCCCCCGCGGTCTGCCTCGACGTCGGCTCGTCCTGGACGAAGGCGGTGCTCGTGCTGCCCGACGGCAGCCCCGCCGGTTTCGCCGAGCACCCGACCACCCCCGACGTGCACGAGGGCGTCGAGGCCGCGGTGGCCGCTGCCGCGGCCTCGACGGGCCGTGGCGGGGGCCCCGCCCCGCAGGTGCTGGCCTGTTCGTCGGCGGGCGGGCCGTTGCGGCTCGCGGTGGTCGGTGCGGAACGGCTCGCGACGGTCGAGGCCGGGCACCGGGTCTGCCGGTCGGCCGGGGCCCGGGTGGTCGGCGTGCACTCCGGCCCGCTCGAGGGGGGTGCGGTCCGCGAGCTCACGGACCAGCAGCCCGGTGCGGTGCTGCTGCTCGGCGGCCCGGACGGCATGGACCCCGGGGTGCTCCTGCACAACGCGGGCCTGCTGGCGAGGGCCCGCGGCCGATGGTCGGTGCTGCTCGCGGTCGATCCCTCCGCCCGTGCCGATGCGCTGCAGCTGCTGCGCGCGGGCGGGCACACCGTGCGGACCTGCCCGAACCCGACACCCCGGCCCGGTGAGATCGTGCCCGGTCCGGTGCGCGAGGCCGTCGCCGAGCTGTCGGCGCGGCAGTCGCTCGGGGTCCGGCCCCGTCGCTCCGGGGAGCGGCCCCGCACCCGTACGCCGGTCGCCGTCGCGGACGGTGCGCGGATGCTGGCCCGGCTGACCGGGGCCGGCGTGCTGGTGGTGGACGTCGGGTCGGCCACCACCGACGTGCACGGATGCGGGCCGGGTGACGGTGAGCGCCCGGCGCCGGTGGTGATGACGGTCGAGGGAGACCTCGGTGTCCGGGACGGGGCCGCCGGAGCACTCGTCGAGGGTCAGGCCGAGGGACTGGTCGACCCGGTCGAGGCGGACCTGCTCGGCCCGGCCGTGGCCGCGCTCGCCGGCTCCGGGCCGGCGGTCCCGACCGACCGCGGCGCCGCGGCGGAGGACCGGCGGCTCGCGGCGGTGGCCGCCGTCGTCGCGCTGCGGCGTCACCTGCGCCACACCGGCCGGATCGACGCGGGTGATCCGGGAGGCATGCCCGGTCTGCCGGGCCCCGGGGCGGGCGGGCCGCCCACCGCACGTGCGGCCGGGGCCGGTGATATCGGTCTCGTCGTGCTGACCGGTGGGGTGTTCCGGCAGCGGGACCCGGCCGGGCTCGCCGCGGTCGCCGCGACGGTGCGCCACGATCCGGCGCTGAGGGCCGCCCTGACGCAGGTCGACGTCGCGGTCGACAGCGAGTCCGTGCTGGCCCCGGCGGGTCTGTTGGCGGCACACGGACGTGAGCGGGCGGCCGGCACCCTGCTCGTCGAGCGGCTGCTGGGATGATCGTCACCGGCGTCCGGAGCAGTTGACACCCGCCGGACGCCTGGGAACGATGGAACCCGCGAGAGAGTCGGGTGCCGAGAGGCGCTGCAGCGGTGAACCGCTCGGCTGCGTGAGCAGCGGGCAGGATCCGCCACGCTCGGGCCCGACCCACCACGGACGAGGAAAGGGCGCCTGTCTCCGACGAGGAGGGAGGGCCGACGTGACCCGTCCTGGTCCCGTTCGCCCACTCCTGCCGTGCGGAGCGCCCACCGAGTTCGACCCGATCGCCTGAGGAGGCGCACCCACCTTATGACCGCATCCCAGACCACCGGCCACCCCAAGCTGCAGAACGTCAACGGGCTCGATTTCGCCGTCGCCGACATCAACGGCCACGAGGCGGGCCGCAAGGACATCCGGCTGGCCGAGAACGAGATGCCGGGCCTGATCGACCTGCGCCGGGAGTACTCCGAGGCGAAGCCGTTGCGCGGGGCCCGGATCGCCGGTTCGCTGCACATGACCACGCAGACCGCGGTGCTGATCGAGACGCTGGTCAGCCTGGGTGCGCAGGTGCGCTGGGTGTCCTGCAACATCTTCTCCACCCAGGACGACTCGGCCGCCGCGACCGTCGTCGGGCCGCACGGCACCCCGGAGAACCCGCAGGGTGTGCCGGTGTTCGCCTGGAAGGGCGAGACGCTCGAGGACTACTGGTGGTGCACCGAGCAGCTGTTCAAGTTCACCGACGAGCAGGGCAACGTGGTGGGCCCGAACATGATCCTCGACGACGGCGGTGACGCGACCCTGCTGGTGCACAAGGGCGTCGAGTTCGAGCAGACCGGCGTCGTGCCGACGGTCGACGACGACGACCTGACCGTCGCCGCCGAGGAGCGGGTGATCCTGGACACGCTGCGCCGCAGCCTCGCCGAGGACCCGAAGCGCTGGACCACGATCGCCTCGGACATCCGCGGCGTCACCGAGGAGACCACGACCGGGGTCAACCGGCTCTACCAGCTCGCCGAGCAGGGCAAGCTGCTGTTCCCGGCGATCAACGTCAACGACTCGGTGACGAAGTCGAAGTTCGACAACAAGTACGGCATCCGGCACTCGCTGCTGGACGGGCTGAACCGGGCCACCGACGTGCTGATCGGCGGCAAGGTCGCGGTCGTGGCCGGCTACGGCGATGTCGGCAAGGGCTGCGCGGAGGCCCTCTCGGGTCAGGGTGCGCGGGTGATCGTGTCGGAGATCGACCCGATCTGCGCACTGCAGGCGCTGCTGGAGGGCTACCAGGTGGCCCGGGTGGAGGATGTCATCCACACCGCCGACGTCGTGGTCACCACGACCGGCAACAAGGACATCATCACCACCGACCTGATGCAGAAGATGAAGCACCAGGCGATCCTGTGCAACGTCGGTCACTTCGACAACGAGATCGACATGGCCGGGCTGGCCCGCATCCCGGGCATTAACAAGATCAACATCAAGCCGCAGGTCGACGAGTGGATCTTCCCGGACGGGCACACCATCCTGGTGCTCTCCGAGGGCCGGCTGATGAACCTGGGCAACGCGACCGGGCACCCGTCGTTCGTGATGTCGAACTCGTTCGCGAACCAGACGATCGCCCAGATCGAGCTGTTCACCAAGCACACCGAGTACAACAAGGACGTCTACCGGCTGCCCAAGCACCTCGACGAGAAGGTGGCACGGGTGCACGTGCTGGCGCTGGGCGGGGAGCTGACCAAGCTGACCAAGGACCAGGCCGAGTACATCGGGGTCGACGTCGAGGGCCCGTACAAGCCCGAGCACTACCGCTACTGAGCACGTCCGCTCTCCCGACCGGCGGCGCGGTGGTCCGCACTACCACCGCGCCGCCGGCGTCCGTGCAGGATCGGTGACGATGATCGAGATCGGTTCCGGCGACGGCTGGGTGCAGTGCTCCGCCGGCCACCGGCACTGGGGCCTGTTCGGTGCGGCCGGGCTGCTCGTCCGGCACCGCGACGACGCCGACCCGCCCGGCGTGGACCGGGTGCTGCTGCAGCACCGGGCGTCCTGGAGCCACCACGGCGGCACCTGGGGCATCCCCGGCGGGGCACGCGACCGCGGTGAGGCCGCCCGGGTCGCAGCGCTGCGCGAGGCCGCGGAGGAGTCCTCGCTGGACACCGCCGCCGTGCAGGTGCTCGACGAGTTCGTCGACGACCACGGCGGTTGGACCTACACCACCGTCGTCGCCCGGACGCCCACTGCGCCACCGGTGTCGGTGCGCGGACGGGAGAGCACCGAGCTGCGCTGGGTCCGCACCGACCGGTTCGACGAGCTCGCCCTGCACCCCGGTTTCGCCACGACCTGGCCGCGGGTCCGCCTGCTCGGCACCGGTTAGGCTCTGCGCCCGTGGGACGGCTGGTGGTCATCGAGGGCCTCGACGGTGCCGGCAAGCGCACCCTCGCCGCCCGGCTGGCGGCCGAGCTGACCTCGGCCGGTCGGACCGTGTGCGTCACGGCGTTCCCCCGCTACGACGACGACGTGCACGCCGAGCTCGCCCGCGATGCCCTCTACGGCCGGATGGGCGACCTGGCGTCGTCGGTGCACGCGATGGCGATCCTGTTCGCGCTCGACCGGCGCGCCGCCGCCCCCGGGCTGCGCGCGGACCTCGCGTCGCACGACGTGGTGCTCGTCGACCGGTACGTCGCCTCGAACGCCGCCTACAACGCCGCCCGGCTCGGGCAGGACGCCCACGGCGAGGTCGTCGGGTGGGTCCGAGCGCTGGAGGTGCAGCGGTTCGGTATCCCGGTGCCCGACCACCAGCTGTTGCTGGCCCCGCCCCGTGAGGTGGCCGCCGAACGTGCCCGCGCCCGCGAGCGCGCCGATGCAGGCCGGGCCCGGGACGTCTACGAGAGCGACGAGGGGTTGCAGGCCCGCACCGACGCCGTGTACCGCCAGCTCGCCGGGATGGGCTGGCTGAGCCCGTGGACCGTCGTCGACGGCAGCGGGCCCGATCCGGCACCGGCGCTCGCCCACCTGGTGCTCGGGAGGCCCGGGGGCGTCCCCATGGACCCTCCCCGGCAGGGCTCCGGGCCCGGGGTGGGATATTGGCAGGCATGAAGTCGCGCGTGCTGGTGGTCGACGACGACCCGGCCCTGGCCGAGATGCTCACCATCGTGCTGCGGGGCGAAGGGTTCGAGACCGCGGTGGTGTCCGACGGCACCCGGGCTCTGCCCGCCGTCCGGGACTCACAGCCGGATGTCATCCTGCTCGACCTGATGCTGCCCGGGATGAACGGCATCGACGTCTGCCGGGCCATCCGGGCGGAGTTCGGCATCCCGATCGTCATGCTCACCGCCAAGAGCGACACGGTCGACGTGGTGCTGGGCCTCGAGTCGGGTGCCGACGACTACGTGATCAAGCCGTTCAAGCCGAAGGAGCTCGTCGCCCGGATCCGGGCCCGGGTGCGGCGCAACGAGTCCGAGCCCGCCGAGCAGCTGACCATCGGTGAGATCGACATCGATGTGCCCGCGCACCAGGTGACCAGGGCCGGCCGGCCGATCGCGCTCACCCCGCTGGAGTTCGACCTGCTGGTCGCGCTCGCCCGCAAGCCCCGTCAGGTGTTCACCCGCGAGGTCCTGCTCGAACAGGTCTGGGGTTACCGGCACGCCGCCGACACCCGGTTGGTGAACGTGCACGTGCAGCGACTCCGGTCGAAGGTGGAGCGCGACCCGGAGCGGCCCGAGGTGGTCCTGACCGTCCGCGGGGTGGGGTACAAGGCCGGGCCTCCGTGATGCGCGAGCCGGTGCGCCCGCGATGAGCAGGCTCGGGATCCGGCGCCGGTTGCGTCGGCTGCCGGGGGTCGAGCGCCTGCTCCGGGGGCTGGCGCCGCTGCGTGCTCAGGCGCACGAGCTCGGCGCCCTGGTGGCCGCGTCGTGGCGCCGGTCGTTGCAGCTGCGTGTCGTGGTCTCGACGCTCGCCCTGTCCTCGGCGGTCGTGCTCGTGCTGGGTCTCGTGCTGCAGAGCGAGATCGCCGAGCGGCTGCTGCAGAGCAAGGTCAACGGCGCGCTGGTCCAGGCCGAGACGGGCCGGGTGGTGCTCGAGGGTGAGCTCTCCGGTGTCGACCCGGACCGCGAGGGCGCTCAGGAGATCCTGGACGCTGCGCTGCAACGACTCACCAACACCGAGGACTCCTCGCCCGGCACCTCCACGGCCGGTGAGTTCCGGGCCGCGCTGACCAGCGGGATCGGCAACGGCCCCGAGATCTCCTCGGGCCCGGTGGACGACGTCACCCCGGAGCAGCGGGCCACGGTCGCCGAGGGTGGCGTGAGCCGCCAGTACACGACCGTCGACGGTGTACCGACGCTGGTGATCGGGCAGCCGGTCTCGACCGCGGGCCGGGACCTGCAGTTCTACCTGCTCTTCCCGTTGGAGGGGGAGCGGCTGACGCTGAACCTGGTGCAGAGCACCCTGATCGTGGGCGGCCTGGTGCTGCTGGTCCTGCTCGCGGCGATCGCCAGCCTGGTGACGAGGCAGGTCGTGCGGCCCATCCGGCAGGCCGCCGACGTGGCGGAGCGGTTCGCGGGCGGTCATCTCGACGAGCGGATGGTGGTGCGGGGCGAGGACGAGGTGGCCCGGCTCGCCGAGTCGTACAACGAGATGGCGGGCAGCCTCGCCGCCCAGATCGCGCAGCTGGAGGAGTTCGGTGCGCTGCAACGGCGGTTCACCTCCGACGTCAGCCACGAGCTGCGCACCCCGCTGACCACGGTCCGGATGGCTGCCGACGTGCTCTACGCCTCCCGTGACGAGTTGCTCCCGGCTCTGCGGCGCAGCTCCGAGCTGCTGGTCACCGAGCTGGACCGGTTCGAGGAGCTGCTCGCCGACCTGCTGGAGATCTCCCGCCTGGACGCCGGTGTCGCCGAGCTGGGCGCCGAACAGGTCGACCTGTCCGCGGTGGTGCGTCGCGCCGTCGGTGCCGTCCGCGGCCTGGCCGCCGATGCCGGGACCGAACTGGTGCTCGATCTGCCTGCGGGGGAGTACGTCGAGGCCGACCCCCGGCGGGTCGAGCGGATCGTGCGGAATCTGGTGGCGAACGCGATCGACCACGGCGAGGGCCGACCGGTGGAGGTGACGATGGCGGGGGACCCCGCTTCGGTGGCGGTGCTGGTGCGTGACCACGGCGTCGGCCTGCGGCCCGGCGAGGCCGACCTGGTGTTCAACCGCTTCTGGCGGGCGGAGGAGTCCCGCGCGCGGCGCAGCGGCGGCACCGGACTGGGTCTCTCGATCAGCATCGAGGACGCCCGGCTGCACGGCGGCTGGCTGCAGGCCTGGGGCGAGCCCGGCAACGGATCGGCGTTCCGGTTGACCCTGCCCCGTCTGGTCGGCGGTCACATCTCCACCTCACCGCTGCCGCTGGGGCCGCCCTCCGGTGAGGAGGACGCGGCGTGCCGGGACGGCCGCCCGGGAACATCGGTGCCGACACCGCCCCGGGGTGTGGCCGCCCGCCGGGCGGAGGACCGGCCGGTGTGCGAGGAGGCCGCCCGCCCGGCCGAGGCCGCCCCGGTGCTGCCTGCGGAACGCGCGATCACCGACCCGGGGGTGCAGCGGTGAGCTCGTGGCTGCGCCGGTACGGCACCGGCCTGGGCATGCTGGTCTGCCTCATCGTGCTCGCCGGCTGCGCCAGCGTGCCGGACCACTCGTCGGTCCAGGTGCTCCGCCAGACCGGGGACACCGGTGCGGCGGTGCCGGACGGCCCGATCGAGGACGCCGACCCGCTGGGCCTGGTCCGGGAGTTCGTCTACGCCTCCGGCCGGCCGGACGACCGGCACGCCTCCGCCCGCCGCTATCTCGCCGCCTCCGCCGCGGACTGGGACGACGGTGCCTCGTTGACCGTGCTCACCGAACGTTTCGACACGGTGTTCGCGCCGGACAGCGCCGAGCACGGCGGGGACCGGGCGGTGGTGCGGTTGCGCGGGACCAGGCTCGGCACGGTCAGCCCCTCCGGTGCGTTCGAGACGGCCACCGGGCCGATCGAGGTCGACATCGGCGTCGTGCGGCAGGAGGACCACTGGCGGATCGACCGGCCTCCGCCCGGGGTCATGGTCCGGCTCTCGGACTTCCGCACGAACTACCGCTCGCTGCGGGCGTGGTTCACCGATCCGCAGCGCGGAACGCTGATGTCGGACACCCATTACATCCCCAGTACCCGGCCGATCCAGCTGGCCTCCCGTGCGATCGAGGTCCTGCTGAGCGGCCCCTCGGCGGGGCTGGCCGGGGCGGCGGTGACGATGTTCCCGGCGACGGCCCGGCTGCGGTCGGCCGTGGCCGAGTCGCCGGACGGGGTGAGCGTCGTCGATCTCACCGGGGTCTCCGGGTTGTCGGGGGCGGACCGGCGGCTGCTCGCCGCACAGGTCGTGCTGACACTGGCCGAGGTCAGTGTGGCGAGAGTGCGGGTGCTCTCCGACGGTGAGCCACTGCTGCCCGACGAGCCCGAGATCACCCGTGACGACGTGGCCGGCCTCGTCTCGGCGCCCGACCGGCTCCCGGCTTTCCCGCTGGTGGTCGACGGCGGACGGGTGCGGCAGCTGGCCGAGGGCGGGCGGGAGACGCCGGTGCGGGGGCAGGCCGGCAACGGGTCGTTCGACGTGGTCGAGGCGGCGGCCTCCGCGCGCGGGGACGGGATCGCGGTCGTCTCCCGGGAGGAGACCGGGACGCACCGGCTGCTGACCGGCCCGATGGACGGCGAGCTGACCGCGACCCCGGTGTCCGGGGCCGAGGTGACCTCGCTGAGCTGGAACGGAGCCGGCGACGAGATCTGGGCGGTCGCCGACGGCCGGCTGCGCCGGGTGCTGGTCCCGGCGACCGGACCGCCGGTGGAGGCACCGCTGGACACCCGCCGGCTCGACGGACTGGGTGAGATCGACGACCTGGCGCACTCGCGGGAGGGCGGCCGGCTGGCCGTGGTCGCGGGCGGGGCCGCGATGGTGGGGCCGGTGATCCCCGGTGCGGACGGGGAAGCCGCGATCGGGCCGCTGCGGGAGCTGCGCCCGAACGAGCTGACCGACGTCGTCGCCGTCGACTGGCGGTCGAGCGAACAGCTCGCCGTCGCGTCCGACTCCGAGCGCCCGGTGGCACTCGTGACGAGCGACGGCCTGACCCTGGACCAGGTGCCGGGCACCAACCTCACCTCTCCCTTGCGCGCGGTGGCCGCCGCCCCCGGGCGGCCGATCTACGTGACCGACCGGACCGGTCTGTGGAGCTACAGCGGGGGTGACCTGGACGCCTGGCAGCAGACGGTCGGCGCCTCCACCGCGGCGCGGCCCTTCTACCCGGGCTGAGCCGGCGCCCGGGACCAGAGTGCGCCGGTGTGCGCCTCGATCACCGGTCGTCACGCGGTCTGTGGACGGATCGGCCACCTGTGGACAAGTCCTGCCCTGCGGGGCCGGACCGCGGCACGTGGCCCGTTCCACGGGGCAGTATCCACGGCATGGGTCCTCCGTCCTGCTCACCGGTCGCGGCACTGCTCGACCTGCTGTTCCCGCGTACCTGTGGTGGCTGCGGTGCGGGCCCTCCGGACAGCGGGGGCTGGTGCCCGGCCTGTGCCGAGAGCACCGCGGGGCCGTGGTCGGTCGCGGTGCCCGGGGCCGGGCGGGTCGCGGTGGCCGGCCGCTACCGCGGGCCGCTGCGCCGCGCGGTGCTCGCCTACAAGGAGCGCGGTCGCCGCGACCTCGCGGCGGACCTCGCCGGGTTGCTCGTGCCGCCGGTCGCGGTCGTGCTGCCGGCGGTGGCCGGGCGGGCGCCCGACCGGATCCGTCTCGTGCCCGTCCCCTCCCGCCCGGCCGCCGCCCGGGCCCGCGGTGGCGACCACGTGCTCCGGTTGTGCCGGGCGCTGGAACCGCGGCTCACGGCGGCCGGTCTGCCGGCCCGCACGGCCACGTTGCTGGCGCTCGGCCGGCGGGCCCGGGACTCGGTCGGGCTGGACGGCGCGGCCCGGGCCGCGAACCTGTCCGTCGCGCTCCGCCCGGCGAACCGCGGGAGGGAGGCGGGTCCGGGGGAGCCGGTGGTGCTGGTCGACGACGTGGTGACCACCGGGGCGACCCTGCGTGCCTGCCGACAGGCGTTGCGTGCGCTCGGGTGCGAACCCATCGGCTCGGTGCTGCTGGCCGACGCCACCACGCACCACCGCAGTCGGTGACGAGGGTCACACCTGTCCGGGGTCCCCGGTGTACGACCGGACGGCCGTGCGCCGCGGCCCGGGGAGCGTAGTGCCGGGCCACCCGCCGGTGAGGGTGCGAAGTGGCGGTCGGGTATCACCCGGTCGCCGTTCCCTCGTGGCGGAGCGGTGTCACCCATGGGCCGAACGTCCCGCTTCCGGGTCGACGAGCGGCCTGTCCCGCCGGCAGATTTCCCGATAACGTCCGATGAACTCCGACCCGCTAGCACACCAGGAGGAACGACCGATAGCCCACCCCCCGGGGCCGTCGTCGAGTCCCGGGTTCAGCACGAGGCGAAGCGAGGGATGTCCGAGTGGAAATCGTCGTCACCGGCCGGAACGTCCAGGTGCCCGACCACTTCCGTGGTCTGGTCGAGGAGAAGCTGTCCCGCCTGGAGCGCCATGACCACAAGATCGTCGGGATGGAGGTGGAGCTCTTCCACGAGCCGAACCGCCGCCAGCAGAAGTCCTGCCAGCGTGTTGAGATCACCGGTCGCGGCGGCTGCGGTGCCGTCGCCCGCGCCGAGGCGTCGGCGCCCGACTTCTACGCCGCTCTCGATCTGGCGGTCGGCAAGCTAGCCGAGCGGCTCCGTCGCTCGCACGATCGCCGCAAGCCGAGCCGCCGTGATCGCGTGCACGCGTCCCGGGTCGCCGCGAACGCCTCCGCCGTCGCGTTGATGGAGGCGGCACCGCCCGCCACCGACGCGATTCCCGCGCCCCGATCGCACGACGACGACCTTCCCGACGCGGAGCTCGAGCAGCTCGAACAGCAGTGGGCCGCGGAGTACCGGCCGGGTCGCATCGTGCGGGAGAAGACTCACCCGGCTGATCCGATGACGGTCGACGAGGCACTGTCGCGGATGGAGCTCGTCGGTCACGACTTCTACCTCTTCTCCGACAGCGACTCGGGCAAGGCCTCGGTGGTCTACCGGCGCCACGGGTACGACTACGGGGTGATCCGGCTCGGCGGCTGACCGCTCGGCGCGGGTGCCCGGCCGTCCGCGGTGGGCACCCGCGCCCGGCGGTGGTGCGGCCGGCCCGCGCGCTGCCGGCGGTCGCGGCGTGAGAAGCCTCGCCGAAGCGGCGCGGGACCCGCGGCGGCGGGCCCGTACCATGGCGGCGGGGCGGTGTGACCTCGTCCGGTGAGTGACACCCGTCCCGTGTCCTGACCGCGAACGTGAATGAGGTCGGCAGTGCCCTTCCTGAGTCGACTCCTCCGGGCCGGCGAGACCAAGCTGGTGAAGCGGCTCGGCAAGATCGCCGCGCACATCGACGGCCTGGAGCCCGAGTTCGAGGGCCTCACCGACGCGCAGCTGCGCGCGAAGACCGACGAGTTCCGGCAGCGGCTCGCCGACGGCGAGACTCTCGACGACCTGTTGCCCGAGGCGTTCGCGACGGTCCGCGAGGCGGCCCGGCGGACGCTGGGCCAGCGTCCGTTCACGGTCCAGCTGATGGGTGCCGGCGCACTGCACCTGGGCAACGTGGCCGAGATGGGCACCGGTGAGGGGAAGACCCTGACCTCCACCCTCGCCGTCTACCTGAACGCGCTCGAGGGCAAGGGTGTCCACGTCGTCACCACGAACGACTACCTCGCCAAGCGCGACTCCGAGACGATGGGCCGGATCCACCGCTGGCTCGGCCTGACCGTCGGCGTGATCCTCTCCGAGATGACCCCGGTCCAGCGTCGCGAGCAGTACGCCTGCGACGTCACCTACGGCACGAACAACGAGTTCGGCTTCGACTACCTGCGCGACAACATGGCGTGGAACGTCGCCGACATGGTGCAGCGCGGCCACAACTTCGCGATCGTCGACGAGGCCGACTCGATCCTCATCGACGAGGCCAGGACCCCGCTGATCATCTCCGGCCCGGCGGAGCAGAGCGCCCGCTGGTACCAGGAGTTCGCGCGGCTGGCGCCGATGCTGTCGAAGGACATCCACTACGAGGTCGACGAGCGCAAGCGCACCGTCGGCATCACCGAGGAGGGTGTCGCGCTGATCGAGGACCAGCTCGGCATCGACAACCTCTACGAGTCCGCGAACACCCCGCTGGTCGGCTACCTGAACAACGCCATCAAGGTCAAGGAGCTGTTCAAGAAGGACAAGGACTACATCGTCTCGAACGGCGAGGTCCTGATCGTCGACGAGTTCACCGGCCGGGTGCTCGCCGGGCGTCGCTACAACGAGGGCCTGCACCAGGCGATCGAGGCCAAGGAAGGCGTCGAGATCAAGCCGGAGAACCAGACCCTGGCGACGATCACGCTGCAGAACTTCTTCCGGCTCTACGACAAGATCGCCGGCATGACCGGTACGGCCCAGACCGAGGCCGCCGAGCTGCACGAGATCTACAAGATGTCGGTCGTGTCGATCCCGCCGAACAAGCCGCGGGTACGCGTCGACCAGCCGGACCTGATCTACAAGACCGAGACCGCGAAGTTCGAGGCGGTCGCCGACGACATCGCCGAGAAGCACGCGAAGGGTCAGCCCGTCCTGATCGGCACGACCAGCGTCGAGAAGTCCGAGTACCTCGCCAAGCTGCTGCTGCGCCGCTCCGTACCGCACGAGGTGCTGAACGCGAAGAACCACGCCCGGGAAGCGGCGATCATCGCCCAGGCCGGACATGCCGGCGCCGTCACCGTCGCCACCAACATGGCCGGTCGAGGCACCGACATCATGCTCGGCGGCAACCCCGAGTTCCTCGCCGACCTGGAGCTGCGCGGGCAGGGGCTCGACCCGGTCGAGACCCGCGAGGAGTACGAGGCCGCGTGGGACGCCGTCCTGGACCGGATGCGCAAGCAGGTCAAGGCCGAGGCCGAGGAGGTCCGCGCGGCGGGCGGGCTCTACGTGCTGGGCACCGAGCGGCACGAGTCCCGCCGGATCGACAACCAGCTGCGCGGGCGGTCCGGCCGTCAGGGCGACCCGGGTGAGTCGCGTTTCTACCTCTCGCTCGGTGACGAGCTGATGCGCCGGTTCAACGGCCACGTGGTCGAGTCGATCATGAACCGCTTCAACCTGCCGGACGACGTGCCGATCGAGGCCAAGATGGTCACCCGCGCCATCCGGAGCGCGCAGACGCAGGTCGAGCAGCAGAACTTCGAGATCCGGAAGAACGTCCTCAAGTACGACGAGGTCCTCAACAAGCAGCGCAAGGTCATCTACGACGAGCGCAGGCGGGTGCTCGACGGTGAGGACGTGCAGCGCCAGACCCGCAACATGCTCGAGGACGTGGTCCGGGGCTACGTGTCCGCGGCCACCGCCGAGGGGTACGCCGAGGACTGGGACCTGGAGAAGCTCTGGACCGCGCTGCGCGGGCTCTACCCGGTCTCGATCGACTGGAGGACCCTGGCCGAGGATCCCGACGATCTCACCGCGGAGCAGCTGGAGAAGGCGATCCTCGAGGACGCCGAGAAGGCCTACGCCCGCCGTGAGGCCGAGATCGACGCGCTGATCGGGCCACAGGGCGGGATGCGCGAGCTGGAGCGCCAGGTCCTGATGCAGGTCATCGACCGCAAGTGGCGCGAGCACCTCTACGAGATGGACTATCTCAAGGAGGGCATCGGACTGCGCGCGATGGCGCAGCGCGACCCGGTGATCGAGTACCAGCGCGAGGGCTACGACATGTTCACCGCGATGCTCGAGGGCATCAAGGAGGAGACGATCGGGCACCTGTTCAACGTCGTGGTCCAGGTGCAGCAGCCCGCGGCGCCGGTCCAGGACGCCGAGCCGGAGACCACCGAGATCCCGGTGATCCGCCGCGCTCCCGCGGAGGACCCGAGCGAGAGCACTGTCGTCCTCCCGAACCTCTTCCGCACCACCCCGCCGCAGAACCTGCAGTACAGCGGGCCCGGTGAGGACGGCGGCGTGGCCCGGCGTGGCGAGGGCCCGGCTGCGGCGCCGGGTGGCCGCAGCGGCCATTACCGGGCGGCGGCGCCGCGGGGGGCGGCTCCGGTGAACCCGGCCCGGCAGCACCCGGTGGCCCGGCAGAACCCGGCGCCCCGGAACCCGGCTGCCCGCAATCCGGCACCGCAGAACCCGAACGGCAACGGCTCGACGGGTGAGGGCGGGGTCAACCGGGCGGAGCGCCGTCGGGCGGAGAAGGCGAACCGCAGGCGTCGCTGACCGTGGTCACAGCAACCGCGCGGCGGTGAGCACCCAGGGCGAGCTGCCGTCGGCCCGGTCGATCCGCAGGCTGAGCGCCCGCACCCGGCCACTGATCGGGAGGGTCGCACAGATCTCCGCGGCGTCCGGGTGCGGCTGGCCGACGTGCACCGACGGTGCAGCGCGGCCGCCGCAACCCGGTGCCCGTGCCCGTCCGTCCGGACGGATGCGACGGGGGGCGGGGCGTGCCGTGGCCCGGAGGTAGCGCAGTGCCTGCGGGGTGGCCAGGCAGGTGAGCTGAGCGACCGGACGGCGTCCGGTGAGCACCTCCCGGACGAGCCGCACCAGCTCCGCCGCCCGGGCCCGGGTCCGTTCGGCGTCCGGGACGGTGATCTCGGGTGGCGGCACGTGGGCGCGCGGCGGATCGGACCGGTCGGGAGGAGGGGCCGCCCCGGATCGCATCCGGAACCCGCCCGGCAGGACCACCACCAGGCCGGGCGGTAGGTCCACCGGCACCTCCTCCGGTGTGCGGACGACGAGCTCGCCGTGCTCGCTCACCGCCGGGAGCGCGGTCCGTGGGCGGGCCAGCGGGTCGGCCGGCGGACTCGACGTGGTCACCGGCCGAGCGTGCGCCGTGGCCGGGCCGGGCGGGCCGCCCGGCCCGGATCCGTGTCCGTACCGTCCGCAGATCGCACCGTCCGTGGATCGCACCGTCCGTGGATCGCACCGTCGGTACGCAGTTCGGTCCGGGGCCGCACGGTCGGGTTCCGCGGGATCAGGTCCCGTACGTCAGGTTCCGCAGGATCAGGTCCCGCACGGTCCGGTCTCGCAGGGGCCGGTCTCGTGCTGTGGTCTCGTGCTGTGCACGGGCCCTGTGCCGTGCGGTTCGCAGGCGCAGCCCGGTGGGCCCGATCGGCCCCGGGGACCGGTGCACCGCCCCTAGGCTGCCGCGATGCCCGAGGAGCCGCGCCCCCGTCCGTCCCGCCCCGCCGTCCCCGACCGGCCGAGCACGCTCGCGGACCTGCTGGTCCGCGCCGGTGCCGGGGTGTCCGCGCACCGACGCCGGCGGGCCGCGGATCTCGGCCTGTCCGGCACCGGGTTCGCGGTCCTGCAGGTACTCGACGGCACCGACGGGCTCGTCCAGCGCGAGCTGGCCGCCCGCGTCCGGGTCGGCCCGACCACGCTCACGCCGGTGCTCGACGCACTCGAGCACGACGGTCTCGCCGTGCGTGCGACGGTGCGGGGCGACCGGCGGGTCCGCCGGGTGGCCATCACCGACGCCGGCCGTGGACGGTTGCTCGCGGCCCGGTCCGCGGCCCGGGTCCCGCGGGTCCCCGATCCCCCGCGCGCTCACGCCGGCGTGATCCGCGAGTATCTGCTCGCGGTGGTCGCGTCGCTGGAGCAGGATCATCGCGGGCACACGCTGTGAGGGGATGTCATGGGACGGGCCGCGGTCGAGGTCCTCGACCTGGTGAAGCGCTATCCGAAGGCGGACCGCAACGCGGTCGACGGCCTGTCCTTCGAGGTCGCCGAAGGTGAGATCTTCGGGCTGCTCGGCCCGAACGGGGCCGGTAAGACCACCACCGTCGGTGTTCTCACGACCCGCGTGCTGCCGACGTCGGGTATCGCCCGGGTGGCGGGGCTGGACGTCGTACGCGACTCGGTCGCGGTCTGCGCGAAGCTCGCGGTCGTTCCGCAACGGCAGAACCTGGACCGCTCGCTCGGTGTGCGCGACAACCTGGTGTTCCACGCCGCCTATCACGGCGTCGGCCGCGCCGAGCGCAACCGCCGGGCCGACGAGCTGCTGGACCGGATGGGCCTGACCGACCGGGCGAAGGCGGTCGCCGACGATCTGTCGGGTGGTCAGGCGCAGCGCGTCATGATCGCCAGGGCGCTCATGCACGAGCCGGAGGTGCTCTTCCTCGACGAGCCCTCGACCGGGCTGGACCCGCAGGCCCGGCTGTTCGTGCACGACTACGTCCTCGGGTTGCGCGAGGAGGGCATCACGGTGGTGCTCACCACCCATGACATGGACGAGGCGCAGAAGCTCTCGCACCGGATCGGCATCGTCGACCACGGCAGGCTGCTGGCGCTCGACACCCCGGAGGCGCTGGTGCGCTCGCTGCCCGGCAGCGGGAGCATCGAGATCGTCGCCGAACCGGGGCCGCAGGGCGTCGAGCCGCTGCGGTCCGCGCTGTCCGAGCTGGCCGACGTCGCCCGGGTCGAGAGCCCACCGGGGCGCGCCGGCGACACCGAGGCCACCGTCGCGCTGCGGCTGTCGGTGGTCGGCGACCCGGCGCGGTTGCTGGCGCCGGTGGTGGACCTGCTCGGCAGGCACGGCGCGTCCGCGCGGGACGTGCGCCTGGGCTCCGCCACCCTGGAGGACGTCTTCATCGACCTGACCGGCCGGGACCTGCGATGAGCAGGCGTGCCTTCCTCGCGGTGCTGCGCCGCGACATCGTCGTCACCGGGAAGGAACTGCCCTCCTTCCTGGCCCAGGTGCTGGTGCAGCCGTTCTTCTTCCTGCTGGTCTTCGTGATCGTGCTGGGCCGCGGCGGATTCGTCGCCGAGGGTTACGGCGAGATCATGCTCCCCGGGCTGATCGCGCTGAACGCGCTGTTCGGGGCGTTGCAGAGTGTCACGTTGCCGCTGGTGTTCGAGCTGTCGTGGACCCGGGAGATCGACGACCGGCTGCTGGCACCGATGCCGGTGTGGGCGGTGGCCGTCGAGAAGATCGTCTTCGCCGGTCTGCGCGGGTTGCTGGCGAGCCTGCTGATGGTGCCGATCGGGCTGGTGATGGTCGACGTGTCGTGGCCGGCCGCCGGGCTCCCGACGGCGCTGCTGATGGTGGTGCTGGGATCGCTGCTGGGGGCCGCGATGGGCCTGACCATCGGAACCGCCGTGCCGCCGCGGCGGATCAACATCCTGTTCGCGGTGATCTTCACACCGCTGCTGTTCACCGGCTCGGTGCAGTACCCGTGGCTGACCCTCGCCGACCTGCGCTGGTTCCAGGTGCTGTCGGCGCTGAACCCGCTGACCTACGTGAGCGAGGGGCTCCGGGCGGTGCTGGTCCCGGACGTCCCGCACCTCCCGGTGTGGGTCTGTGTGCTGGTGCCGGTGCTGGCGATCGTCCTGTTCACGCTGCTCGGCATCCGCGGGTTCCTCCGTCGGGCCCTCGACTGAGGAGGGGTACGGTCGGCGGTGTGTCGGAGCCACGGACGCTGCGCGGCCTGATCGTCGACCACGGCGGTGTCCTCGACGACCCGGACGGTGGCCCGCGCCTGCTGGACTACGTGCGCCGGGCCGCTGACGGCGGGATCGCGACGGCGCTGTTCTCCGGCGCACACGCGGTACCGCCCGAGTGCGCCGACGCGTTCGGCACGGTCCTGCTCGGCGCCGTGCGCGGGGCCCGCAAGCCGAGCCCGGACGCGTTCGCCGCGGCGGCGGCCGCGATCGGGCTGGATCCGGCGGACTGCGTCGTCGTCGACGACCAGGGTGCCTGCGTGCGCGGCGCGGTCGCGGCCGGGGCGGTCGGGGTGCAGCACGTGAGCGCCGAGGCGACCCTCGTCGAGCTGGAGATCCTGCTGGGCGTCACGGCCGGGCCGTGACGTGCGGAGGCGCCGCCCACTGCTCGTGGACGGCGCCTCGATGGTGTCGGCCCGGCTGCTGCCGGACCGGTCCCGCTACCGGCCGGTGTGCCCGGCCCGGCTCACTGCTGCGGGGGCGGCGGCGGCTGCTGCCCGCCCTGCGGCGGCGGGGCCTGACCGGGCTGCTGGCCCTGCGGCGGCGGGGCCTGGCCCGGCTGCTGCGCGGTCGTGTCACCGCTCCCGGTCCGCTCGCGGGCGAACTTCGTCGCGGTGTCGATGTGCTGCTCGTGGCCGGCGAACTTCTTCTTGGCCGCGTCCCCGGCCTTGTTCAGCGCCTGGTCGACCTTGTCGTCGTGCTTGCCGAGCAGTTCCTTGGCCTTGTCCAGGAAACCCATGCCGGCCATCGTCGCGTGCTCAGCCCTCCGGCGCACCCGCGGCACGTCCCCCGTTCGGGTGAGCAGTCGTGGTGATCGACGAACGGAGCCGTGCGTGCTCCGGGCGGAGATCGGCGACCCGGGTGACACCGAGCAGCTGCATCGTGCGCTCCACCTCACCGCGCAGGATCTGCACCGCCCGCTCCACCCCGGCTTCACCACCCGCCATCAACCCGTACAGATAGGCCCGGCCCACCAGCGCCGCGCGCGCACCGAGCGCCACGGCGGCGACCACGTCGCCGCCGTGCATGATCCCGGTGTCGACCAGCACCTCGGCGTCGTCGCCCAGCTCCTGGACGACCGGTTCGATCAGCTCGGCGGGGACCGGTGCCCGGTCCAGCTGGCGACCCCCGTGATTGGACAGCAGTACGCCGTCCGCCCCGGCATCGGCGACCCGGCGCGCGTCGGCCACCGACTGGACGCCCTTGACCACCAGCTTCCCCGGCCAGGTTCCGCGCAGCCAGGCGACGTCGTCCATCGTCAGGGCCGGGTCGAACACCCGGTTGATCACCTCGAAGGGGGCTCCGCCACCCGAGGCCAGGCTCTCGAAGGCGAGCGGCTCGGTGGTGAGCAGGTCGAACCACCAGCGTGGACGGCGGGCACCGTCGAGGAAGGTCCGCAACGACAGGGCCGGCGGGATCGACAGGCCGTTGCGGGCGTCGCGACGGCGGTTGCCCGCGACCGGCGTGTCGACGGTCAGCATCAGCGTGTCGTACCCGGCCGCCGCGGCCCGGGCGACGAGGTCCTGCGCGAACGAGCGGTCCCGCCACAGGTAGAGCTGGAACCAGTGCCTCCCGCCCGCCCCGGCCCGGGCGGTGCTCTCGATGGTCGTCGAACCCATCGTCGAGAGCGTGTACGGGATCCCGGCCCGGGCGGCGACGGCGGCGACCGCCCGCTCGCCCGCGGTGTGCATCATCCGGGTGAAACCGGTGGGGGCCAGCGCGAAGGGCAGCGAGGACCGGCCACCGAGGACGTCGACCCCGGTGTCGACCCGCGAGACGTCGTGCAGCACGCTCGGGGTGAACTCGACCGAGGCCCACGCCGCGCGCGCCCGGCTCAGGCCGATCTCGTCCTCGGCGGCGCCGTCGGTGTAGTCGAACACCGCCCGCGGTGCCCGTCTACGGGCGAGCAGCCGAAGGTCACCGATGCTCGCGGCGCGGGCCAGCCGGGCCGCGGTGCGGTCGAGGGTGACGGGGGCGGGTCGCAACAGCGGTGCGAGCTCGGACGGGCGCGGGATGCGTCGGCGGACCATGCACGTCAGGGTAGGTATCCGCGCGCTCAGCGGCGGCGCAGCAGCTCGTAGGCCGCGACCGCCCCGGCCGAGGCGACGTTGAGCGACTCCACCCCGCCGAACATGGGCAGCGACAGGATGCCGTCGCAGCGCTCCCGGACGGCCTCGGTCAGGCCGTCGGTCTCGTTGCCGAGCACCAGCGCCACCCGTGGTGGCAGGCCGGCGTCGAGCAGGGAGTCGCCACCGGCGTCGAGCCCGAACACCGAGAACCCGGCCCGGTGCATCAGGTCGATCCCCTCGGCGGCGGTCGGGCAACGCAGCACCGGCGCCGAGAACGCGACCCCGGCCGAGGCCTTGATCACCAGCGGGTCGATCGCGGGTACGCCGCGCCGGGGGAGCAGCACGCCGTCCAGCCCGGCCGCGGTCGCGCTGCGCAGCAACATCCCGACGTTCGCGGGGTTGGTGACGGCGTCGAGCACCAGCACCGACGCCGGGCGCCTGGTGCCGAGGTCGGACAGGAACACCTCCAGCGGCGCCATCCGCGGGGCGACGACGTCGGCGAGCACGCCCTGGTCGTGCCGGCCGTTCCCGGCGAGCACCTTCACCCGCTGTGCCGACGCCCGCTGCACCGGCACCCCGCGCCGGCGGGCCGCGGCGGTGATCTCACGTTCCCCGCCGCCCCGGACGGACTCGGCGAGGATCACCTTGTCGACGTGGAGATCGTCGTCGGCGAGCGCTTCCAGGACCGGCTTGCGCCCGTACACGGTGATGAAGCGGTCCTTGGGGGACACCGCGGGGACGGTGGAGCGGTCGGGGTCGGTCACGGCCGCCACGATCCCACGCGCACGTAGGATCGCGGCCATGCCGTCCCGGCTCTCCGCACTCGACGCCTCCTTCCTCTACATCGAGGAGGCGACCACACCCATGCACGTCGGCGGCGTCTCGGTGTTCGAGCGCCCACGGGACGGCCTGGACTACGACCGGCTGGTCGAGCTGATCGAGCAGCGGCTCACGCTGGTCCCGCGGTTCCGGCAGAAGGTCCGCCACGTACCGGGGAACCTCGCCCGGCCGGTCTGGGTGGACGACACCGAGTTCGACATCGCCTACCACGTGCGGCGCTCCGCGCTGCCCCGGCCGGGCAGCGAGGAGCAGCTCACCGACCTGGTCGGGCGGTTGATGTCGCGCCAGCTGGACCACTCCCGGCCGTTGTGGGAGATGTACCTGATCGAGGGCCTCGCCCCGGCGTCGAGCGGCCGCGGCCGCGGCAAGGACGGTCGGGTCGCGATCCTCACCAAGACCCACCAGGCCATGGTGGACGGGATCTCCGCGATCGACATCGGGCAGGTGATCCTCGACGTCTCGGCCGAGCCCCGTGAGTCACCGGACGAGCTGTGGATGCCACGGCCGGAGCCGAGCGACGGCCAGCTCGTGCTGGAGGCGATCGGTGAGGCGGTGACCCGGCCGACCGAGATCGTGGACAACGTCCGGGCCGCCACCGGGGACGCGCTGGTCACCCTCGGCAAGCTCGGCAGGGCCGCCGGCAAGGTGCTCACGATGGCGCGCACCGCGGGCCGTCGCGCGCCGGGGCTGCCGCTGAACGCCGAGATCTCCACCCAGCGGCGGTTCGCGCTCGCCCGCACCGACCTGGAGGACTACCGCAAGGTCCGGGCCGCCTACGGTTGCGACGTCAACGACGTCGTGCTCGCCGTGATCTCGGGCGCACTGCGTACCTGGCTGATGTCGCGCGGTGAGCCGGTCGGCGGATCGTCGTCGGTGCGGGCGCTGGTCCCGCTCTCGGTGCGTGGGGAGGGTGACGTCCCCAGCTCGGCGGCCGGTGGTTCGCTCGGCAACCGGGTCGCGTCGTTCCTGGTGGACCTGCCGGTGGGCGAGCCGAGCCCGCTGGTGCGGCTGCACCAGGTGACCTACCAGATGCGCGAACACACCGACACCGGTGACGCCGTGGGCGCCGACACGCTCGTCCGGATCGGCGGGTTCGCCCCGCCGACCCTGCACGCGGTGGGGGCCCGGGCCGCCAGCGGCATGTCCCGGCACTTCTTCAACCTGGTCGTCACCAACGTCCCCGGCCCGCAGTTCCCGCTGTACGCGGCCGGTGCCCGGATGCTGGAGATGTTCCCGGTGGTGCCGCTGGCCAAGGGCCAGGCCGTCTCCATCGGGCTCACCAGCTACGACGGCGGCGTCTACTACGGACTCAACGGCGACCGGGACGCGATGGGTGACATCGACGTGCTCGCCGGGATGGTGAACGAGTCGCTCGAGGAGCTCCTCGACACCTTGCGGCAGTAGCGAGAAAGGACCCACCCCACGTGCGGATCTACCTCCCCGCCACCTGGCCCATGCTGGCCCGGACCGTGTCCACCGGCGTTTTCGAACCGCTCGGCGGAACCGCCTTCGCGCTGACCCCGAAGCTGCGCGAGTCCTATGTGAGCGGTGACGACGAGGAGCTGGAGTACGCTGCGCTCACCGAGGCGGCGCGGGCGTCGCTGCGGTTGCTCGCCGTCGAGTTCGGCCTCGGCGAGGACGGCACCCCGCCGCGGCGGGTGGTCGTCGCGGCGGACACCGAGGACGTCACCCTGCGACCCGATCTCGACGACGGCGCGGTCCGGGTGGCCGGTCCGGTCCCCGTGGCGAAGATCGCGGCCGTGCACGTCGACCTCCCCGAGGCCGAGCACGCCGTCCGCCAGGCCGCGGGGGCGGTCGACAAGGCCGATCTCGGCGACCTGGACGCCGAGTTCCTGGTCGGTGAGGCCGAGGACTTCGAGCTGGCCTGGTACGCCCCCTCCGAGCTGCCGTTCCTGGTCGAGCTGGGCTGAGCCGGCCGCCACCGGCCGCTCAGCCCCGCACCGGGGGCTCGATCGTGACCGGGCTGCCCCAGTCGCGGTACCGCAGCAACAGGTCCAGCGCGCCGACACCGGGCAGCTGCTGACGCAACCGCGCACGCACCGGCCGGCGATCGGCGTCCAGCCAGATCTCGGAGCTGATCCGGGTGATGCCGGCCCGCTGCTGCGCGGTCAGGGCCTCCAGACGGGCCGGTTCGGTCTCCACCGCGATCGCCCGGACCAGGTCGACCACCAGGGTGTAGTGCACGACAGGGATGCCGTCGACGTCGGTGTCACGGGCGTCGGCGACCAGCACGGCGTCCGGGTAGCGGGCGGTCGCGGCCAGCGGGTCGGCGCCCGCGGCGATGTTCGCCGCCACGGTGGCGTCCGCGATGTCCTCCGGCGCGATCGGATCGATACCGGACTCGGCCCAGCCGGCGGCGCCCCGGGGGTGCAGCCAGGTGCGCTCGCCGATCCGGACGACCCCGGTGGTGCCGGGTGGGCTGCCCTCCGGCCCCGCCCGCACGTCCAACCGGACCGAGGGGGCGCCACCCCCCGGCGCGAAGCGGACCGTGCCCTCCCCGGTGACCGGAACGGGCTCGGAGTCCGCGGTCAGGGTCCCGGCCACCGACATCACGGCGCCGCCGTCGGACCGGGTACGGGCGCCCACGTCGGCGATCAGCGGCGCCGGGTCGTAGTACTTCGGCAGTGCCGCGGCGGTGGCGGACGGCGGGGGAGGGGCCGAGCCCGTGGAGCCCGGCCATGCGCAGCCGGTGAGCAGGACGGCACCGAGCAGGACGGCACCGAGCAGGGCGGCCGAGGGGGGCAGCGCCGCTCGCCGTTCCGGCACGTCGCCTCCGTCCTGGCTCAGTCCTGGTGGAGCGCCACGAGGATGCGGCGCAGTGCATCGAGTCTGCCTCCGCCGAGCGAGCCGGCGGTCACCAGGTCGTCCAGTGCGCACTCCGGGTCGGCGGGCGGGCCCAGGTGCCCGCAGCCGCGCGGGCAGTCGTCGATCGCCTCGGCGAGGTCGCCGAACGCGGCGACCACGTCGTCCGGGCCGACGTGTGCCAGCCCGAACGACCGGATCCCCGGCGTGTCGACGACCCAGCCGTCGGCGTGCGGGAAGGCCAGGGCGGCGGTCGTGGTGTGCCGGCCCTTCCCGACCCCCGACACCCGGCCGGTGGCCTGCTCCGCCGCCGGGACGATCGCGTTGACCAGCGTCGACTTGCCGACACCGGAGTGCCCCACCAGCGCGCACAACCGGCCGGCCAGCACCGAGCGCAGGTCCTCCAGCCCGGAGGGCGGGCCGGCCGCGGACCGGCCGGTGATCACCAGCGGCACCCCGAGCTCCCGGTACTGCGCGGCGAACGGCTCCGGATCGGTGAGGTCGGACTTGGTCAGGCAGAGCACCGGTTCCAGGCCGCCGGCGTAGGCCGCGACCAGGCACCGGTCGACGAACCCGGTACGCGGCTGCGGATCGGCCACCGCCGTGACGACGATCAGCCGTTCGGCGTTCGCGACGACGACCCGCTCGTAGGGGTCGTTGTCGTCGGCGGTGCGCCGCAGCACCGTGTCCCGGTCGGCGACCCGCACGATCCGGGCGAGCGTGTCCGGCTCACCGGACAGGTCCCCGACCAGGTCCACCCGGTCCCCGACGACGACCGGGGTGCGGCCCAGCTCGCGGGCCCGCATCGCCACCACCGGAGGCCGCCGAGGGTCGGAGTCGGGCGCGCACGTCCAGCGCCCCCGGTCGACGGCGGTGACCATGGCCCGCGCGGCGTCGGCGTGCGCGGGGCGCCGCTTGCTGCGCGGCCGGGAACCGCGCCGGCCGGGCCGGACCCGGACGTCGGACTCGTCGAGCCGGTCGTGGCGGGGCATGCGTCAGCGGCCCTCGGCGGTCCCGAGCAGCGCCGACCAGCGGCCGGGGAAGTCCGGGATGGTCTTGTCGGTGCAGCCGATGTCGTCGACCACGATCCCCGGCACCACCAGGCCGACGATCGCCCCCGCGGTCGCCATCCGGTGGTCGGCGTAGGCCCCCCACGGCCGGTCGGCACGGCCGGTGAGCGGCTTCGGGTCGATCACCAGCCCGTCGTCGGTCTCGGTCACCGAGCCGCCGAGCGCGGTGATCTCGGTGGCGAGCGCGGCGAGCCGGTCGGTCTCGTGTCCGCGCAGGTGCCCGATGCCGCGCAACCGCGACACCCCGGTCGCCAGCGCGGCGACCGCCGCGACGGTCGGGGCGAGCTCGCCGGCGTCGTGCAGGTCGACGTCCACCCCGGACAACCGGTCCGGGCCGGTGACGGTCAGCCCCTCCGGCCGGTGCTCGACCCGGGCCCCGAACCGTTCCAGGACCGCGAGCACGTGCACCCCGGGCTGGGTGCTCGCCGCCGGCCAGCCGCGCACCGTCACCCGGCCACCGGTGACGACCGCCGCGGCCAGGAACACCGCAGCGTTCGACAGGTCGGGCTCGATCGCCCAGTCCCGCACCGCGATCGGGCCGGGCTCCACCCGCCAGGTGTCGGGCTCGTCGTCGTGCACGGTCACGCCGGCCTGCCGGAGCATGTCGACGGTCATCGCGATGTGCGGCAGCGAGGGCACCGGCGGGCCGTCGTGACGCAGCGTCAGGCCCCGCTCGAAGCGGGCACCGGAGAGCAGCAGGCCGGACACGAACTGCGACGACGCCGACGCGTCGATGGTGACCTCGCCACCACGGGCCGGCCCGTCACCGTCGAGCAGGAAGGGCAGCGCCCCGGCGCCGCCGTCGTCGATCCGGGCGCCGAGCGCGCGCAGCGCGTCGAGCACCGTCCCCATCGGGCGTTCCCGGGCACGCGGATCGCCGTCGAACCGCACCGCGCCGCGGGCGGTCGCCGCCGCCGGCGGGACGAACCGCATGACCGTCCCGGCCAGCCCGCAGTCGACCTGGGCCGGGAACTCGGTGGTACCGCCGCGCAGACCGCCGTGCGCGCCGGTCCGGACCGTGTCGCCCTCGGTGGTGACGGGCACCCCGAGCGCGGTGAGCGCACCGGTCATCAGCGTGGTGTCCCGGGTCGGCGGTGCGCCGTCGACCCGGCAGGCGCCACCGGAGAGCCCGGCGAGCAGCAGCGCCCGGTTGGTGACCGACTTCGAGCCGGGCACCGAGACGGTGCCGGTCACCGGGGCGGCGGGCGTGGGTGCGGACCAGAAGCTCACGCCCCCATCCTTCCGCACGTGGAAGGATGGGATGCATGTGCGGCCGTTACGCCTCCACGAAGGCACCCGCGGACCTGGCCGACGAGTTCCACGCCGTCGACGCCACGGCCGAGTCGGCACAGCGCCCGGACTACAACGTCGCGCCGACCAAGGACATCACCGTCGTCGTGCAGCGCCACCCGCGCGACGAGAACGGCGAGCCCGACCCGACCGTCACCGAGCGGTCGCTGCGCACGGTCCGGTGGGGCCTCGTGCCGTCCTGGGCGAAGGATCCCTCGGCGGGCGCCCGGATGGTGAACGCCCGGTCCGAGACGGTCACCGAGAAGCCCGCGTTCCGCCGGGCCGTGGCGTCGCGCCGCTGCCTGTTCCCGGCCGACGGCTGGTACGAGTGGCAGCGCCACGACGCCGTCCCGAAGGCCGAGGGCGGTTCGGGCA
Organism: Pseudonocardia sp. NPDC049635; assembly: GCF_040659795.1. Taxonomy (NCBI): domain Bacteria; kingdom Bacillati; phylum Actinomycetota; class Actinomycetes; order Pseudonocardiales; family Pseudonocardiaceae; genus Pseudonocardia; species Pseudonocardia sp. NPDC049635. Next base: position 291,663 of record NZ_JBFAON010000002.1, read on the forward strand.
GGCCGACCAAGCAGCCGTACTTCACCGGGTACGCCGACGGCTCGACCCTGGCCATGGCCGGCATCTGGGAGTTCTGGCGTCCGAAGGCGGGGGAACTGGCCGAGAAGTACCCGGACGGCCTGGTGACCGCCTGCGTGCTCACCACCGGGGCGGTCGGGCCACTGGCCCAGGTGCACGACCGGATGCCGCTGGTGCTCGCCCCCGGGGACTGGGACGCCTGGCTGGACCCGGATGCCGGCCCGTCCGCCGCGCTGCTCGCCCCGCCCAGCCCGGCGCTCGTCGCGACCCTGGCGATCAGGCCGGTGTCGTCGCAGGTCAACAACGTCCGCAACAACGGGCCCGAGCTGCTGGAGGAGCTGCCGGCCGACCAGGTGCGCGAGCCGATCCAGCTCGACCTGCTGTCGTGAGCGGGGACGTCGAGCAGATCGGCACGCCGCGCGGGCCCGCCCGGGTGACCTGGCACCGGGCTGCGGCGCCGCGTGGGCTGCTGTTGCTCGGGCACGGCGCGGGCGGTGGGATCGGGGCGCCCGACCTGGTGGCCGCGACCGGTGCGGCGACCGTCGCCGGGTTCGACGTCGGGCTGGTCGAGCAGCCCTACCGGGTGGCGGGCCGGCGGGCCCCCGCCCCCGCCGGGCATCTCGACCAGGCGTGGGAGGCGGTCGTCGCCGCGGTCCGCGGTGACCTGCCGCTGCTCCAGGGCGGGCGCAGCTCGGGTGCGAGGGTGGCCTGCCGCACGGCGGCGGCCACCGGCGCCGTGGCGGTGCTGTGCCTGGCGTTCCCGCTGCACCCGCCGGGCAGGCCCGAGCGGACCCGGTTGCCCGAGCTCGACGGCGCCGGGGTGCCGGTCCTCGTCGTGCAGGGCCGCAGCGACCGGTTCGGGATCCCGGACGAGGGCTCCGGGCGTTCGGTGGTGCTGATCGACGGCGACCACGGGTTGAAGAAGGACCCGACGGGGCTGGCCGGCGCGGTGCGCGGCTGGCTGGCGGGACTCGAGCTCTAGACGGGGTGGCGCCGGTCCAGCACCGCGGGCACCTCGGCCGGGTGCAGCGGTGCGGACAGGTACCAGCCCTGGCCGATGTCGCAGCCCAGCGACCGCAACCGGGCCGCCTGCTCGGCGGTCTCCACCGACTCGGCGACCACCGCGAGCCCGAGGCTGTGCGCCAGCTCGATCATCGCCGACAGCACGACCGGGCTGTCCAGGTCGCGGGCCGAACGCCGGTCCGGGGAGGGCGGCAGCGGGCCATCGGCCGACACGAACGAGCCGGCGAGCTTGAGCACGTCCACCGGGAGGCGGTGCAGGTAGGCGAGGTTCGAGTAGCCGGTGCCGAAGTCGTCGATCGCGATCCGCACGCCGAGCCGGGACAGCTCCTCCAGGGCCGCGATCGGCTGCCCGCCCGCGGACATCAGGTCGCTCTCGGTCAGCTCCAGCTGCAGCGCCTGCGCCGGCCAGCCGGTCTCGGTGAGGATCTCCACGATCCGCGCCACGGCGTCGTCCTGACGGAGCTGGCGGCCGGCCACGTTGACGCTGAGCACGAACTCGCGCGACGGGTCGGCGTCGGCCCAGCCGCGGGCCTCGGAGCAGGCGCGGCGCAGCAGGTACAGGCCGAGCGGGATGATCAGGCCGGTCTGCTCGGCCAGCGGGATGAACAGGTCCGGGCCCAGCTTCTCCCCGTCGGGGGCCCGCCAGCGGGCGAGGGCCTCGACGCCGGCGACCCGCCCGTCGGCGAACGACACCAGCGGCTGGTACTCCAGGTCGAACTCGCCGCGTTCCAGCGCCCCCGGCATCCGGCCGGCGAGCTCGAACAGGTGCACGTCGTGGCGGTGCCGCTGCGGGTCGAACACCGCGATCCGGTCCCGCCCGTCGCGTTTGGCCCAGTACATCGTGGTGTCCGCGGCCTGCATGAGGGCCGCGGCGCCGTCGTCGCGCGGGGTGGCGTCGTCGTAGGCCGGAACCGGCCACGAGACGACACCGATGCTGGCCGAGACGACGATCTCGCGCCCGCGCAGCGACACCGGGCGCCGCACGGTCTCCAGCGCCTGCTGGGCGAGGGCGGTCAGCTCGTCCGGGCCGGCACAGTTCTCGATGAGCACGACGAACTCGTCGCCGCCCATCCGGGCGACGGTGTGCCCGAGGCTCCCCAGCTCGGCCTGCATGCGGTGCGCGACGGCGGAGAGCAGCTGGTCGCCCGCGTCGTGCCCGAGGGTGTCGTTGACCGCCTTGAAGCCGTCCAGGTCCAGGTAGCAGACGCCGACGGTGGCGCCGTCGGGATCGAGCGCGGCCAGGGCGGCGGTGAGCCTGCTGAAGAACAGCGCCCGGTTCGGCAGCCCGGTGAGCGGATCGTGTTCGGCCTGGTGCTGCAGACGTGCCTGCAGCAGGTGGCGCTCGGTGACGTCGGCGACCATCGCGACCAGGTAGCGCGGGGCCCCCTCGCGGTCCCGGATCAGCGACACGACCAGCTCGGTCCAGACCTGGCGTCCGTCCTTGCCCAGGTAGGCCTTCTCCATCCGGACGTGCCCCACCCGGCCGTCCAGCATCGCCTGGATCTTCGGCCACATCTCGGGGGTGTCCTCGGGATGGATGAACTCGAAGATCGACCGCCCGACGATCTCCTCGGGCGGGTAGCCGAGCATGTCGGCGAGCGCCCGGTTCGCCTCCAGGACCTGCCCGCTCGCGTCGGACACGCTGATCCCCAGCACCGCGTGCTCGAACACCGCGCCGTAGCGGGCCTCCGACCGCCACCGGGCGTCCTCGGCGGCCCCGCGCGCCGCGAACGCGGCGGCGCTGATCCGCTCCTGCTCGGTGCGCGTGCGCTGCTGCAGGGTCCGCGCGTAGCCCGCCGACAGCGCGCCGACGGCGGTGGTGAAGCGGCGCAACCGGACCGGGTCGGTGATCCGGTCGGCGAAGTGGCATGCCAGCACGTCCAGCGAGCACCGCAGCGCCGCGGTGTCGGTGAGGTGCGCGGCGATCAGCTCGGTGCCGATCTCCCGGGCCGTCTCGATCTCGGCCCGCCCGTCGACGACGGCGGTGAACCAGTAGGCGGCCCCGGCCAGGATGCCGCGCAGCTCCGCCCGCCCGGCCGAGACGAAACCGCGGGCGTGGATCGCCGCGACCCAGGCGTCGGTCAGCCGCTCGACGCCCGGGTCGGGCCGGACCTCCCCGGCGCCCGCCGGTACGGCATTGCCCACGTCGGCCTCCTGTCGTGCATGTCGTCGTCGCCGGGTGGGCGACTCAGCGGCGCGCCACGCCGGCCAGCCCCGGATAGCGCTGGACCTCCGGGCCGACCGGGGACTCCGGTCGCCAGAGCGGGATCCGGACGACCCCCGGCTCCAGCAGCTGAAGGCCCCCGAACAGCTCCCTGACCTCCTCGGTGGAGCGCATCCGCATCGCGTTCGGTGAACGGTCCCGGTTGTAGATGCTCTGCGCCTCGTCGGCGCCGGCGTGGCCGCCCTCCGCGGTCGCGTGGCTGATCACCAGGTGGCTGCCGGGGACCATCGTCTCCAGGTAGGTGCGCACGAACTCGGCCGGGCGGGCCTCGTCGGGCACGAAGTGCAGCACCGACACCATCAGGACCGCGATCGGCCGCGAGAAGTCGAGGTGCGAGCGGGTCAGCGGGTGGTCCAGCACCCGTGACGGCTCGGTCAGGTCGGCGGCGAGCACCTCGGTGCGCTCGTCGCCCTCGAGCAGTGCGCGGCTGTGCACGACCGCGATCGGGTCGTTGTCGACGTAGAGCACCCGTGCGTCCGGGATCTCGGCGGCCGCGATCTCGTGGACGTTGCCGGCCGTCGGAATGCCGGATCCGAGATCGAGGAACTGGGTGATCCCCTGCGCGCACAGGTAGCGGACGGCCCGGCGCAGGAACGCCCGGTTCGCCTGGGCGACCGATGCCATCTCGGGCAGCACACCGAGGATCTGTTCGGCGAACTTCCGGTCCGCCTCGAAGTTGTGCGAGCCGCCGAGGTAGTAGTCATAGACCCGAGCGACGCTCGGACGGTTCATGTCCACCTCGTCGGGCGCCCACGCAGGCCTGTCCATTCCCTGTTCCCCCAACGGATCCGCGGTCTCGACCACGGCGACCCTACTGGCCGGAGGGCGTCCTGCAGAGGTGCGCGTGGGTCAGGACAGCGCGATCGTGGCGACCTTCGCACCGGTGAGCGACACGAGATCGTCGGGAGCGAGCTCGATCTCCAGCCCGCGGCGGCCCCCGGAGCAGTAGACCGTGCTGAACCCGGTCGCCGAGGAGTCGAGCACGGTGGGCAGCCGCCTGCGCTGGCCCAGCGGCGAGATCCCGCCCGCCACGTAGCCGGTGATCCGTTCGGCGTCGGCGACGTCGGCCATCACCGCCCGCTTGCCACCCACCGCTGCGGCGAGCGCCTTGAGGTCGAGCTGCGCGGACACCGGCACGATCCCGACGGTCATGGCGCCGTCGACCACGGCGACGAGCGTCTTGAACACCCGGTCCGGGTGCTGGCCCATCGCTCGGGCGGCCTCCGGCCCGTACCCGGTCTCCCGGTCGTCGTGGTCGTAGCTGTGCACCCGGTGCGCGATCCCGCGTCTCGCCAGCAGTGCCGTCGCCGGAGTGCCCTTGCCCGCCATGACCTTCCGACCCCCTGACCTCGCCCGCCGCCCGCCGGCCGCGGTGTCCGCGGGCAACCTACGGGAATGCCGGCCCGGGCCGCGACGTTGCCGCTGCCGTGACGACAGCAGTGATGGAGGCCCCCCGGGCGTCCGAGGCCGGACGGAACCGGTGGGAACGCGTACCCTCCGACACGACCGCCGCGCCGGTGACCCGCACCGGTGCGCGGCCCGTGTCACTGGAGAGGGGACCCTTGTCAGAACAGCCGGACCGGTCCGGGAACGAGCCGGTCGAGCAGGTCGGGTCCGCCGATGCCGAGGGCAACCGTGCACCGGAGGACGAGACGGCCACCGAGCGCACCGCCCGCTTCGAGCGGGACGCCATGCCGCTGCTCGACCAGCTCTACGGTGCCGCGCTGCGGATGACCCGGAACCCGGCCGACGCCGAGGACCTGGTGCAGGAGACGTTCCTCAAGGCCTACTCGGCCTTCGGCTCGTTCCGCCGCGGGACGAACCTGAAGGCCTGGCTGTACCGGATCCTGACCAACACCTACATCAACGGGTACCGCAAGCGACAGCGTCAGCCGTTGCAGGCGCCGACCGATGAGATCACCGACTACCAGCTGGCCCAGGCGGGCGAGCACACGTCCACCGGCCTGCGCTCCGCCGAGGTCGAGGCGATGGACGCGCTGCCCGACGACGACGTGAAGGAAGCCCTCTCGGCGCTGCCGGAGGACTTCCGGATGGCGGTGTACCTGGCCGATGTCGAGGGGTTCGCCTACAAGGAGATCGCCGAGATCATGGGTACTCCGATCGGTACCGTGATGTCCCGGCTGCACCGGGGCAGGCGCCAGCTGCGGGACATGCTGACCGATGTCGCCCGTGAACGTGGCTTCGTGCGCGGGGCCGACAGCCAGGAGGTGACGGCGTCGTGAGCGCCGAGGAGGTTCCTGCCGAGCGCAACCCGCTGGCCGGTGACAAGGCCGGCTGCAACGAGGTGCTCGCCGAGGTCTGGATGTTCCTGGACCGTGAGTGCGACCAGGAGCGCAGGCGGTTCCTGCAGCACCACCTCGACGAGTGCGCACCGTGCCTGGCCGAGTACGGCATCGACGAGAAGCTGAAGGCGCTGCTGGCGCGCAAGTGCGGCGGCGAGTCGGCGCCGGAGGCGTTGCGCGACCGGCTCCGGGCGCAGATCCGCTCGGCGGTGCTGGAGCAGGCGCAGGTCCGGGTCGAGTCCGGCCCGGAGGGCACCTCGGTGTCGGTGTCCCGGCGGCGCACGGAGTACCGGCGCGAGGGCTGAGCGGGGCCGCGACACGTGCGGAGGGCGGGTACCGGACCGGTACCCGCCCTCCGCACGCTCTGCCGGCGACTCAGGTGTTCGGCTTCTTGCCGTGGTTCGCCTTCTTCTTGCCGCGGTCGCGGCGCTTGCGGGCACGCTTGGACATGATCGGCCCTCCTCTCTTCCCGGGGTCACGGTTCCGCGGCGGTGCCGCGGGAGTTCGTGGCGGTGATTCTCGCATGTGATGGGATGGGCGACCGTGACCACGCTCAGCCAGCTGCTCGCCGAGCACACGACGATGGACGGCGAGACCGCCGACCACCTCCAGCGGGTGGTCGGCGAGTGGCAGCTGCTCGCCGACATGTCCTTCGCCGACTTCCTGCTGTGGGTGCCGCTGGACGACCTGCACGCGGTCGCCGATCTCGCCGTCGAGGGGCCCCCGCGGGCGTCCACCGCCCAGTTCCTCTGCGTCGCCCAGGCCCGGCCGACCACCGCGCCCACGGCGCACCCGGACGACGTCGTCGGTCGCCGGGCGGCGTCGGTGGAGGTCGGCCAGCTGCGCCGGGCGATCATGGAGGGGCGGATCTGCCGGGACGACGACCCGCACTGGCACCTCGAGGTGCCGGTGCGCCGCGAGACCATTCCGGTCCGCTACCACGGCCGCACCGTCGCCGTGCTGTCCCGGGACACCAACCTGTCGACGCCGCGGGTGCCCTCCCCGTTGGAGATCGCCTACCTGGGCAGCGCCTCGGACCTGTGTCAGATGATCGTCGACGGCACCTTCCCGCCGCAGTCGGGGCCGCCGGGCAGCGCGGAGGGCAGCCCACGCGCGGGCGACGGCCTGGTCCGGCTCGACGCGCACGGCAACGTCGCCTACGCCAGCCCGAACGCGCTGTCGGCGTACCACCGGATGGGCCATGCCAGTGACGTCGCCGGTGCCGACCTGGCCGCGGTGACCAAGGCGCTGGTGCTCGATCCGTTCGACGCGAAGGACGTGGCCACCCGGATCGCCGACGCACTGGCCGGTGTCCCGTCGAGCCGGATGGAGGTGAAGGGGCGGCGCGCGACGATGCTGGTCCGTGCGCTGCCGCTGCGGCCACGCGGTGACGCCGCCGGTGCGCTCGTGCTGGTCCGTGACGTCACGGACCTGCGTCGCCGAGATGCGGCGCTGATGTCCAAGGACGCCACCATCCGCGAGATCCACCACCGGGTGAAGAACAACCTGCAGACCGTCGCGGCGCTGCTCCGTCTGCAGGCCCGGCGCAGCGAGCACCCCGAGGCCAGCCGGGCGCTGGAGGAGTCGGTTCGCCGGGTCACCTCGATCGCGCTGGTGCACGAGGCGTTGGCGTACTCGGTGGCCGAGGTCGTCGAGCTCGACGAGCTGCTGCCGAAGGTGTTGCCCGCCATCCGGGACGGGGCGACCACCGAGTCGCGCGCCCGGGTCCGGGTGGACCCGGGGTTCGGTGCGCTGCCCGCGGCCAAGGCCACCCCGCTGGTGCTGGTGCTGGCCGAGCTGGTGCACAACGCGCTGGCGCACGCCTACGACCCGGGTGTGGCGGGGGAGGTCGTCGTCAGCCCGAACCGTTCGGCGAGCCGGCTCGAGGTGTCGGTCGCCGACGACGGGCACGGGATGCCGGCGGACTTCGACTTCGAGCGGTCGAAGGGACTGGGCCTGCAGATCGTGCGGACGCTGCTGAGCTCGGAGCTGGAGGCCACGATCACCGTCTCCGCGCGGGAGGGCGGCGGGACGGTGGCGTTGATCCGGCTCCCGCTGGGCGGCGGCGCCTGAGCGGGAGGTGAGCGGCCGGTCCGGGTCGGCCGGCCGCAACGGGCGCGAGCCGGGGCGTCCTCGGGCGGTCGGTCCGGCGCGCCGGGTGACCGTGTCGGTCACTGCGGGTGACCCGGGGCGTGAGCGGGGCCCCGGGCGGCACCGGATACCCTCGACCCGTGACCGTCGATCCCGGTGCCGTGGTCGCGCCGGCACCGTGGTGGACGGAACACACGGGGTGGCAGATCACCCCGAACGCACCTCGGGCCCGTGGCCGGTGGCGTCCGGCTACGGGCCCGAGGTCGGGGAGCTACTTCTCGAGTGCTTCGATCAGGCGGTGTGGGCGCGCGGGCGGGTGCTGCGCCGCTTCAGGGCGCGACGCTCGTCCTCGCTCATGCCGCCCCAGACACCCGCGTCCTGGCCGGACTCGAGGGCCCACTGCAGGCACGACTCGGTGACCGGGCAGCGCCGGCACACGCTCTTCGCCTCGGCGATCTGCATCAGGGCGGGGCCGCTGGTGCCGACGGGGAAGAAGAGCTCGGGGTCCTCGTCGCGGCAGATCGCGTCGTGACGCCAGTCCATGATTACTTTCTCCTCTGGTGCGCGATCGGGGTCGCGCCGATCGTCATCTGTTACGTCCGTGTTTCGGAGCTTGTGAATACTTTCACGAGCTCCGGCGGTCCTCAACGGGAAACTGCTCATCTGATACGTGAGTGGCCTCATAGCCGCTCGCGCACGACGGACCGTAGCCCCGAACTATCCAGCTCCGGGTCGGTTCTCCGAACCAGTGTCCCTGTCCGACACGGAATCGGCCACCCGAATCCCGTGTCGTACCGGACACCCCCCTGGCGGCGCTGCCGGGGCCTCCCGCTTGCGTAGGGACCACCTTGGATCACCGGTTTGGGCTGGTGTAAGCCCCAACGGGACCGGCGGTCCGCTCACATCGGTGAATGGCGGGGTTGCTCACTCCGGCGTGTGAGAGGGCCCGCACGGGGCGCGACGAACCGCCCCTCTCATACGACGACGCGTAACGCTCCCGGCACGCTCAGAAATTCCACGTCGGTCCGCTCGCCCAGATGGTCGCCGTCCAGCTGCAACGCCAGCGGCCGGTCGGAGAGGATCCTGACCTGCGGAACCGCGTCGTGCCGCACGACGTGCCTGCCGTGCGGGTCACCGTCGGCGGCCAGGATCTGACGCAGCGTCGCCGCGATCGTTCCGGGGCCCAGGCCGGTCAGCGCGAACAGCCCGAGCCCGCTCCCGAACGACGAGCGCGGGTTCGTCCGGACCGCGCGGCCGGAGAGGTAGGTCCACGGGTCGGTGTTCGAGACGAACGCCAGCCGCACCCCGCCGAGCGGCGCGGCCCCCGGGATCTGCACCGTCATCGACGGCGGCCGGCGCAGCTGGGCCAGGTACTGGCCGATCGCGGTGACCGCGTACCGGCCGGGACTGGCCTCGTGGCCCTGGGCCCTGGCCCGCTCCACGGCCGCGACCACCTCGGCGTCCCAGCCCATACCCGCGTTGAAGGTGAACCATCGGTCGTCGGCGTGGCCCAGGCCGACCAGCCGTCGGCGCCGGGCGGCGAGCGCGGCGAGCACATGGCCGGTCGCCTCGACCGGGTCGCGCGGCATCTCGAGCGCGCGGGCGAACACGTTCGCCGAACCTCCGGGCACGACGGCCAGCATCGCGGTGGCGTCCGGGTCCGGCCGGGGCGGGCCGCTGCCGGTACCGGTCTGCGCGGCCAGCAGGCCGTTCACGACCTCGTTGACCGTGCCGTCGCCGCCGAGTGCCACCACCAGCTCGACCCCGTCGGCGACGGCCGCCGCGGTGGCCTCCGCGGCGTGCCCCCGGTAGCGGGTCTGCAGCACGTCGAGCTTGAGCTCGCTGGCGAGCGCCTTGGCCAGCACGTCCCGGCCGGCCGCCGTCGTCGACGTGGCCTGCGGGTTGACCACGAGCAGCGCGCGCACGGGCCGACTGTAACGACCGGGGTTCCCGCGCCGGGGGCGGGCGGCCCGGGCCGTTGATACCGCACGTCGCGCACTGCTTATCCTCGGCGTCGTGGCCGAGGAGCAGCGCAACGACGTCCCCGCGGCGCGGCGCGTGCCGGAGAACGTGAAGGTGTCCGGGCTGCTGGTCGCGGTGCAGGGCGTCGTCGGCGTGGTCGTGGCCGTCGTGCTGGGGACGCGGGCCGTCGAGGCGGGCGGGCCCCGGTTGTACTACGGGCTCGCCGAGTCCGGGATCTTCCTGCTGATGGGCGGCGCCGTGGTGGGGATCGGGTTCGGGCTGGTCCGTGGGCTGCACGGTTGCCGCACCCCGGCGATCGTGGTGCAGCTGCTGCTGCTCCCGGTCGTCTACAGCCTGCTCGGGCCGTCCCGGCAGCTGCTCTGGGGCATCGTGTGCGGGCTGTTCGTGCTGCTCACCTTCATGCTGCTGATCAGCGAGCAGTCCAAGCGCTGGGCGCTGGGCGAGGACGAGCCCGGTTAACCACGGGCCCGCCGGGCGAGCGCGGCCAGCGGGTCGCCGGTGAGGCGGTAACCGGTCCAGCCCTCGTTCGGCCCGGCGCCGATCGAACGGTAGAAGCCGAGCGCCGGCTCGTTCCAGTCGAGGACGTTCCATTCCAGCCTGGCCCAGCCACGGCGCGTGCACTCGGCGGCCAGCGCCGCGAGCAGGCGCAGCCCGTGCCCGTCGCCGCGGTGCGCGGGACGGACGTAGAGGTCCTCCAGGTGCATCCCGGCCACCCCCTCCCAGGTGGAGAAGGTGCGGAACCAGATCGCCGTGCCCACCACGGTGTCACCGGTGCCGTCGCCGGTGGTGGCGACGAGCGCGGCCGCCGACGGATCGGGGCCGAACAGCGCCACGTGCAGGTGCTCGTCGGTGAGCCGGCACTCCTCGGCGGCCCGCTCGTACTCGGCGAGCTCGTGCACCAGTTGCACGACGGATGCGACGTCGGCGGGCGCGGCCGGCCGGACGCCGGTCACCGCCGCACGCCCGGGGCGGGTCGCTGGTTGACGTGGTCCAGCCGCGGGACGCCGCGCTCGAACCCGAGCACCGTCACCCCGGCCGGGTCCATCGCCACGTGCACCCCGCCGGTGGCGGGCAGCCCGATCCAGCGGGCGGTCAGCACCCGGGAGAAGTGACCGTGCCCGACCAGGACGACGTCGCCGCCGGCGAGCAGCGCACGCGCGTCGGCGAGCACGGCGTCGGCCCGGGCGCACACGTCCTGCGGTGTCTCGCCGCCCGGCCACGGGCCGTCCCAGATGGTCCAGCCGGGCAGCGTCTCGCGGATCTGCGGGGTGGTGCGGCCCTCGGCGTCGCCGTAGTCCCACTCGGCGAGCCGCTCGTCGATCTCGTCCACGGTCAGCCCGGCGAGCGCGGCGGTGTCCCGCGCACGGGTGCGCGGCGAGCAGAGCACCCGGGCCGGTGGCACCGGGTGCCGGACCAGCTCCAGCGCGTCGGGCAGTGCCCGGGCGGCCGCCCGGCCGGCGTCGGTGAGCTCGACGTCGGTGCGCCCGGTGTGCCGCCCGGTACGTGACCACTCGGTCTCACCGTGCCGGACGAGCAGGATCCTGCCGCGGGGGTCGTCGCTCACACCCACCGACGCTACCGTCCGGGCGGTGCCGCGGCGTCCGCGCGCGGCACCCGGGATCACCCGGAGGGGTGGGTGTCCGACCCGTCCGGGTCCGTCGGTCGTGGCGAGTCGGCGCAGCAGCCGTTCCGTCCGCTGAGATGGGGTGGCCCTGCCCCGTCCCCGAGGAGCGACATGTCTCTGCACCTCCGCCCGTCCGTGCGGCGGATCGCCGGGCTGACCGCCGCGGCCGGTCTGGCGTTCGCCGCGGCGCTCGGCTCGGCCGGTCCCGCCGTCGCGGCGCCGGAGCGGCCCGGAGCGGGGATCGGCCCCGGCGTGCAGATCGCCACCCCGGTCGCCGGGGGAGCGGAGCTGTGCACCGCGAACTTCCTCTACACCGCGGCGGGAGCGGCCGACGGGCTCCGGGACGACGAGGGGCCGCTGCGCGAGCGCGTCCCGGCGGGGAAGCTCTACCTGGGTACGGCCGCGCACTGCATGGCGGCACAGAGCGCGCGGTCCTCGATCGACGGCTGCGTGGAGCCGGTGCAGCCGCACGGCACCGAGGTCGGGATCGTGGGACGGGACGGGACGGTGCACGCGGGCCGGGTCGCCTACAACTCGTGGGTGGTGATGCAGGAACGCGGCGAGAGCGACCCCCGGCTCTGCCTCTACAACGACTTCGCGCTGATCGAGCTCGGACCGGCCGCGGCAGCGGTCGCCGACCCGACCGTGCCCGGCTTCGGCGGCCCGGTCGGGCTGAACGCGGGGGGGACCGCGAGCGGCGAGCGGGTCTATAGCTACCAGCCGAACCAGCTCGCCCCGACGCCGTTCAAACAGGGGGTGTCCTTCGGCAGGCCGGAGGGTCCGCGGACGCACGTCGTCGCGACGCTGCCGCCGGGCGTGCCCGGCGACTCGGGTTCCGGTTATCTCGACGAGCAGGGACGGGCCTTCGGGGTGCTGTCCAGCCTGATGCTGCCGACCGCGACGAACGGGGTCACCGACATCGCGCAGGCGCTCGGGTACGCCGCCGCGTACGGCCCGGTGGGGCCGGTCGACCTGGTGCCGGGCACTACCGGGTTCACCCCGGACCGGACACCGTTGGGCGAGTTCCCGGCCGTCCCCGAGCGCCCGCTGCCGGACCTCACCCCCGTGCCGTTGCGCTGAGGTGGCGAGCCGTACGGGCGTCCTGTGCCGGTGCCCACTCCGGCGGGGCGGGAGCGGCGGTACCCGCCACCGGCCCGGTTAGACTCCGCAACAGACCCGACAGCCGTGTCCCGGCGCGGGGCCGCATCCGGCCCCGGCCGCCGGGATGGCCGTCCGGCACCGCGAGCCGGTCGACGACCCCGCGACCTCCGGTGCAACGGCAGGCGCCGTCCGCCCGGTGCCGCTTCAGTTCCTCACCGTATGGAGTCTTCGATGACGCTCGCCCAGGACCGGCCGGCAACCTCCCCTCCCGCGCGCGACGAGGTGTTCGGCGCGCACAAGGGCGGGAAGCTGGCGACCGGTCTGACCGCGCCGCTGGCCGATGCCCGTGACCTGTCGATCGCCTACACCCCCGGGGTCGCGGACGTGTGCCGCGCGATCGCCGACGACGCCGCCCTCGCGGCCCGCTACACCTGGGCGCACCGCCTGGTCGCGGTGGTCAGCGACGGCACCGCGGTGCTGGGGCTGGGCGACATCGGCCCCCGGGCGTCGCTGCCGGTGATGGAGGGCAAGTCGGCGCTGTTCAAGTCGTTCGCCGGGCTGGACTCGATCCCGCTGGTGCTCGACACGACCGACGTCGACGAGATCGTCGAGACCCTGGTCCGGCTGCGGCCCACCTTCGGGGCGGTCAACCTGGAGGACGTCTCGGCCCCGCGGTGCTTCGAGCTGGAGCGCCGGCTGGTCGAGGCCCTCGACTGCCCGGTGATGCACGACGACCAGCACGGCACCGCCGTCGTCCTGCTGGCGGCGCTGAACGGTGCCTGCCGGGTGCAGGGCCGGACGCTGTCCGAGCTGCGGATCGTGATCTCGGGTGCGGGCGCGGCCGGGATCGCCTCCGCCCGGATCCTGCTGGCGGCCGGGGCGTCCGATGTGGTGCTGCTCGACTCCCGGGGCGTCGTGGACGCCGCCCGGGGCGGGGCGAAGGCCGAGCTGGCCGCGGTGACGAACCCGCGCGGGGTGCGCGGCGGCATCGCGGAGGCGCTGTCCGGTGCGGACGTGTTCGTCGGGCTCTCCAGTGCGACGCTGCCGGAGGCGTTGCTGGCCACGATGGCTCCCGGTTGCATGGTGTTCGCACTGTCCAACCCGGACCCCGAGGTGCACCCGGACATCGCCGCCCGGCATGCGGCGATCGTCGCGACCGGACGCAGCGACTTCCCGAACCAGATCAACAACGTGCTGGCCTTCCCGGGGATCTTCCGCGGGGCACTGGACGCGAACGCCCGGCGGATCACCGACGGCATGAAGCTGGCCGCCGCCACGGCCATCGCCGAGGTGGTGGCCGACGAGCTGTCACCGACCAGCATCGTCCCCGGGCCGTTCGACCGGCGGGTGGCGCCCGCCGTCGCGGCCGCCGTGGCCCGGGCGGCCGCCGCGGACGACGACGCCCGGTGACGCGGCGCAACGGGAGTCACACAGCGTGTACGTACGGACGCTGCGCCGAGCGGCACGTTCCGCTGTGAGTGGTCGCTCACTGTAGGTCAAGTTCGTTGCCACCGTTCGCCGAAGGATCGCACCCCTTCGCCGTCAGGCGATAGCCGGTCGCCTATCGCGGAGCGGCGGCGGACCGCCCGGATTGCTCCGATCGGCCGCATTACCCGCTGTGCAGGGTCGCTCGATCGGGCTACCGGGGCGGATCGCCCGGCCCGGTGCCTCGTTGAGCCCGTGGAGCTGCCGAACGGAACGGAGGCCGGTGTGGCCGAGGTGGAACCGCGGGCGGGACATCGTCCGGGTGGTGCGTCCCGGGGCGCTACCGGCGAACCGGGCGTCGACCCGGTGTCCCGGGCGCCCCGCGACGCGGACCGGCCCACCGGGTTGGCCGGCGACCTCGCACGGGCCTTCGCCGGCCCGGGCGGCGCCCGGTCGACGCGGCCCCGCGCCGCAGCGGAGCCCGGGCCGTCGCACCCCTTCGGGGAGCCCGGCCCGGGGGCGCCCGCCGTCGATGCCTCCCCCGGTGCCGATCTCGCCGTCGCCGGGGCGGTGGCCGTGCCGAACGGTGGTGCCGCCGGAGCGCGCGGACCCGGCCCGGACGGTGCCGCGCCGGAGTTCCCGCTGGTCGGTGAGCCGGCGGCCGTCCGGGACCCCGGTGCCGGTGAGCCGGTCGCCCCGGGGTCCGGTGCCGGTGGGCCGGTGCTGCCGGAGACCGGGTTCGGTGGGCCGGTCGCGTCGGACACGGGGCTCGGTGCGACGGCCGCGCCGGAGACCGCCTTCGGTGAACCGACGTTCGGCAGGCCCAGCCCGACACCGCGCCCGTCCCCGGCGCCCCGCCGCCCGCAGGCCTCCGACCCGGTGCCCGACGACCGGACCGATCCTGATCCCACCGACCACTCGGCGGTGCAGCTCCCGCCCTCTCCGGCGCTGCTCTGCGACGCCTCCGGGATCGTCCTGCACACCAACGCCGCGCTGCGCCGGCTCGCCGGCTCCGCCGACCCGACCGGGATGAAGCTGCCGCAGCTGCTCGTCGGCCCCGACTCCGACGCCCGCCTGGTCCGCGCCGACCGCAGACTGGCCCGGGTGAAGGTGGTCCGCTGGCCGCAGCCCGGCAACCGGACCGTCGTGCTGCTCACCGCGTTCCCGGACGCGACGCCCGCCCCGTCCGACGAGGCGCCCGCCCTGGACCTCGAGCGCGCCACCCGGTCCGGCACCTGGACCTTCGACCTGCAGGCGGGCACGCTCACCCGCAGCGAGGGTCTGGTCGAGCTCTACCGCTCGCTGGGGGTGCGTCCGGACGGCGCGGACGGGCCGATCGAGGGCGAGCAGGTCGAACGGGTCTGCCGGTTGCTGCGCCGCGGCCCGGACGAGCTGTCCGACCCCGGCCGCGCCGGGCACTCGTCGGAGATCCGGCCCGAGGGCGGGTCGGTGCTGTCCTGCCGCACCCGGATCGACCGCACCCCCGGTGGCGCGCCGCTGCGGCTGATCGGCACCGTGCAGGACGTCACCGACCGGCGCCGCGCCGAGTCCCGCGCGCAGCGTTCCGGGCAGCGGTTCGCCGAGCTGGTCGCCACCATCACCACCGGGGTCGCGATGCTCGACGGCCGTGGGCGGATCGTCGACGCCAACCCGGCGCTGTGCCAGCTGCTCGACGCCGACCTGGAGACCCTGCGTGGTGTCCCGGCCCGGAGCCTGTCCGCGGAACCGCAGTCCGGTGACCGCAACGGCCTGCCGGACTGGCTTCGCCCACCGTCCGACCCGGAGTCCACCTATCGGATCGACTCGTTGCCGCTGCTGCGCGCCGACGGCACCCGGGTCGACTGCGAGGTCGTCGTCAACGCGGCCCCGTCCGACGACGGCAGGCCGTTCTGGCTGATCGTCGTCACCGACGTGGGCGAGCGCAGGCGCGCCGCGGACGTGCTGCGCGAGGCGAACACCGTCGACCCGCTGACCCGGCTGCCGAACCGGGCGGGACTGCTGGAGCTGGCGGACCGGGCGCTGGCCGGTCCGGACGCCGCGCGGGTCGCGGTCGTCGTCGGCGACGTCGACGACTTCGCCCGGGTCAACACCGGTCTCGGCCACTCCGACGGTGACGCCCTGCTGGTCGAGCTCGCCGGACGGCTGCAGCGCGAGCTGCCGCCGCTGTGCACCGCGGGCCGGTTGTCCGCCGACGAGTTCGCCGTCGTCTGCGCCGACGTCGACACCGCCGGTGGCCCGCAGGCACTCGGGGCGATCGTCGCGGAGCTGTTGCGCGGCACCGTCACCGTCGGCGGACGCCCGGTCACGCTGACCGCGTCGGTGGGGGTCGCGACCCGCGACGCGGTGCCCACCGGTCAGCACCCGCCGCGCGGTGACGACCTGCTGCGTTCCGCCGAGGTCACCGTGCAGCAGGCCAAGCAGCGCGGCCGCGGCACCGTCGCGGTCGCCGACCGCGGCACCGTCGGGCCGGCCTGCCGGCAGCTCGAGCTGGAGGCCGAGCTGCGTGCCGCCATCGAGTCCGACGCGCTGCGCCTGGAGTACCAGCCGGTCGTCGCACCGGACGGCACCGTGTTGTCGGCCGAGGCGCTGCTGCGCTGGTCGCACCCGGTGCACGGGGAGGTCTCGCCGGGTGAGTTCCTGCCGGTCGCGCAGCGCAGCGGTCTGCAGCGCGATCTCGACCTGTGGGTGCTGCGCACCGCCACCGCCGAGGCCGCCACCTGGCCGCGGCACGGCCGGCGGATCGCCGTCGCGGTGAACCTGGCCGGCCTGCTGCCCGCCGACCCGGCCTTCCTCGACGAGGTGACCGCCGTGGTCGAGAGCTCCGGGCTGGGTTGGGACCAGCTGGTGCTGGAGCTGGTGGAGACCAGCCTGGTCGCGCTGCCCCGCCCGGCGCTGGACGCGATGAGCGAGCTGGTGCGCCGTGGCGTCCGGTTCGCCGTGGACGACTTCGGCACCGGCTACTCGTCGTTGGCCCGGCTCAAGGAGCTGCCCGCCCAGACGGTGAAGGTGGACCGCGCGTTCGTCACCGGTGTCGGCACCGACCCGGCGGACTTCGCGCTGGCCCGCGCCGTCGTCGAGGTGGCCAGGGCGATGGGCCGCGCGACCGTGGCCGAGGGCGTCGAGACCGCCGAGCAGTTCCACGTGCTGCGCGGGCTCGGGGTGAACGCCTTCCAGGGCTGGCTGTTCGCCCGCTCACTGCGCCCGGAGGACCTGCACCGGGTGTTGCGCGGGGGCGGGCTCCCGACCCCCGCCACCACCGGCACCCCGCCCGGCGGTACCCCGGGCGCCTGGTAGCGCTCCGGGACGGATCGCCGCTGTCGGTGGTTCGGGATACCGTGCCCTGGACAGTCAGCCGCCGTCCGGGCGGCCGCCGAGGGCAGGGGGAGCCCGCGATGATCGAGTTCCGGGGCGTCACGAAGCGCTTTCCGGACGGGACGGTCGCCGTCGACGAGCTCGACCTGGTGGCCGAGCAGGGCCGGATCACGGTGTTCGTCGGGCCGTCCGGCTGCGGGAAGACCACCTCGTTGCGGATGATCAACCGGATGGTCGAGCCGACCTCCGGCGAGCTGCTGGTGGACGGGCAGGACGTGCTGGCCGCCGATCCCGCCGAGCTGCGCCGCGGGATCGGCTACGTGATCCAGCAGGCCGGGTTGTTCCCGCACCGCACCGTCGTCGACAACATCGCGACCGTCCCGATGCTGCTGGGCACCGGCAGGCGGGCGGCCCGGGACCGGGCCATGGAGCTGATGGAGACGGTCGGCCTGGACACCGCGATGGCGAGCCGGTACCCGAGCCAGCTCTCCGGCGGCCAGCAGCAGCGGGTCGGGGTGGCCCGCGCGCTCGCCGCCGATCCGCCGGTGCTGCTGATGGACGAACCGTTCTCCGCGGTCGACCCGGTGGTCCGGGAGAGCCTGCAGGAGGAGCTGCTGCGGCTGCAGTCCGAGCTCGGCAAGACGATCGTGTTCGTCACCCACGACATCGACGAGGCGATCAAGCTCGGTGACCGGGTGGCGGTGTTCCGGGTCGGCGGCCGGCTGGCCCAGTACGACGAGCCGGGTGTGCTGCTGTCCCGCCCGGTCGACGACTTCGTCGACACCTTCGTCGGCCGCGACCGCGGATACCGCGGTCTGGGCTTCCTGACCTCCGACACGATCCGGCTCGGGAGCCTGGCGATGGTCTCGGTCGGCGATCCGCGGCCCGACTCGGGCTGGGCGGTGGTGCTGGACGGCTCCGGGCGACCGCTGGGCTGGGTCGAGGCCGGCGACGGTGTCGTCACCGAGGGCGCGATCGTGCCCGGTGGCTCGCTGTACACAGTCGGTTCCGGTTCACTGCGCGGTGCGCTGGACGCGGCGCTGTCCTCCCCGTCCGGACAGGGCGTCGCGGTCGACGCCGAGGGCCGGGTCGCCGGGTCGGTGACCGCCGACGCGGTGCTCGCCGCGCTGCCCGCCGCCCGCGACGACTCCGCGGCGTAGGGGCCGGAATGGACTGGGTCTTCCGCAACTCCGCGCTGGTCCTGGACCTGACCCGCGAGCACCTGGTGCTGTCGCTGGTCCCGGTGCTGATCGGGCTGCTGCTGGCGATCCCGCTCGGCTGGCTCGCCAACCGGCGGTCCTGGAGCCGCACACTGACGCTGAACGCGGCCGGTTTCCTCTACACGCTGCCGTCGCTGGCGCTGTTCGTGTTCCTGCCGCCGATCATCGGCACCCGGATCCTGGACCCGGTCAACGTGATCATCGCGTTGACCGTCTACGTGCTGGCGCTGCTGGTCCGCACGGTCGCCGACGGGCTCTCCGCGGTGCCGGCCCGGATCGTCGACTCCGCGACGGCGATGGGCTACCGCCCGGTGCACCGGTTCCTCACCGTCGAGCTCCCGATCGCGGTCCCGGTGATCACGGCCGGGCTGCGGGTCGCCGCGGTCAGCGCGATCAGCCTGGTCACCGTCGGGTCGGTGATCGGCTTCGGCGGCCTGGGCAAGATGTTCACCGAGGGCTTCCAGCGGGAGATCCCGCAGCAGACGATCACCGGGATCGTGCTGGTCCTGCTGCTGGCACTCGTGGTCGACGGGCTGCTGGTGCTGCTCGGGCGGCTGCTCACCCCCTGGGAGAGAGCCCAGCGGCGGGCTCGGCAGGGGGCGAGCCGGTGACCTACCTCGGCTGGCTGTTCACCGGTGAGAACTGGACCGGGCCGGACGGCGTCCTGGTCCGGCTCGCCGAGCACCTCGGCTACACCGCGCTGACCATGCTGATCGCGATGGCGATCGCGTTGCCGCTGGGCGCCTGGATCGGGCACACCGGGCGGGGCGGCGTGGTCGTCGTCGGGCTGGCGAACGCGCTGCGCGCGCTGCCCACCCTCGGTCTGCTGGTGCTGCTGTTCCTGCTGGTCGGGCTGGGCCTGCTCGGACCGCTGATCGCGCTGGTGATCATCGCGGTGCCGCCGCTGCTCGCCGGCACCTACGCCGGTGTGCGCAACGTCGACCCGGCAGTGGTGGACGCCGCACGCGGGATGGGCATGCGCGGCCCCGAGGTGCTGCGCAAGGTCGAGCTGCCCAACGCGCTGCCGCTGATCATCGGCGGGATCCGCAGCGCGGCCCTGCAGGTGATCTCGACGGCCACTGTCGCCGCGTACGTGGGTATCGGCGGGCTCGGCCGGTTCATCATCGACGGCCTCGGCCAGCGCGACTTCGGCGCCATGATCGGTGGTTCGATCCTGGTGGCCGCCCTCGCCGTCGTCGCCGACCTGGTGCTCGGCGGGCTGCAGCGGTTGATCGTGTCCCCCGGTCTGCAGCAGCGTGCCGGGCCCCGGCGCGCCCCGCTTCGCCTGGTCCGGGGCGGGGAGGCGAGCGCGGCATGAGGAAGGCACTGGCGGCCCTGCTGGTGGCGCTGTTCGCGCTGGCCGGTTGCGGCGGTGACCCGCTCGCCGGGGGCGCCGACACCGATCCGGACGTGATCGCCATCGGTTCGGGCAACTTCACCGAGTCCCAGCTGCTCGCCGAGATCTACGCGCTCGCGCTGCGCGATGCCGGGGTGCAGGTCGAGAACCCGGTCGCGATCGGTTCGCGGGAGGCCTACTTCCCGGCCCTGCAGGACGGTTCGGTGGACCTGATCCCGGACTACTCGGGGGCCCTGCTGACCTACCTCGACCAGGAGGCGACCGCCGTCGAACCGGATGACGTGTACGCCGACCTGCAGGCCGCTCTGCCGCCCGGGCTGGTGCTCGGTGAACGCTCCGAGGCGGAGAACAAGGACGCCGTCGTCGTCACCCGGGAGACCGCCGACCGGCTCGGCCTGCGCACCATCGCCGATCTCGCCCCGCACTGCCCGGACATGACCTTCGGCGGCGGTCCGGAGTTCCAGACCCGCCCGGACGGGATCCCCGGCCTGGTCCGCGACTACGGCTGCGCCTTCGGCGACTACCGCTCGCTCGACTCCGGCGGGGTGCTCACGGTCGCCGCGCTGAGCAGCGGTGCGGTGCAGGCCGCGAACCTGTTCACCACCGATCCGGCCCTGGAGCAGAACGACTTCGTGCCGCTCGCCGATCCGGCGGAGAACTTCTCGGCGCAGAACGTGGTGCCGGTGCTCGCCGAGCGCAAGGCCGCCCCCGAGGTCCGTGCCGTGCTGGACCGGATCTCCGCCGCGCTCTCGACCGAGGAGCTGCTCGCGATGAACGTCGAGGCCGCCGGCCCGGACAAGCCCGCACTGCGCACCGTCGCCGCGGACTGGTTGGAGCGCAAGCAGATCACCGGAGGCGGAGCATGAAGGTGCGCGCGCTGTACCGCTACCCCGTGAAGTCCATGCTCGGTGAGCAGCTCGACGAGCTCGAGCTCGACGCACACGGCGTCGTCGGAGACCGGGAGTTCGCCCTGCTCGACGCGGGTGACGGCCGGGTCGCCACCGCCAAACAACCGCGGCACTGGCGGGCGCTGCTGCAGTGCCGGTCCGCGGGGAGCGGAGCCTCGGCGCAGGTGACCCTGCCCGACGGTCGCACCGTGCCCGCCGGTGCAGCGGCCGGACCGCTCTCGGAGCTGCTGGGCAGGCAGGTCGTCGTCAGCGGGGCACGCCCGGACGGTGCGGTGGTGGAACGCCCGGACCCGGAGGACATCCTCGCCGCCGGGCTGGACGCGGAGGTCGACGCCCCGCTGCTGGAGATCGCCCAGGGCACCGGCGGCGGCAGGTTCGTCGACCACTCGCCGGTGCACCTCGTCACCACGGCGACGCTCGATGCGCTCGGCGTGGACGCACTGCGCTACCGGCCCAACATCGTCGTCGCCACGCCACCCGGGGTGCCCGCGTTCGTCGAGAACGACTGGCTCGGCCGGGCCCTCACGATCGGCGGTGTGCGGCTGGTGCCTACGCTGCCCACCCCGCGCTGTGTGGTGCCGACCCTGCAGCACGGGGACACCCCGCGCGCGCCGGAGGCCCTGCGCGGCCCGGCGCAGCGCAACCGGGTCGAGGTCGAGGGGTTCGGCGTGCTGCCGTGCGCGGGGTGCTACGCCCGGGTGGAGGTGCCGGGCACGCTGCGCCGCGGTGCCACGGCGGTGCTCGCCGCCCCCTGACCGGCCCCGGTCAGGACAGGCGGGAGTACACGTCGGTGACCAGCAGGACGGCGAAGAGGATCGACGAGATCACCAGCACCGAGTTCGACAGCCACCGGCTGCGACCGCCGTCGGGGACCAGTTTCGAGTTGAGCAGCAGGAGCAGGCTGATCGCCAGGAACGGCATGAAGAACGAGCCGAGAACCCCGTAGGCCAGCGTCAGGGCGAACGGCCGGTCGAGGAACAGCAACGCCATCGGCGGGAGCGTCAGCCACAGCAGGTAGGCCCGGAACGCCCAGGACCGCTCGGCGGCAGCCGCCTCGTACACCCCGGCCCGCCCGGGGCCGTCGCCGCGTTCCCCGCCGTCCGGCGCCGGGCCCGGTTCCTCGCCCGCGGCCAGGGCCGTCGGGGTCCGGGCCTCGGTCCCGATGGCGGCCGCCGCGCCGTGCGGCAGCCGGATCGCGCGGGTCCAGTCGGTGAACAGCAACGAGACACCGTTCCACACCCCGATCAGCGACGTCACCGTCGCGGCGAGGAACCCGACGAGGAACAGGATCCGCACGCCCTGCCCGTACAGCTCACCGAGCCGGTCGCCGAGGACGAGCAGGCCGCGGTCGTCCTCGGTGATCTCCATGCCGAACAGCACGGTCGAACCGACGACGAGCATGGCGATGACGAACAGTCCGGTCAGTACGTAGCCGACCGCGTTGTCCAGCCGCATCATCGACAGCCACCGTGGGCCCTTCCAGCCCTTGGCGTAGAGCCAGTACCCGTAGCTGGACATGGTGATCGTGCCGCCGACGCCGCCGATCAGCCCGAGGACGTACACCACGGAACCGCTGGGCAGCCGGGGGACCAGGCCGGAGGCGAGTGCTCCGAGGTCCGGCCCGACCAGGACGGCGATGCCCACCACGGACACGAACATCACCGCGACACCGACGGTCATGACCTTCTCGAACAGGGCGTAGCGCTGGAACCAGACCAGCAGCAGCCCGGCGATCCCGGCGATGATCCCCCACCAGCGCACCGAGAGCCCGTCGAACATCGCGTTGAGCGGCAGGCCGACCGCGGACATCGCGGTGGCACCGTAGACGAAGCCCCACACGATGATGTAGACGCCGAAGAACACGGTCGCCCAGCGGCCGAGCCTGCGCCAGCCGTCGAGCATGGTGGCGCCCGACGCGAGATGCCACCGGCCGACGGCCTCGCCGAGCGCGAGCTTCACCAGCGTGCCGACGATCGCCGCCCAGAGCAGCACCGTGCCGAAGCTCGCACCGGCGATCATGGTCGCGACCAGGTCGCCTGCGCCGACACCGGTGGCCGCCGCCACCAGCCCCGGCCCGATCGAGCGGATCCTCCGAGCTCCGGTCGGCGGTTCGAGGAAGTCGGTCGGGGGGCTGGTCGAGGCCATCGTCACACTCCGATGCACGTCGTCGGGGATCGGCCGTTCGGCAGCACGCTAGGGGGTCGAATCCGGACTTTCCAGCGCGAAACAGTCACGATGCGGCTCGGACCGTTGGCGGCAGCTTCGGCATCGCCCGACGAGCGGTGGCGTGTCGCGGTCGGCCACCTCACCATGGTGGAGACCGACCGGCGATAGATTCGGCACACACCCGCGGCCGGTGCCCCGGCCGGCGGACGACACACGCGCGGAGAGGGCGGAATGGCGAACATCGACGAGATCCGGGCCGGTATCGGGGCGGCGAACCAGCGGGCCACCGAGAGCCTGGGCGCGTTGCGCCACGTCCGGAACGCGATCGAGGAAGCGGGCTCGGCGCTCTCCCAGCAGACCTACGGCACCGCCCAGCAGGACGCGGAGCAGGCCCGCGCGCTGTTCGCCGCGGCCGCGGCGAAGGTGGACGAGGTCGAGCAGGCGGTGCACGTCGCGATGAACGCCGCCGACGACATCACCGCCCGGCTGTGAGGTCCGCGGTTCCGGTCCGGGTCGTCCGGGTCTGAGCGCGGTGGTGGGACGACGGGGGCGGCGTGACCGCGTCCGCGCCGCGTTCGACCGGTTCCACAGGGCGGCGTCGGTCGCACTCGGCGCCGCCGAGGTGCGCCGGGACCGGGCGGTCCGCGCGCACGCCGAGACGATGGCCGAGCTCTGGCTGCGCGAGACCGGGTACGACGCCGCGCAGCGTGATCCGGCGCTGCGCACGGTACTGGACAACCCGCAGCTGGCCGATGCCGTGGCACGCGTCGCCGAGGACCGCGCGCACGCCTTCGACGGCTGGCAGGGTGGCTCGCCCGAGCTGCTGTCCCGGATCGTCGCCGACGCCGCGCCCGGCGCTGCGGGGCAGGATCCGCGGAGCTGGCCGCCCGGCGCGGGTGAGGTCGAGGGGACCGGGCCGGTCCCCTCGATGTGGCAGCTCGGCACCGGATCGGTGGAGGGCGGCGCGCCGTTCCGGGTCGGCGTGCCGCTGCTCGACGGCGCCCACCTGCAGATCACCTCGACCCCGCACACCCGCGAACAGGCCGAGTCGATGGTCGAGACGCTGTTGCTGCGGGTGCTGCGCTACTTCCGGCCCGGTGTCGTCGGCGTGCACGTGTGGGACGTCGGCCAGCTCGCCGGTGCGCTGCCCGGGCTCTACCCACTGACCCGCACCGGCCTGCTGACGGTGCACGACCCGACCCGCCTGGAGGCGCTGCTCGACCAGCTCGCCGACCGGATCCGCCGGGTGCAGACCCGGGTGCTCGCCGCCGGTCACTCCTCGCTGCGCGAGCTCGCCGAGCGCGGTGACGAGCGTCCGGAACCGTGGTTGGTCGCGGTGCTCGCCGGGAACGGCACCCCGCTGCCCGAGGACCAGCACCGGCAGCTGCAGCGGGTGGCCCGCGGTGGCATCGCGGCCGGGGTGGTGCTGGTGCTGCTCGACGTCCCGGTGGCGCTGCGCAAGCCGGTCGAGTCCGTCGAGTTCGTCGCGGGCGAGGACCGGGACGGTTCGGTGACCGCGCGCACCTCGCTGACCGGGCCGCACGTCGTCGTCACGCCGGACCCGGCACTGCCGGCGGAACTGGTCACCGACACCTGTCACCAGCTCGCCGACGCGCACGAGGCGTGGCGCGGCCGGCTCGGTGCCTTCGCCGACCTGCTCCCGCCGGTCGACCGGCGCGGGCGCGCGAACTCCCGCGACGGGCTGTACGCGCCGGTCGGGTACGAGGACGGAATCCCGGCCGGCCTGTCCCTCGACGACCACTCACCGCACGCGCTGGTCGGTGGCCCCAGCGGGTCCGGCAAGACGAACCTGCTGCTCGCCTGGATCTCCGCGCTCGCCGCCCGCTACCCCCCGGACGAGCTCGAGCTCTACCTGCTCGACTTCAAGGAGGGTGTGTCCTTCGCGCAGTTCGCCCCCGATCCCGACGGCAACCGCACCGGCTGGCTCCCGCAGGCCCGGCTGATCGGTGTCAACATCAACACCGATCGCGAGTTCGGGCTCGCCCTGCTCCGGCACCTGGCCGAGACCATGCGGGTGCGGGCCGAACGGGCCCGCAGGCACGGTGCGACCAAGCTCGCCGAGCTGCGTGACGAGCTGGCCGAGCGCGGCGTCACCGGCGAGGCGGCGCGGCTGCCGCGGATCGTCGCCGTGATCGACGAGTTCCAGTTCCTGTTCAGCGGCCGCGACGCCGTCACCGCCGAGGCGACCGCGCTGCTCGAGGACGTGGCCCGGCGCGGCCGCTCGCAGGGTGTGCACCTGGTGCTGGCCAGCCAGGACGTCTCGGGGATCGAGGCGTTCTGGGGGCGCCCGGCGATCTTCGAGCAGTTCGTGCTGCGGCTCGCGCTGCCCCGCGCCCGGCGGGTGCTGGCCCTGGAGAACGAGCTGCCGATGACGATCCCGCGCTGGCACGCGGTGGTGAACCACGACTCCGGTGTCGTGCACGGCAACCAGGTCGTCCGGATCCCGGAGGCGGGCGGCCCGCTGGTGCGTGAGGTGCAGGACGCGGCGTTCGCGGCGCACCCGCCGGACCGCGAGCCGGTGGTGTTCGACGGTGCGCGTGCCCCGTCGCACAAGACGCTGGTCGCCTCGTTGCCCGACGACGGGCCGCCGCGCGCGTTGCTCGGCCAGTACGTCGACGTCGACGGGACTCCCGCCGCGGTGGAGCTGGGCGACTCGCCGGGGCGCAACGTCGGGGTGATCGGGCCGGACGCCACGGTCGCGGCCCCGCTGCTCTGCTCGGCGGCCGAGTCGTTCGCCGGTCAACTGGCCCGCCGTGACGACCGGACCCGTTTCCTGCTGTTCCCGCTGGTGTCCGAGGCCGTCGGATACGGGGCGGAGCTCGCCGCGCGGATGCCGGTGCCGTCCGAGACGGTGCCCGCGGCCGACGTCGCGAACCGCATCGCCGCGCTGGCCGCGCAGGTGCGCGAGCGTGCCGGCGACGGCACCGGCGACCATCCGCCGCTGGTGCCGGTGCTGTTCGGCGCGGACGCCGCCGAGTCGCTGCTCAGCCTCGGCGGGCTGGAGGACCTGCGGGCCGTGCTGCGGCACGGACCGGCGGTCGGGGTGCACCTGCTCGGCTGGTGGCGCGGGGCGCAACGGTTGAAGGCGCTGCTGTCGCCGCCCGGTGCGACCGTCGACGACCTGGGTGCCTGGATCGCGACCGGGGTACAGGGGGCCGATCTCGGCCCGCTGGTGGGGGGCCCGCCGCCGCAGTGGCAGCCGTCACGGGGACGGGGCCTGCTGCTGGACCGGGCGTGGCGGTCGCGCCCGGAGCTGGTGATCCTCGCCGAGTGGGGGGATGACGGGTGACCGACGCCGTCGAGCACTACCGCCGGGTGGTCGCCGGGCTCGCCGAGGCCGTGAGCGAGCTGCGCGCGCGGGACGCCGCCCGGGCCGAGGAGCTGCGTCGCGAGCTGCGCGAACGGGACCGTGAGCTGGTCCGGGCGACCGAGCGGGTCACGCTCGGTCGCGGGATGTTCGAGTTGCGCTGGGAGGCGGCGCTGCAGGTGCTGTGGTCGGTGGAGGAACCGGGCAGGCCCAGGCCGCGACCGGACCGGCGCGCTGATCCGGCCCGGCACGACGAGCTGGAACGGGCGGCCGACCAGGCGCTCGAGGAGCTGCGGGCCTCCGGTGACCGCCGCCTGTTCCGGCTCCGCCGCACCACCGACTGAGTCGCTCCGCCTGCCCCGCCGCCCCGCCGCTCCGCCCCGCCGCTCCGCCGCCCCGCCCCGCCGCTCCGCCCGCCCGGCCCCGCCCTGCCGGGCTCATTGCTCCACCGGCCCGGTCCGCCGCTCCGGCCGGCCCGGGGCTCACCGAGATGCAGCCCAGCGGGCCGTAAAGATCGACTATTCCCGCTGAGCTGCATCTCGCCGCGGCACGGGCGCGCGGCACGGGGCGAGGCGCGCGGCACGGGACGAGGCGCCGGGTGCGGCGCGGCACGGGGCGGGGCGCCGGGTGTGGCGTGCGGCGCGGCACGGGGCGAGGCGCGCGCCGCGTGTCGGGGTGGGACGGGCTACTCGTCGTCGGCGTCGTCGCGGGCGAGGAAGCTCGACAGCCGCTCCACAGCCGTCTCGAACTGGGGGTTCAGGTCCACGAACGCCCGTAACCGGTCGGCGAGCCACTCGACGCTGACCTGCTCGTCGCCCCGCCGGTCGACGAGCTCCTCGATGCCGCGGTCGGTGAAGTACACGCCGGTCAGGGTAGACGCCGACGGCCGGACACGGAGCACCGTGCCCGGCCGTCGTGACCCGGGGTGCTCAGGCCTTCGCGAACGCCTTGTCGATCAGCTCGGCCTGCTCGACCTCGTGCACCTTCGACGACCCGGCGGCCGGTGCCGCCATCCGCCGCCGGGACACCCGGGTGAACCGGCCCTGCAGCTGCGGCAGCTTCTGCGGCAGCTCCAGGCCGTAGTACGGC
Source organism: Pseudonocardia sp. NPDC049635 (assembly GCF_040659795.1). Taxonomy (NCBI): domain Bacteria; kingdom Bacillati; phylum Actinomycetota; class Actinomycetes; order Pseudonocardiales; family Pseudonocardiaceae; genus Pseudonocardia; species Pseudonocardia sp. NPDC049635. Next base: position 318,835 of record NZ_JBFAON010000002.1, read on the forward strand.
CACGAGCCCTGGTTGGCGGGCTCCTCCTGGACCCAGCGGATGTCGCCGGCCTCGGGGTAGCGCCCGAGCGCCTCGGCGATCTGCTCGGTCGGCATCGGGTAGAGCTGCTCGACCCGGACCAGGGCGGTGCCCTCGACCGAGGTGTCGCCGTTCTTGCGTCGCTTGTCGCGGGCTGCGGCCAGCTCCCAGTAGATCTTGCCGCTGCAGAACAGCACGCGGTCGACCTCGGTGACCGGGCCGCGCTTCTCACGGTGCTCCGGGTCGTCGATCACCGGCCGGAACCGGCCACCGGTGAAGTCGGACAGCGGGCTGACGACCTGCTTGGCGCGCAGCATCCACTTCGGTGTGAACACCACCAGCGGCCTGCGCACCCCGTCGAGGGTGTGCTGGCGGAGCAGGTGGAAGTAGTTCGCGGGCTCGGACGGCAGTGCCACCGTCATCGACCCCTCCGCGCACAGCTGCAGGAACCGCTCGATGCGCCCGGAGCTGTGGTCGGGGCCCTGGCCCTCCAGACCGTGCGGCAGCAGCAGTGCGACGTCGGAGAGCTGGCCCCACTTCGCCTCACCGGAGGAGATGAACTCGTCGATGATCGGCTGGGCGCCGTTGACGAAGTCGCCGAACTGGCCCTCCCACATCACGAGCGCCTCGGGGTTGGCGACCGAGTAGCCGTACTCGAAGCCGACCGCCGCGAACTCCGACAGTGCCGAGTCGTAGGGCAGGAACCGGCCCTGGTCCTCGGACAGGTTGCGCAGCGGGAAGTACTCGGCACCGGTCTTGCGGTCGATCAGCACCGAGTGCCGCTGCACGAAGGTGCCGCGCCGGGAGTCCTGGCCGGAGAGCCGGACCAGCCGGCCGTCGACGGCCAGCGAGCCCATGGCGAGCAGCTCGGCGAAGGCCCAGTCGACGTCGCCCTCGCGGGACATCTTCTCGCGCTTCTTGAGCACCGGCTCGACCCGCTTGTGCACCGAGAAACCCTCGGGGAGGTTCGTGTGCACGTCGCCGATCCGGTGGATGATCTCCAGCGGGATCGAGGTGTCCAGGTCGGACGGGACCTGCTGCACGTCCTCGATCGAGGGCGAGATGGCCGGCGGCGTCTTCTCCAGCTCGCGCACCTCGTTGAAGACGTGCTCCAGCTGGTTGGAGAAGTCCTTGAGCGCCTGCTCGGCCTCCTCCATCGTGATGTCGCCCCGGCCGATCAGCGACTCGGTGTAGATCTTGCGGACGCTGCGCTTGGCGTCGATCACGTCGTACATCGACGGCTGGGTCATCGACGGGTCGTCGCCCTCGTTGTGGCCGCGGCGCCGGTAGCAGATCATGTCGATCACGACGTCGTTGTTCCAGCGCTGCCGGTACTCGACCGCCAGCTTCGCCACCCAGACGCAGGCCTCCGGGTCGTCACCGTTCACGTGGAAGACCGGCGCACCGATCATCTTCGCGACGTCGGTGCAGTACTGCGACGAGCGCGAGTGCTCCGGGGCGGTGGTGAACCCGACCTGGTTGTTGACCACGACGTGCACGGTGCCGCCGGTGCGGTAGCCGCGCAGCAGCGCGAGGTTCAGCGTCTCGGCGACCACGCCCTGGCCGGCGAACGCGGCGTCGCCGTGCAGCAGCACCGGCAGCACGGTGAACCCGCCGTCGCCCTTGTCGAGGATGTCCTGCTTGGCCCGGACGATCCCCTCCAGGACCGGGTCCACGGCCTCCAGGTGCGACGGGTTGGCGGTCAGCGAGACGGTGGTCTCGCCGTCGCCGAACATCCGGAAGTACTTGCCCTCGGCGCCGAGGTGGTACTTCACGTCGCCGGATCCGTGTGCCTGGCCCGGATCGAGGTTGCCCTCGAACTCGCGGAAGATCTGGCTGATCGGCTTGCCGACGATGTTGGCCAGCACGTTGAGCCGGCCACGGTGCGGCATGCCGATGACGACCTCGTCGAGCTCGTTCTCGGCGGACTTGTCGAGCACCGCGTCCAGCAGCGGGATGACGGTCTCGCCGCCCTCCAGCGAGAACCGCTTCTGCCCGACGTACTTCGTCTGCAGGAAGGTCTCGAAGGCCTCCGCCGCGTTCAGCCGGGACAGGATGTACTTCTGCTCGCTCGGGTCCGGCTTGACGTGCGGGACCTCGATCCGCTCCTCGAGCCACTTGCGCTGCTCGGGATCGGCGATGTGCATGTACTCGGTGCCGATGGTGCGGCAGTACGACGCGCGCAGCAGGCCGAGCACGTCACGCAGCTTCATGTGGCTCTGGCCGCCGAACCCGCCGACCGCGAAGTCGCGGTCGAGGTCCCACAGGGTCAGCCCGTGGCTCAGCACGTCCAGGTCGGGATGGCGGCGCTGCCGGTAGTTCAGCGGGTCGGTGTCGGCCATCAGGTGGCCGCGGGTGCGGTAGGACTCGATCAGCTCCAGCACCCGGGCGGTCTTGTCGACCTCCCCCTCGGGGAAGTCCTGGACCCAGCGGATCGGCTCGTAGGGAACCCGCAGGGAGGCGAAGATGTCGTCGTAGAAGGCGTCCTCGCCGAGCAGGAGCTGGTGCACCCGGCGCAGGAAGTCACCGGACTCCGCACCCTGGATGATCCGGTGGTCGTAGGTCGACGTGAGCGTGATGATCTTGCTGACGCCGAACTCGGCCAGCCGCTCCTCGGAGGCGCCCTGGAACGCGGCCGGGTACTCCATGGCGCCGACACCGATGATCGCGCCCTGGCCGACGGTCAGCCGCGGCACCGAGTGGTTGGTGCCGAGCGTGCCCGGGTTGGTCAGGCTGATGGTGGTGCCGGAGAAGTCCTCGGCGGTCAGCTTCCCGTCGCGGGCCTTGCGGACCATGCTCTCGTAGGCCGACCAGAACTGGGCGAACGACATGTTCTCGCAGCCCTTGATCGAGACCACGATCAGCGAGCGGCTGCCGTCCTTGCCGGGCATGTCCATCGCCAGGCCGAGGTTCACGTGCTCGGGCGTGACGACGGTCGGCTTGCCGTCGGTCTCGGCGTAGTGCCGGTTCATGTTCGGGAAGTCGGCGAGCGCCTTGACCAGCGCGTAGCCGATCAGGTGGGTGAACGACAGCTTCCCGCCGCGGGTCCGCTTGAGGTGGTTGTTGATGACGATGCGGTTGTCGGCCAGCAGCTTGGCCGGGACCGCGCGGACGCTCGTCGCGGTCGGCAGTTGCAGCGACGCGGTCATGTTCTTGGCGATGGCGTTGGCGGCGCCACGCAGCGGGGTGGTGGTCGCGCCACCCCCGTCCTGAGCGGGCTTGGCGGCCTTCGAGCCGCTGCTGCCCGCCGCGGGCTTCGTCGCCCCGTTCGACGACGGCGAGCTCGCCGTGCGCAGCTGCTCCTCGGCGGGCGGCGGCTCGGCCCTCGGCGTGACCGGGGGCGGGACGTCGCGTGAGCGCGAGGCCCGCCCGGTCGCGGTGGAGCCGTTCTCGACGGCCTTCTGGGCGGGGGCGGACGAGGTGTCCTCGTCCTCGTCGTCCTCGGTGGCGGAGCCGCGGGTCACCCCGCTGCGGCCCGCGGCCGGCGCGGAGCCGTTGGACGGGCTGCGCTTCTCGTCGGCGTCGTCTGCGGACTCACCGGACGCCGGGCGCTGCTCACCGTCCTTGCCGTAGTCGGCGAAGAACTCGTGCCAGGCCGGGTCCACGGCCGACGGGTCCTCCTGGAAGCGCTGGTACATCTCCTCGACGAGCCACTCGTTGGGACCGAATTCGCCCGCCGGATGGGAGGTACTGCTCGATGACACTCTGCGTCAACCGCCTTGTTAGCTGCTCGATTTGTCGCGACCGGGTACCAGGTTAGTCCTCTTCACACGAGCTGTGGCAGTGCGCCGGGTCGCACTTCGTGATCGTTTTGTGATCACTGCTCGCGGAACCGGTCCAGGGCGCGATTCAGAAGCCGGGCGGTGACCCGAGCACGTCGACCACGGAGGTCTGGACGGCGGACTCCGCGATGACCGTCCCGACCGGCGGGCCGACCCGTGCCACCCGGCGGACCGTGTCGCGCTCACCTGCGTACTGCCCGTCGACCGGGGAGATCAGCAGCTCGGTGCGGACCGGGCCGTCGTCGTGCACCAGCGCCGGGTGCGGTTCACCGTCGAGGCTCACCGCCTCCCCGAGTTCGACGGCGGGGAGCGTGCGCAGTGCGGTGTAGATCACCGAGCGCAGCTCCGCCGGGACCCGGCAGGTGCGCAGCGCGTCGACCGCGCTCGGGAAGGGCCCGGTGTAACCGCGTCCGGGTGGGCTGTCGGAGATCAGGCGCCGGAGCATCGCGTCCGGGTCACGGGGCAGGGTCGCGAGGAACGCCGGGGTCGGGTTCGACCAGGAACCGGCTCGGGCGGCGGGCCGATGGCCGTGCAGCTCGGCGTAGAAGTCGCCGTGCCGGGCGCGGAACCGCCCGGTCGGCCACGCGTCGGCGAGCCGGAACCCGCTCTCGACGGCCGCCGCGCCGTCGCCGGCCAGCCACCGGACCTGTCCGGTGAGCTCACGGTCGAGCAGCCAGTCGGCGTCCGGATCGACCGGCGTCCACTGCTGCAGCAGGTGCTCCGAGTAGTGCACGCACAGCTCGTCGTCGGCGAACCAGGTGCCCATCCACCAGGCGTGCGTCGCGGTGTGGCGGTACTGCCCCGGGGAGATCGGCTCGTCGGAGGTCCGGATGGCCAGCTCCAGCAAGTCGCGCTCCTCCTCGTGATGTCACTGAGGTCGATGTCACCGAGGTCACGGCGACCGGGAGGTTGCCCGGGGCGCGGCGACCGTGGACGACGTCACGCATTCTCTACGGTCCGGATACGGGCCGTGACGCGACCCCCGCAATTGGGCCGAACGGAGCAGGGCGGCCGGAGCGTGCGCGGGGGCGGATCCGGGGCGCCGCCCCCGGCACGGGCGGATCAGGAGATCCAGGACTTGAGCTTCTCGAAGGTGCCGTTCAGGTCGCTGGTCATCGGGTTCACGTGCAGGTGGGTGAAGCCGTTCTCGCGCAGGGCCGCGATTCGCTCGCGGACGTGGCCCTCCGGACCGATCAGCGCGACCTTGTCGATGAACTCGTCGGGGAGGGCGGCCATCGCCTCCTCCTTCTTGCCGTCGAGGTAGAGGTCCTGGACGATCTTCGCCTCGTCCGCGTAGCCCTGCCGGGCGAAGACGGTGTTGTAGAAGTTCCGGCCGCGGGCGCCCATCCCGCCGATGTAGAGGGCGTACATGCCCCGGGCCGCCTGGCGGGCCGGCTCGAACATCTCCTCCTCGAGCGCGCAGATGCCGCCACCGGTGATCTGCAGCGGGCCCAGCTCGGGGGCCCGCTTCGCGAAACCCGCGGCGAGCGCGTCGCCGAACACCTCCTGGATCTTCTCCGGCAGGACGACGTGCGGCAGCCAACCGTGGGCGAGCTCGGCCGTCATCTCCAGGTTCTTGTCCCCGAGTGCGGCGACCCAGATCGGGATGTCCGCGCGCTTCGGGTGGTTGATCAGCTTGAGCGGCTTGCCGAGGCCGGTTCCCTGCCCCTCGGGCAGGGGGAGCGGATAGATGCCCTCGTTGGTGAGCCGTTCCCGGCGCCAGGTCCGCCGGCAGATCTCGATGATCTCCCGGGTGCGGGCGACCGGCTTGTCATAGGGAACACCGTGGAACCCCTCGATCACCTGCGGGCCCGACGCGCCGAGACCGAGATTGAACCGGCCGCCGGAGAGCGCGTCCAGGCCGGCCGCCGTCATCGCGGTCAGGGCCGGGGTGCGGGAGTAGATCGGCAGGATCGCCGAACCGATCTCGACGCGTTCGGTCCGGGCCGCGAGGTAGCCGAGCAGCGAGACCGCGTCGAAGCTGTACGCCTCGGCGGCCCAGACGACGTCCAGGCCGGCCCGTTCCATGTCCGTGACCGCGTCCGCGTTGCGGATCGGGTCGTCGCCGTAGGGCAGCATCGTGGAGAGCTTCACAGCACGTGGTTAGTCCTAAGTTACTCGTGGGTCAAGTACCTGGGGGGCGGAACCCGAAGGCCGATAGGGGGGCTAGCCGCACTGCCGGGACCCCCGCGTCGCGGGTGTCATGGAGCCATGACGCTCGAGGCCGCACCCCCGGACACCAGCACCCGCAGCAGCGGACCTGCCCCCATCACCGAGGGCAGGCGCCCCGCCGGGGCGGCGTTCCTGGTGGGCGTGTTCGTGATCGTTCCGACGCTGGCGCTGTTCGCCGCCGTCCCGCTGGCCTGGGGCTGGGGGCTGGGCTGGGTCGACGTCGCACTGTTCGTCGTCTTCTACGCGATCAGCGGTCTCGGCGTGACCGTCGGGTACCACCGCTACTTCACGCACGGCTCGTTCAAGGCCAAGCGCCCGCTGCGGATCGCGCTGGCGATCGCGGGCAGCCTGTCGCTGCAGGGCAGCGTCCTCGACTGGGTCGGTGACCACCGCCGGCACCACGCGTTCTCCGACAAGGAGGGCGACCCGCACTCGCCGTGGCTCTACGGCACCGGCGCGACGGCGCTGGTCAAGGGCTTCTGGCACTCGCACCTGGGTTGGATCTTCCAGCGCGACCTCACCAACATGAAGCGCTTCGCACCCGACCTGCTCGAGGATCGCGACATCATGCGCGTCGAGAAGGCGTTCCCGCTGATCGTGGTCGCCAGCCTGCTCGGCCCGGCCCTGCTCGGCGGGCTGATCACGATGTCCTGGTGGGGCGCCTTCACCGCGTTCTTCTGGGCCGGCCTGGTCCGTGTCGCGCTGCTGCACCACGTCACCTGGTCGATCAACTCGATCTGTCACATCTGGGGCGAGCGTCCCTTCGCCTCCCGGGACCGTTCGGCCAACGTCTGGTGGCTGGCGGTGCTGTCGTTCGGCGAGTCGTGGCACAACCTGCACCACGCCGACCCGACCTGCGCCCGGCACGGTGTGAAGAAGGGTCAGATCGACATCTCGGCGCTCGTCATCCGCGGGTTCGAGAAGGCCGGCTGGGCGACCAACGTCCGCTGGCCCACCACCCGCCGCCTCGAGCGGCTGGCCTCGAAGAAGCAGGCCGTGGCCGCCTGATCGCACGCGTCCCACGACGGGGCCCCCGCACCGATCGGTGCGGGGGCCCCGTCGTCGTGCCCGCGCGGATCAGCAGCGGGGGCGGCCGCGGCGGGGTGGGCGGCGCCGGGCGCCGTCCCTGCGGGCCGGAGCGGTGTTCCTCGGGGTGGACGGGGCCGGCGGCCCCTCCCGGAGCCGGGGGGTGCGGGTGCTGTTGACCGTGCGCCCGCGGACGATCCCGATGAACTGCTCCATCAGGTCGGAGGTCTCCGCGGCAGGCCAGGTGAGCACGACGCTCGACTCCGGCCCGCCGACGAGCGGCCGGTAGGTGAGGTCCCGGCGGTGGTGCAGCCGGGCCAGCGACTGCGGGACGACCAGCACGCCGACGCCCGCCGCGACCAGCTCGACCGCCCGGGCCGTCGTGGCGGGCTCGCTCACCGGGGCGCTGCCCGGGGCGGGGCCGTCCCAGACCAGTGCGGTGTCGGGCGGTCGGAGGACGATCTCGTCGGACAGGTCGTCGACGGTGAGTTCGTCGACCGCGGCGGCGGCGTGGTCCTTCCCGACGACGACCACGGTCGTCTCGGTGTAGAGCGGGATCGCGTGCAGGCCGTCCCGGTCGATCGGCAGCCGGACCAGGCCGGCGTCCACCGCACCGGACCGGACGGCCTGCTCGGCGCCGGCGACCGGCACCGTGACCAGCTCCAGCGCGACGTCGGGGAGGCGTTCGGCCCAGACCCTCGCCCACTTGCCGGGGGTCACGCCGGGGACGTAGCCGAGCCGGAAGGATGCGGGTTCGCCCGGGCCGGTCACCTGCCCAGGCTATCCACCGGTCCGGCCTCGATACGGTGGGGACATGACGCGGCAGCGGTCCACCCAGACGATGAAGCCCGCGACGGCGGCGAAGAAGCTCGGGGTGCTGCTCGACGCCGCCCCCGCCGAGTTCCGGGACGGCGTGGTCTCCCGCGACGAGCTCGACGCCCTGCAGGCCGACCCACCCGTCTGGCTGCGCGAACTGCGCCGGGACGGCCCGCACCCGCGGCCGGTCGTCGCGGACCGGCTCGGCGTCTCGATCTCCGGGCTGGCCCGGGCCGGGATCACCGAGCCGCTGACCACCGAGCAGATCACCGAGCTGAAGCAGGAGCAGCCGGAGTGGCTGGCCCGCGAACGCGCCACCCGGGCCGAGTCCCAGCGCGAGGCCGCCCGGCTGGCGGCCGCACGGTCACCGCAACGTCCCGGTCGATGAGGACCGGATCCGTCCTCATCGGGTGACAGTGTCCGGGCCGTGACGACATACGTTCTGGTCCCCGGTTTCTGGCTCGGCGCATGGGCGTGGGACGCGGTGGCCGCCCACCTGCGTTCGCGCGGTCACGCGGTGATCGCCGTCGAGCTCGGGCACGACCCCGCGGACACCGCCGAGTCGCACGTCTCGGACGTGCTCACCGCGCTCCGGGCGACACCGGGGGCCGTGGTGCTCGTCGGGCACAGCGGCGCAGGCCCGGTCTGTGTCGCGGCCGCCGAGCGGGCCCGGGAGCGGATCTCGCGGTTGGTCCTCGTCGACACCGGGCCGCTGCCCGACGGCGTCGCCCAGATCGAGTTCGGCGAGCCTGCCCAGCAGGAACGGACCCGGGCGGCGATCGAGGCGCACGGCACCGGGCAGCCGATGCCGACCCGCGCGGAGTTCGCGAGCCTCGGGACCAGCACCGAGGGCATCCCGGAGGCGATGTTCGAGCAGATCCGCGCGCGGTCGCTGGTGGAGCCGGCCGGTTCGGTCCTCACCGGTGTCGGGCGGGGGACGCCGGACCCGACACTGCCGAAGACCGTGCTGGCGTGCAGCTTCACCCCGGAACAGGTCCGCCCGCTGATCGACGCCGGCGTCCCCGGCTTCGCCGAGATGGGCGGCCCGGAGTGGTCCTTCGTGTCCCTGCCGACGGGGCACTGGCCGATGTTCTCCGAGCCGGCACGGCTGGCGGCAGAGCTCGCGGGACCCGGTTGAGCGGGCGACCTGTCAGCGCACGTCGCGCAGGGCGTGCGACCACAGGTCGTGCAGCACGTCCAGGGCGAGCTCGCGGGAGACCGGCCAGTGACCCTCGACCCAGAGCCGGGCGAAGCTGCTCAGTTGCAGGATGAGCAGTTCGATGCGCAACCGCGCGGACTCCCGGTCGGCCCCCTCCCACCGGTCGAGGTGGCGGGGCATGCACTCCGCACACCGGTCGAGCAGGCGGGCGGGGGCGAGCTGGTCGAATCCGGGCTCGGCGCTGACCGCCTCCTCCGCCACCCGCAGCAGCAGCCGGTGCCGCTCGAAGAAGCCGAGCGCGTCGTCGAGCCACGCCCTCAGCTCGGTCGCGCCGTGGATCGCGTCGAGCCGGTGGTAGTAGGCCGCGGTCTCCGGCATGATCACGGACTCGTAGGCCTCCGCCACGATCCGGATCTTGCCGTCGTAGTGCAGGTAGAACGTGGCCCTGCTCGCCCCGACGGCCGAGGTGATGTCGTCGATCGTCGTCGCGGCGTAACCCTTGTCGGCGAACAGGGCGAGCGCAGCATCGGCGAGCAGGCGCCGGGTCTGCTCCTTCTGCCGGGCACGGATGGACGGACGTTGCCGGTCACGTGACGCCGTGCGGCTCTCGCCTCCCATGGCCCGAGTGTAGGACCGCGGCCCGCTCCGGCGTCCCGGCCGGGCGGCGGTGCGGGGGGTCAGGCGAGGACGCCGCCGAGTGCGTCGATCAGCGCGGCGGTGCGCGGTTCACCGATCAACGACGCACCCAGCTGGTTCTGAACGTAGCCGAACCCGACGCGCGAGGTCACGTTCCCGAATCCCAGCGCGCCACCGGCCCCGGCGTGCCCGAACGATCCTTCGCCCAGTAGCGGCGCGGCGTGCGTCGGCAGCTGGTAGCCGATGCCGAACCGGCTCTCCCCGATGGTCACCTCGTCCGGGCCCTGCACCTGCTCGGCGCGGGCGGTGGAGACGGCGTCCTCGGAGAGCAGGCGGACGCCGTCCACCTCGCCGACGCAGGCCGCGTACATCCTGGCGAGCGCCCGTGCGTTGGTGATGCCGTTGGCGGCCGGCTGCTCCGCGGCCCAGATCCGCTCGTCGTTCCAGGTGGACGCCTCCGGGGTGGGCAGCGCCCCGTTGGTCGACAGCGTGCGGGAGAGCAGCGAGTCCGGATCGGACACGGCGGCGACGACCTGCAGCGCCAGCTGCTTGACCTCGGGATCGGTGATGGAGTCCAGAGCCGCCGGGTCCGGCCGGCCGTTGATCAGCGGCGCGACCGAGGAGTTCCGGTCCTGGGGCAGACCGATCCAGAGGCTCAGCCCGAGCGGATCGGCGATCTGCTCCCGGACGAGGGCGCCGAGGGTGCTGCCGGTGGCGCGCCGGACCAGCTCTCCCACCAGCCAGCCGAAGGTGAGCGCGTGGTAGCCGTGGGCGGTCCCCGGCTCCCACAGCGGGGACTGCCGGCAGAGGACGTCGAGGACGGGGGTGCCGTCGATCAGCTCCTGCCTGGTCAGCGGCTCGGCCGGCACCGGTAGGCCGGCCTGGTGGCTGAGCAGCTGGGTCACCGTGACGTGTTCCTTGCCCGCCTTGCCGAAGTCCGGCCAGTAGTCGGCGACCGGGGCCAGCAGATCCAGCGTGCCCTGCTCGACGAGGCGATTGACCAGCGTGGCGGTGACGCCCTTGGTGGCGGAGTAGACGAGGGCGACGGTGTCCTCCGTCCAGGGCCGTCCGGTGCCGGGATCGGCCTGCCCGCCCCAGAGGTCCATCACCGGGCGACCGTCGACGTAGATCGCCAGGGACGCACCGATGTCGCCGCGGTCGGTGAAGTTGGTTGTGAAGACCTCGCGGAGCGCCTCGAAACCGGGTTCGACCCGGCCGTGGATCTGCGGTGTGTCGGACATGGTCGCCTCCGGTGCGGACGGGGTCGGTCGGGGCGCCGCGGTGTCGTGGACGTCGGCGGCGGTGGCACGCGAGAACTGGACGATAGGAGCGGGGGATCGGCCACCGGCACCCCCGAAAGTGCACTCCGACCAGCGGCGGAGCATCTCGATTGACACTGTGTCAGTGACTCACCTAGTGTGATGTCAGCCACGATGGAGTGGAGCGGCGATGTCTGGTGCGGTGGTCCGCGAACTGCTGAAACGCTCGTTGCAACAGGTACGGAGGGCGACCGGGCTGCCGGTCGTGTTCGGCGGCCCGGCCGACGAGCGCGGGGTCGTGCTGAGCGTCTCGGCAGGAATGCGGTCCGGCTCGCTGGACGGGCTCTTCGTCGCCCGCGACCAGGGGCTGGGCGGCCGCGCGATCGGGACCGGCCGGCCCGTGTCCGTGCCCGACTACCGGCTCTCGGCGGTGATCAGCCACGCCTACGACCACCAGGTCGGGACGGAGGGGTTGGTCTCGCTGGTGGCCGTCCCGGTCATCGGTGAGGGCGCACCGGGCGGTGTCCGGGCGGTGCTCTACGGGGCGATGCGCCAGCGGGGCCCGGTGGGGGACACCGCGGTGGACGCGCTCACCGCGGCCGCACGACGGCTCGCGACGGTCCTCCCGCCGGCCGGGCCGTCGAGCGACCCGGCGCCGGTCGCCGGGAGCGGGCCCGGTGCGCTGGGCGCGGTGCTGAGGGAGGTCGGATCCCTGGCCGACCGGATCCCCGATGCCGCCACGAGGGAACTCCTGCAGCAGATGTGCGCCGAGCACCGGCCGGGGGCCGGTCCCGCTGACGGTCCCGCGCTGAGCCCGCGGGAGCTCGACGTGCTCGCCCTGGTCGCAGCGGGCTGCGGCAACGACATGATCGCCGACCTGTTGGGCGGGTCCGCGGATTCGATCAAGGCCCACCTGAGGTCGGCGATGCGCCGGTTGCGGGTGAGCACCCGGCTCGCCGCCGTCAGCCGGGCCCGCTCGTCGGGGTTGATCGGGTGAGCGGTGCCGACGACGGTGAGCTGTCGTCCGCCGACATCGAGGTGGCCAGGCGGGTCTACGCGGTCCTCCGGGTGGTGAGCGGTGTCGATCCGGATCTGCGGGAACGGTTGAACCGGTTGGCCGACGAACTCCACCGCAGCGTCGTCCCGCATCCGGTGACACCGTCGGCGCCCGCGCTGACGGCGCGCGAGCTCGACGCCGTGGCGCTGGTCGCGGTCGGCTACAAGAACAGCGAGATCGCCCAGCTCATGGGGGTCGCGCCGGAGACGGTCAAGAGCTACCTGCGCAGCGCCATGAACAAGTCGGAGACCCGTTCCCGGCATGCGTTGCTCGCGGTGGCCCGCCGGTCGGGGCTGATCCCGTGACCCGGCCGCACGGATCCGGCGTGCCGCACTTTCGGGGCTGCCCCGACCGGTCCGGCGGTTCCTACGGTCGGTGCGTGGTCGACGACGACGGAAGGGAGACCCCGATGAGGGTCGGTCTCAGCATCTTCATGCAGAACTATGCGGACTGGAGCCGCTTCGAGGCCGCCGAACGCGGTGAACCGGTTCCCGCGGTGCCGGCGAAGGACGACCAGGAGGTCTTCGCGGAGGATCTCCGGATCGCCCTGCTCTCCGACGAGCTGGGCTTCGACTCGCTGTTCACCGTGGAGCACCACTTCACCCCGTACACCATGGTGCCCAACCCGTTGCAGCTGCTGACCTACTTCGCCGGCGCGACCAGCAACGTCGATCTCGGGACGATGGTGGTCGTGCTCCCGTGGCACAACCCGGTGCGGGTCGCCGAGGACATCGGGATGCTCACCAGCCTGCTCGGTGACCGCAAGCTGATCCTCGGCGTCGGCCGCGGGATCGGGCGGCGCGAGTACGCGGGCCTGCAGGTCGACATGACGAAGACCCGGGAGCTGTTCGCCGAGTCGATGGAGATCATCCGGCGGGCCATCTCCCAGCCGACGTTCTCGTTCTCCGGCCGGCACAACCAGATCCCGGAGACGAGCCTGCGGCCGCGCCCCGCGTCGGCGGACGTCCTGGACGACGTGCACATGGCGTGGGGGTCCCCGCAGTCGCTCCCGGTGGCCGCGCAGACCGGGCTCAAGCCCTTCGTCATCCCGCAGAAGCCGTTGAACGAGTACGTGCCCGAGCTCGAGCAGTACGACCGGCTGCGGGCCGAGGCCGGGTACGCACCCGCGCGGCCCAAGATCGTGGTGTGGGTGTACTGCTCGGACAAGCCCGCAGGCACCGATCCCGACGCGGACCGGTTCTTCTTCGAGTACGGCGACTCGGCGGTACGGCACTACGAGCTCAAGAGCGACCACTTCCACTCGCTGCCCGGTTACGAGCACTACGCCCAGAACTCGGACCTGATGAACGAGCACGGCATCGACTTCGGCAAGGTGCTGATGAACGAGCACGTGTTCGGCACCCCGGAGGAGTGCGTCGACAAGATCCGCCGCATCAACGACCTGCTGATGCCGTCGGAGTTCGTGTGCGTCTTCAAGTTCGGGTCGATGACGGCGGAGCAGGCGGAGCGCAGCCTCCGCCTCTTCGCCCGGGAGGCCCTCCCGGAGGTCAAGAAGCTGCCGGTGCGCACACCCGCGCAGGTCTGAGCCGGGCCCTGCCGACGCCCGGACACCCTGTCCGCCCCGGACGCGATGACGCCCGGGTCCGCATCGAGCGGGCCCGGGCGTCATGCCGTGGTGGTGGTGCGTCAGTACTGCGGTGTGTCAGTGCCGCGGTGTGTCAGTACTCCGGTGGGGTCAGCGCAGGTCGTACCGGTCCGCGTTCATCACCTTGGTCCACGCGGCGATGAAGTCCTTCACGAACTTCTCGCCCGCGTCGGCGCTGGCGTAGACCTCGGCGACCGCGCGCAGCTCGGAGTTGGAACCGAACACCAGGTCGGCCCGGGTGCCGGTCCACTTCTTCGCACCGGTGGCGGCGTCGAAGGCCTCGAAGGAGTCCTCGTCACCGGCCACGGAGCGCCACTCGGTCCCGATGGCGAGCAGGTTGGTGAAGAAGTCGTTGCTCAGCGTGCCGACGCGGTCGGTGAACACACCGGCGGTCGAGCCACCGGTGTTGGCGCCCAGCACCCGCAGGCCACCGACCAGCACGGTCATCTCCGGGGCGGAGAGGCCGAGCAGGTTCGCCCGGTCGACCAGCAGGTGCTCCGCGGGAAGGGTGTGGCCCTTGCCCCGGTAGTTGCGGAACCCGTCGGCGGTGGGCTCCAGGTAGGAGAACGACTCGACGTCGGTCTGCTCCTGGGTGGCGTCGGTCCGGCCCGGGGCGAACGGCACGGTGAAGTCGTACCCGCCGTCCTTGGCGGCCTTCTCCACGGCGGCGGCACCGGCCAGCACGACCAGGTCGGCGAAGGAGATCTTCTTGCCACCGGTCAGCGAGTCGTTGATCTCGGACTGCAGGGACTCCAGCGCCGAGATGACCGTCCGCAGCGTGTCCGGGTCGTTGACCTCCCACTGGAGCTGGGGCTCCAGCCGGATGCGGCCGCCGTTCGCGCCACCGCGCTTGTCGGTCTGGCGGAACGAGGAGGCCGCGGCCCACGCGGTCTTGACCAGGTCGGTCACCGACAGGCCGGACTCCAGCACCTTCGCCTTGATCGAGGCGACGTCGTCGGCGTCCACCAGCGGGTGGTCCACCGCGGGGACCGGGTCCTGCCAGAGCAGCTCCTCGGACGGGACCCAGGCACCGAGGTAGCGCTCACGCGGACCCATGTCCCGGTGGGTCAGCTTGTACCAGGCGCGGCGGTAGGTGTCCTCGAACTCCGAGGGGTTGTCCAGCCAGCGCCGGGTGATCTCGCCGTAGATCGGGTCGACCCGCATCGCGACGTCGGTGACCAGCATCCGCGGCTTGCGGTTCGGGTAGCCGGGCTCCGGGTCCGGGATGATCTCCGGGGCGTCCTTGGCGACGAACTGCTTGGCGCCCGCCGGGGAGAGCTCCAGCTCCCACTCGTAGGCGTAGAGGTGCTTGAGGTAGTCGTGGCTCCACCGGTTCGGGGTCCGGCTCCAGATGACCTCCAGGCCGGAGGTGATGGTGTCGCGGCCCTTGCCCTTGCCGTAGTTCTGCTTCCAGCCCAGGCCCTGCTCGGTGATGTCGGCCGCCTCCGGCTCGGGACCGACGTTGCCGTTCTCGTCCGGGTTCGCGGCACCGTGGGTCTTGCCGAGGGTGTGGCCACCGACGATGAGGGCTGCGGTCTCCTCGTCGTTCATCGCCATCCGGCCGAAGGTCTCGCGGATGTCGCGGGCGGCGGCGATCGGGTCGCCGCTGGCGTCCGGGCCCTCCGGGTTGACGTAGATCAGACCCATGTGCGTGGCGCCGAGCGGCTTCTCCAGCTCACGGTTGGTGATGTCGGAGTTGCCGCCGTAGCGCGCGTCGTTGCCCAGCCACTCGGTCTCGGCGCCCCAGTAGACGTCCTCGTCGGGCTCCCACACGTCGGCGCGGCCACCGGCGAAGCCGAACATCGGGAAGCCGGAGATCTCGTGGGCCCGGTTGCCCGCGAACACCATCAGGTCGGCCCAGGAGACCTTGCGGCCCCACTTCTGCTTGACCGGCCACAGCAGCCGGCGGGCCTTGTCCAGGTTGCCGTTGTCGGGCCAGCTGTTCAGCGGCGCGAACCGCTGCATGCCGGCCCCGGCGCCGCCCCGGCCGTCGAAGGTGCGGTACGTGCCCGCGGAGTGCCAGGCCATCCGGATGAAGAACCCGGCGTAGCTGCCGTGGTCGGCGGGCCACCAGTCCTGCGAGGTGGTGATGACGGCGTCGACGTCGCGCGCCAGCTCGTCGAGGTCGACGGTGAGGAACTCCTTCGCGTAGTCGAAGTCGGGGTCCATCGGGTTCGACGCGGGAGCGTGCTTGCGCAGGATCTTCAGGTTGAGCTGGTTCGGCCACCAGCTGCTGTTGGCGTTGCCGCCCTCGGTGGGGTGGCCCATGCGGCCGTGGGCCACCGGGCAACCGCCGTCCTGCTCGCGGTTCAGTTGGCTCTCGACGGTGGCGTGCTCGTCAGACACGGGGGGTCCTTCCGGGATCGGTGGTTGAGCAGTCGGGGCAGCGCCCCCAGTAGACGACCTCGGCCTCGTCGATCGTGAAGCCGCTGTCGTCGGACGCGATGAGGCAGGGTGTGTGTCCGACGGCGCAGTCGACGTCGGCGATCGCGCCGCAGGACCGGCAGACCACGTGGTGGTGGTTGTCTCCGACCCGCGCCTCGTACCTCGCCACGGAGCCCGAGGGCTGGATGCGCCGCACCAGGCCGGCTCCGGTGAGGGCCCGCAGGACGTCGTAGACGGCCTGGTGCGAGACCTCACCGAGTGCTCCCCGCACGACACGGATGATCGTGTCGGTGTCCGCGTGCGGGTTGTCGTGCACGGCCTGCAGCACGGCCAGGCGTGGGCGTGTCACGCGCAGCGCGGCCTCGCGCAACATGCCCTCGTGGTCCGAAGCGATCGACACGGCACGAGCCTGCCGACTTTTCTGGAACAGGTCAAGTTTTGAACCTGTCTCACTTTCAGACGGTGCTGCGCTCCCGGCCCACCCAGTGCGGCGCCCGCAGCTCCTTCTTGAGGATCTTGCCGGTCGCGTTGCGCGGCAACTCGTCCAGCACGTCGACCGTCTTCGGGCACTTGAACGACGCCAGGTGCCCGCGGGCGTAGGCGATCAGCTCCTCCGGATCGACGACCGCTCCCGGGGCCGCGACCACACAGGCCTTGGGGACCTCGCCCCAGCGGTCGTCCGGGACGCCGATGACCGCGACGTCACCGACCGAGGGGTGTTCGGCCAGCACCCGCTCGACCTCGGCCGGGTACACGTTCTCCCCGCCCGAGACGATCATGTCCTTGATCCGGTCGGTGATGTAGACGTAGCCGTCGGCGTCGACGTGCCCGCCGTCACCGGAGCGGAGCCAGCCGTCGGGGGTGATCGCGGCCGCGGTCGCCTCGGGCTTCTGCCAGTACCCGCTCATCAGCTGATCGGTCCGGACCCAGATCTCACCGGGCTCGTCGACGCCGAGGCGCTCGCCGGTCGCCGGATCCCGGACCTCGATCGTCACCCCGGTGATCGGTGTCCCCGCGGAGATCAGCCGGTGTGCCACGGCCGGGTCGGCATGATCCTCCGGCCCGAGTGAGGTGACCACCCCGCACGCCTCGGTCATCCCGTACACCTGGTGCAGTCTCGGCCCGAACAGCTCCAGCGAGGCCCGCAGCACGGGCAGCGGCATCGGGGAGGCGCCGTAGGAGATCGCCCGCAGGGACGGGTAGGCGCGGTCGCCCGCGCCCGGAACCTGTGTCATCGCGCCCATCAGTGCCGGCACCCAGAAGGTGTGCGTGATGCCCTGCTCCACCACCATGTCGAGCAGCGCCACCGGGTCCGGGGTGCGGGCCATGACGATCCGGGCGCCCTGGGCCAGCGCGAGGAAGGCGTAGCTCGTCCCGCCGACGTGGAACAGCGGCATCGCCACCTGCACCACGTCCTCCGGGCCCAGCTCGAAGTCGGCGGCCACGTGCGCGGCGTGCGCCAGCATCCCGGCATGGGTGAGCATCGCGCCCTTCGGGAAACCCGTCGTCCCCGAGGTGTAGAGCTGGACGAAACAGTCGTCGGGTGCGGCGTCGTAGATCTCGGTGTCCGGCTCGTGGGCGGTCAGGAACGCCTCGTACTCGTCGCCCTCGCCCCCCACCGGGAGCACCCGCCGCACCGTGTCCATCTTGTCCCGCAGCCCGGCGGCGGCCCCGGCGAACTCGGGGCCGACGACCAGCAGCTTCGCCTGCGCATCGTTGATCACGTAGAGGATCTCCGGCGGCGCCAGCCGGAAGTTGACCACCGCGTTGGCCGCGCCGATCCGGGCGCAGGCGAGCGAGAGCTCCAGGCAGGACGGGTGGTTGAGATCGAGGACCGCGATCCGGTCGCCCGGGCCGATCCCCTCCGCCCGCAGTGCCGTCGCCAGCCGCCGGACCCGCTCGTCGAGCTCGGCCCAGCTGCGGACGACCGCACCGAACCGCACGGCCTCGTCGTCCGGCCGTTCGGAGGCGTGCCGCTGCAGCAGGGACGAGACGGTGCTGTTCGCGTCGATCACGGAGTTGCTCCCTTGCGATCCGGTCGTGCGTGTGACGAAGGCCATCCTGTCCGTTCCGTCCGTCTCACACCAGGGGCGTCCGCGGGCCTGTGGACAACTCGGCGCGCCCCGGCTCGGACGGGTCGACGCCGCTGGGTCAGGATGGGCCCGCACGCGGTGTCCGGGCGCGGCCCGGTGCCGGCGGAGAGCGGCGGAAGGGCCTGGAGTGCAGGAGAGGGCGCCGGCCGGACCCGGGCGGATCACCGTGGAGGGCCTCGGGAAGAGGTTCGGGCCGGTGGAGGCCGTGCGCGACCTGAGCTTCACCGTCGAGCCGGGAGCGGTGACCGGGTTCCTCGGCCCGAACGGCTCCGGCAAGACGACGACGTTGCGGATGATCCTGGGCCTGGTCCG
The DNA here is from genome assembly GCF_040659795.1 of Pseudonocardia sp. NPDC049635. NCBI lineage: Bacteria > Bacillati > Actinomycetota > Actinomycetes > Pseudonocardiales > Pseudonocardiaceae > Pseudonocardia > Pseudonocardia sp. NPDC049635. The sequence goes on from NZ_JBFAON010000002.1 coordinate 337,156, forward strand.
GCCGACCGCTGGCCGGGCGCTGGTCGACGGCGTCCCCTACGGCGCGTTGGAGTCCCCCGCCCGGGTGGTCGGTGCCGTCCTGGAGGCACAGGGGGCGCACCCGGGACGCACCGCCCGGGCCCACCTGCTGGCGGCCGCGGCGGCGATCGGTGTCCCCGACACCCGGGTCGAGGAGGTGCTCGCGCTGGTCGGCCTGGACACCGCGGCCGATCGCGCGGCCGGCCGGTTCTCGCTGGGGATGAACCAGCGGCTCGGGCTCGCCGCCGCGCTGCTGGGCGACCCCCGGATCCTGGTCCTCGACGAGCCGGGCAACGGGCTCGATCCGGACGGCATCGCCTGGCTGCGGTCGTTCCTGAACGCCTTCGCGGCGTCCGGGCGGAGCGTGCTGGTCTCGTCGCACCAGCTCGCCGAGATGGAGCTGACCGCCCGCCGGCTGGTCGTCATCGACCGTGGCCGTTGCCGGTTCGACGGCGAGGTCGCCGAACTGCGCTCGGGGCACCGAGGGCGGGTGCTGGTCCGCGCGGCCGACCCGGCCCGGCTGGCCGAGGCGCTCGTCGCGAACGGGATCACCGAGGTCGACAAGATCGACGCGGGGTGGCTGGCCGTCGCCGGTGCCGACGCGGTCCGCGTCGGTGACCTCGCACTCGCCGCCGGCGTCGCCGTGCACGGGATGACCGAGGAGCGACCCGGCCTGGAGCAGATGTTCCAGCGGTTGCTCGCCGGGGAGGAGATCGGATGACCGTCGGCGCCCCGCACCGCTGGGCCGCGGTGCTGCACGCGGAGATCCGCCGGACGCTGTCGGTGAAGCTGTGGTGGCTGATGCTGGTCCCGGTGGTGCTGCTCGCGCTGGCGATGAGCCTGTTCGGCAGCCTGATCACCCTGCTCGTGCCGGCGGCGACCGAGACCTCGTCCATCCTGCTGCTCGCCGGGATGGCCTCGACGCTGAGCATGACCGCCGTCGTCGGCGCAGCCTTCGGTGCGCTGCTCGCCGCCGGTGAGTTCCGGCACCGCACGATCACCCTCGCCTACCTGACCGGCACACGGACCCAGGTGCTGGCCGCGAAGGTGGTGGTCGGCGGCGTCGTCGCCGGGGCCTACGGGCTGCTCGTCGCGCTGCTCGGTCCGCTGCTCGGCGGCATGGTGCTCGGCGGCCAGCAGCTCCCGGGGTGGGGCCAGCTGGCCGGCCTCGGTGCGGTCGGGGTGCTCGTCTGCGCCCTGTGGGGCGGCTTCGGGGTGGCGGTGGGGACGCTGGTGCCCAACCAGGCGGGCGCCGTCGCGCTCACCGTCGGCTACCTGCTGATCGGTGAGAACCTCCTCGCCGGGGCACTGCGCTCCGGGGAGTCGTCGTTCGGGGACCCGTCGGTGTTCGCCCGGCTGACCTCGTTCCTGCCCGGCAACGCGAGTGACGTGGCGCTCTACGAGGCGCCGGTGCGGGCCGCCGGTGCGGGTGCCGACGCGCGGTTGGTGCTCGAGTTCCTCGCCGGGGTCAGCGCCCCGCCGCCGGGCTGGGTCGCGCTGCTGGTGCTGTTCGCCTGGACCGCCGCCGCGCTCGCCCTCGCGGTCGTCGTCGGCGGGCGGCGGGACATCACCTGACCCGGCACCTGACCCGGCACCCGGCCGAGCACCGGGCGCCGATCTGTCAGGGGGCGGGCATAGCCTGATCCACGTGTCCCGCCCCCACCACGACGGCCCGGCCCGCCCGGGCTGGATCCGCCGCCTCACCGGTGCCTGCCTGCGGCACCGTCGCGTCACGCTCGGCGCGCTGGCCGCGTCGATGGCCGGGGTCGGGCTGGAGGCGGTCGGGCCGCTGGTGATCAGGGAAGGGGTCAACGGCGTCGTCGCCGGCGACACCGGAGCGCTGATGCCGGCCGTGCTCGCGCTGCTGGTGCTGGGTGTCGTGAAGTTCGCGGGGGCGTTCGTGCGCCGCTACCTCGGCGGCAAGATGGCGCTGAACGTGCAGCACGACCTGCGGCGCGCGGTGTTCGCCGCGGTCCAGCGGATGGACGGGGTCCGGCAGGACCGGTTGCGCACCGGGCAGGTCGCCTCGAGGTCGATCTCCGACCTGCAGCTCGTGCAGGGCTTCCTGTCGATGGTTCCGCTCTCGGCGGGCACCGTGGTGCTGGTCGTCGTCGCGGTCTCGGCGATGCTGTGGCTCTCCCCGCTGCTCACGGTGATCGCACTGGTCCTGCTGCCGGTGGCGTTCCTGGCGACCAACCGGATCCGCCGGGCCCTGTTCCCGGCGACCTGGTCGGCGCAGCAGCGGGCCGCCGAGATCGCCCAGCAGGTCGAGGAGACCGTCACCGGTGTCCGGGTGGTCAAGGGCTTCGGCCAGGAGGCCAGGGAGACCGCGGAGCTGGAGCGGCGGGCGCACCGGCTCTACGGCGAGCGGCTGCGCGCCGCGGGACTGACCGCCCGGCTCAATCCGGTCCTGCTGGCGCTGCCCGGTCTCGGCCAGGTCGCGGTGATCGGCGTCGGCGGGTACATGGCCGCGCAGGGCTCGATCGATCTCGGCACCTTCCTGGCCTTCACCGCCTACGTCGGGATGCTGGTCGGGCCGGCCCGGCTGATCGGCGCGCTGGTCGTGACCGCTCAGCTGACCCGGGCCGCGGCCGAGCGGGTCTACGAGATCATCGACGCCGAGCCCGAGATCGTCGATCCGGCCGAGCCCCGCGAGCTGCCCGCCGGACCGCTCGGTGTGGAGCTCGACGCCGTGCGGTTCGGTTACGAGCCGGCCGGATCCGGGCCGGACGGGCACGCCGCACCCCACCCGGTGCTCGACGAGCTGTCGTTGCGGGTCGAGCCGGGGGAGACCCTCGCCCTGGTCGGGCCGTCCGGATCGGGCAAGTCGACGGTCGCGCTGCTGCTGCCGCGCTTCTACGATCCGCAGGCCGGTGCGCTGCGGATCGGCGGGGTCGACCTGCGGGACCTGCGGTTGCACGATCTGCGTGCCGAGCTGGGGGTCGTCTTCGAGGAGGCGTTCCTCTTCTCCGACACGATCCGCAACAACATCGCCTACGGCAGGCCCGACGCGGGTGAGCACGAGATCCGGGCCGCCGCCGAGGCGGCACAGGTCGCCGCGTTCGTCGAGGACCTGCCCGACGGCTACGACACCGAGGTCGGCGAGCGCGGGCTCACCCTCTCCGGTGGCCAGCGGCAGCGGATCGCGCTGGCCCGGGCGATGCTGTCGAAGCCCCGGGTGCTCGTGCTGGACGACGCGACCTCCGCGGTGGACACGGCGACCGAGGCCGCGATCCACGAGACGCTGCACGAGCTGACCGCGCAGCGCACCACGCTGCTCGTGGCGCACCGCCGGTCCACGCTCGCCCTGGCCGACCGGATCGCCGTGCTCGACCGCGGCCGCGTGGTCGACATCGGCACCGAGGACGAGCTGCGCGGCCGATGTCCGCTCTTCCGCGAGCTGCTGGCCACCGGGTCGGTCGACGAGCTGGGTGGCGCCGGGCGGCGCGGGTCCGGCCCGGGTGACGGCGCGGCGGCGGGGGACGCCGTGCCGGCCGGTGCCCCGCCGGTCGCCGCCGCCGACTCGCCGGACGCCGGGGTGGCCGTCACTGCCGCCACGCCGGGCCTCTGGCCGGTGGTGGAACCGGCGGCGGCCGATCCGGACCGCGCACTCGGCCGCGAGGCGGGCGGTGACGCGGCCGGATGGGCGGGTTCGATCAGCGCCACGCCGGAGCTGCTCGATGCCGTCGCGAAGCTGCCCCCGCCCACCGAGTCACCGCGGCTGCGCGGCGGCGGCGACCCGACCGCCCCCGACCCGGAGTTCCGGTTGTCCTCGCTGCTGCGGCCGGTGCGGCCGCTGCTCGTGCTGGGCATCGCGCTGATGGCGGCGGACGCGCTGGCCACCCTCGCCCTGCCCAGCCTGGCCCGGGTCGCCGTCGACTCCGGCATCGTCGAGGGCGCCACCCGGGTGCTGGTCCTCGCGGCGCTCGCCGGGCTGCTGATCGTCGCGCTGGACGCGGTCGTCGTCGGGTTCCAGACACTGGTCACCGCCCGGGCCGGGGAGAGCCTGCTCTACCTGCTGCGCATCCGCAGCTACGCGCACCTGCAGCGGCTCGGTCTCGACTACTACGAGCGCGAGCTCTCCGGCCGGATCATGACCCGGATGACCACCGATGTCGACGCGCTGTCGACGTTCCTGCAGACCGGCCTGGCGCAGGCGGTGGTCAGCCTGTTGACGATCGTCGGCGTCGCGGTGGCGCTGGTGGTGACCGACGCGGAGCTGGCGCTCTACGCGCTGGGCTGGCTGCTGCCCCTGCTGCTGGTCGGCACCGTGGTGTTCCGCCGCTTCTCCTCGCGGGCCTACGCCGAGGCCAGGGAACGGGTCAGCGTCGTCAACGCCGACCTGCAGGAGAACGTCACCGGCGTCCGGATCGCGCAGGCCTACGTGCGCGAGGAGTTCAGCTACGACCTGTTCGGTGAGCGGTCCGACGCCTACCGCCGGTCGCGGCTGCGGGCCCAGCGCTACATCGCCACCTACTTCCCGTTCGTCGCGCTGCTCTCCGACGTCGCGACCGCGGTCGTGCTCGGTGTCGGTGGCGCCCGGATCGTGTCCGGTGAGATGACGCCCGGTGTGCTCGTCGCCTTCCTGCTGTACCTGACGCTGTTCTTCGGCCCCGTCCAGCAGCTCTCCCAGGTGTTCGACGGTTACCAGCAGGCCCGGGTCGGCCTGAACCGGATCGCCGAGCTGCTGCGCACCCCGACCTCGGTGCCCGACCGGGCGGGCACCGACGGCGACCCGGAACCGGTCGCGGTCCCGGAGCGGCTACGCGGCGAGGTCGAGCTGGAGCACGTCACGTTCCGCTACGCCGGGGTGGACCGGCCCGCCCTGGAGGACGTGTCGCTGCGGGTCGCGCCCGGGGAGACGGTGGCGCTGGTCGGGGCGACGGGAGCGGGCAAGTCCACACTGATCAAACTGGTGGCCCGCTTCTACGACACCGTCGAGGGGCAGGTCCGGGTCGACGGCGTCGACGTCCGCCGGTACCCGCTGGCCGGGTACCGGTCCCGGCTCGGCGTCGTCCCGCAGGAGGCCCACCTGTTCACCGGTGACGTGGCCTCCAACATCGCGTACGGGCGGCCGGACGCCTCGCCCGAGCAGATCGAGGCGGCGGCCCGCGCGGTCGGTGCGCTCGACCTGGTGCGGTCGCTGCCGTCGGGCTTCCGCACCCCGGTCGGGGAGCGCGGACAGGGGCTGTCGGCCGGGCAGCGGCAGCTGGTGGCGCTGGCGCGGGCGGAGCTGGTCGACCCGGACGTGCTGATCTTCGACGAGGCGACGGCGGCACTGGACCCGGCCACCGAGGCGACGGTGCTGGTCGCCGGGGAACGGGTGTCGTCGCGCCGCACGGCGTTCGTGGTGGCCCACCGGCTCCAGACCGCCCGCCGTGCGGACCGGATCGTGGTGCTGGCGGGCGGCCGGATCGCCGAGCAGGGCACGCACGACGAGCTGCTCCGGTCGGGCGGTCGCTACGCCGCACTCTGGCGGGCGGGCGAGCTGGAACCCGAGCCGGACAGCCCGCTGGCCGCGCGACCCTGAGCGCCGCGCCGGTCGTGTCCTCGACCGGCCGGCCCTCCGGATCAGGTGAGCAGCCGCTCCGCGCGGGCCACGACGGCGGGTCGCCGCGGGTCGTCGCGGTCGAGAAGCTCCAGCAGGCGCTCGTGCACCTGCAGGTCGTCCCCGCCGAGCGGGTGCCCGGTGAAGCGGTGCAGCAGATCGGGATCGTCGGTCGCGAGGATCGCGTGCCGCAGGCCGGCGACCAGCTCGTCACGCAGCTCGCGCACCGCCGGGGCGTCCGAGCGGGGCAGCAACTCCCCGTGGCAGGCGTCGAGTGCATCCGCGACGCGACCCTCGCGCAGGGCGTCGCGCATCCGCAGGAAGTCGGCCTCCGGCTCGGTCGCCAGCCGGTAGGGCCGGGTCAGCAGCAGGTCGGCTCCCAGCGAGCTGCGCAGCCGGTGGATCTCACCGCGCACGGTCGTCGGGTTGCCGTCGTCGCCGTAGAGCATCAGCGTCAGCTGCTCGCCGGACAGCCCGTCGGGGTGCAGGGCCAGCGCGGTGAGGATCTCGGCCGGGCGCAGGGTCGCTGCGGAGTCCACCCCGTCGAGGGTGATCCGCGGCCCCGCCCCACCGGTGAACCGCAGGGCGAGCGAGGACCCGGTTGCCCGTGGCGCCCGGCGGCGACGTGCCGGCGGCATCAGCAGATAACCCTCGGACAGCTGCTCGACGGCCATCTCGCGGCCGTCGCCGAGCCGGACCCGGTCGGCGCCCTGCTCGACCCGGACCCGCTCCGGGAACCGGCCGTAGGGCTCGCTCGCGATCACCCGCCCGGTCGGGGACAGCAGCGCCCCCTCCGCACCGCGCAACGCGGACAGGTGCGGCATGTTCTTCACCCGCAACCGCTCGTCGGCGATCGCGAGCCGCACCCGGAGCTGGTTCTCGGCGAGATGCGCGGTCGTGGTGACCAGCTGGACCAGAGCGGGATGCACGGTGTGCAGCGGCCCGGAGATGTCGATCGCGCCGATGGTGTCACCGGTGTCCGGGTCGTGCACGGGCGCGGCGACGCACGTCCAGTCGTGGTAGGTGCGCACCAGGTGCTCGGCGGAGTGGATGCGGACCGGCTGGTCCAGAGCGAGCGCGGTGCCCATCGCGTTGGTCCCGATCGCGTCCTCGGTCCAGCGGGTGCCCTCGCAGAGCCCGACGTCGTCGGCGGAATGCATCAGGCCGTGCGCGCCGTCCCGCCAGAGGACGTGGCCGTCGGCGTCGGTCACCAGCATGACGTGCATCGCCTCGTCGGCGATGCTCACCAGGGTGTTGCGCAGCAGCGGCATGACCGCGTGCAGCGGATGGTTCTCCCGGACCTCGCGCAGCTCGTCGGCCCGGAACACCAACGGGGGCAGCCGGCGCTCCGGGTCAACCCGGGCGGCGAGACTGCGTTGCCACGAGTCGGACACCACCGGTCGCGGGGCGCCACCGGCTCCTCCGGTGCCGAGCCCGTCCTCGTAGATCCGGCGCAGCCGGTGCGCGTCCGCGACGAGCTCGTCGGCGGCCGATCCGCCGTCCGCGTCGAGCATGTCGCCTCCCCGTTCCAGCCGAGGGCGCCATGCGGGCTCCTCGCCTTGCGGTTCCGCTCCGTCGCGACACCGCCACCGTGGGTTCGCCGTTCCTGGACCGGGAGCATACCCGCAGACACCGGGGCGCAGACCTGCCTGCTCAGACGGTTGTTGCCGCCGTGTCCGTGCGCGCGCAACGCGCGGGCAACGTAACCCGACCTACGGTGTCGGCCGGGTCGTCACGGAGGCGGCCCGGTGAGGACGCACCGGAGGACAGCGATGACGCTCGAAGCCGTTCGTGGAGCCACCGACGTGCAGGTTCGCGGTGGCGACTCCGCCGATGTGGTCCGGCGGGCGGCCCGGGTCCTGGTCATCGACTCCGAGCCGATCGTCCGGCACGGTCTGCGTGCGTTGCTCACCGCCGAGCCCGATCTCGCTCCCGCCGGTGAGGGGTCCTCCCCGCGCGACGCCCTGCTGGCGGCCGAGCGCTCCCGCCCGGACGTGATCATCGTCGACATCGAGTTCGGCCGGGACGAGCGTCCGGGCCTGGACCTGGTGCGCGCCCTGCTGGAGCGCTGTCGTGGTGCGCGGGTCCTGGTGCTCACCGGCTGCCGGGACCGTGACTCGATGATGCGCACCGTTCGCCTCGGCGTGCACGGCTACCTGCGCAAGGGCGCCGACACGGTGGAGATCGTGCGGGCGGTGCGGGCGGTGCTGCGTGGCGAGGGGGTCTTCGATCCCGGGACCGGCAGTGCCGGGCCGCTGCAGGTGCTGCGCGAGAACACCCAGGACTCCGGCCCCGACCTCTGCCGGACCGCGCTGCTCACCGACCGGGAGAACCAGGTCCTGCGGTTGCTCGCGGTCGGCATGAGCAACCGCGAGATCGGCGCCCGGCTGCGGATCTCCGAGGCGACCGTGAAGTTCCACGTCCGGAACCTGCGCGACAAGCTGGAGGTGCGGCGGCGCACCGAGATCGTCTACACGGCGGCCCGCCAGGGCATCGTCTGAGTACCGGGCTCCCGGGCCGGGGTGTGCGGATCGATCCCGCCCCGGCCCGGTTCGTCGTGGCGGACACCACGCCGTTCCGCGGTCGCGTTCACCCGTTGGCCACTTCTGGATCACCCATCAGGTGGATTCGCCTGCTGTGATGCGGGCACCGGACGGTTGCAACCCGAGATCGTCCATCCCCACCACATTCCAGGAGGACGACCGTGGCTCAGTGCTGCCCGGATCCCGAAGAGCCAGGCCAGAAGTCGCGCCTGCGCCTGCTCCCGCTCGGACGCCAGGGCCTGACCTGCCGCTACCGCTGCGGCGACGCCTGCTCCCGGCCGGAGCCGAACAGGTCGTCGAACGGGTACTTCGGTGACGTCATGCGGACCGTGCTGGACCGCCGGGGCGTGCTCCGGGCGGGCGCGGTGCTCGGACTGGCCACCGGGGCCGGGCTCGCCACGACCGGTGCCGGTACCGGAACCGGGGTCGCCGGTGCGGCTCCGGCGGCTCACGGCAACGGGCACGGCGCGGGGCAGCCGCCCCGCGGGCTGCGCTACGAGACCGTCGCCCCGAACCTCGACGACGCCGTCCGGATCCCGCCCGGGTACGCGAGCAACGTCGTCGTCCGCTGGGGTGACCCGCTCTTCCCGGACGCCCCCGAGTTCGACTTCGAGAACCAGAGCGCGTCCGCGCAGGCCCGGCAGTTCGGCTACAACAACGACTTCTGCGGGATCCTGCCGCTCGACGGCGCCGGGAAGCGGCACGTCATGTACTCCAACCACGAGTACACCATCGAACCGCTGATGTTCCGTGGCTACGAACCGTGGAACCCCACCGACGAGCAGATCCGGATCGGGATCGCCGCGCACGGCGGCGCGGTCGTCGAGGTCGTCCGCGACCGGCGGACCGGCGAGCTGCGTCACGACCGGGCGGGCCGGCTCAACCGGCGGATCACCGCCGACACCCCGATGGTGTTCGACGGTCCGGCGGCCGGGGCCGAGGCGTTGCGGACCAAGGCCGATCCGTCCGGTCGCACCGTTCTGGGCATGGTCGGCAACTGCGCGGGCGGCACCACACCGTGGGGCACCTTCCTGACGGCGGAGGAGAACTTCGACGGCTACTTCGCCTCCGGCCCGGTGACCGACCCGCGTGCCGAGCGCTACGGCATCAGCGAAGGCCCCTCCGGTCGCGGCTGGGAGCGGGTCGATCCGCGCTGGGACCTCGCCCAGGAGCCGAACGAGGAGAACCGGTTCGGCTGGATCGTGGAGATCGACCCGCACGATCCGTCGTCGACACCGGTCAAGCACACCGCGCTCGGCCGGTTCAAGCACGAGGGGGCCACCGTCGCGCTCACCCGCGACGGACGCCCGGTCGTCTACATGGGAGACGACGAGCGCTTCGACTACGTGTACAAGTTCGTGTCCGACAAGCGGATGCGCAAGGGCAACAGCCGGGCGGACCGCGAGCACAACGCGGGCCTGCTCGCCTCCGGCACGCTCTACGTCGCGACCTTCACCGGGAACAGCCCGGCCGCCGAGATCACCGGTGACGGTGCGCTCCCGGGCGACGGTGCCTTCGACGGGGGCGGGACGTGGACCCCGCTGGCGTCCACCACGAGGTCCTACGTGGCCGGGATGAGCGTGGCCGACGTCTTCGTCTTCACCCGGCTCGCCGCCGACCGGGCCGGTGCGACCAAGATGGACCGCCCCGAGGACGTCGAGCCGAACCCGCGCACCGGCAAGGTGTACATCGCCTGCACCAACAACTCCGACCGCGGCAAGGCGGGCGAGGCGGGCGCCGACGAGGCGAACCCGCGGCACGCCAACCAGCACGGGCACGTGATCGAGCTGACCGAGCAGGGCGACGACCCGGCGGCGACGACGTTCGGCTGGAACATCCTGCTGGTCTGCGGTGATCCGGAGGACCCGTCGACCTGGTTCGGCGGTGTCGACAAGTCGCAGGTCAGCCCGATCACCTCGCCGGACAACGTGGCCTTCGACCGGCACGGCAACCTCTGGATCGCCACCGACTCCAGCCAGGCGCTGGAGATCAACGACGGGCTCTACGGTGTCGTCCTGGAGGGGCCGGCGCGCGGGTCGACCCGGTTGTTCGCCAGTGTGCCGGTGGGATCCGAGTGCTGCGGCCCGGTGGTCACCGAGGACTTCGTGCTGGTGTCGGTGCAGCACCCGGGCGATCTCGACGACGCCTCACCGGAGCGGCCCGCGTCGCACTGGCCGGACGGCGGAGCGTCCCAGCCGCGCCCCGCGGTCGTGTCGATCCGGAACCTGCACGGAGCGATCGGGGTCTGACCGACCCGAGCCGGTCGCTCGGGAGAGACGTCCGAGACCTCAGCGACCTCGGCGACCTCAGCGACGTCCGAGACGAGGCCCCCCCTGCAGTCGCACCTCGACCGCAGGGGGGCCTCGTCGTCTCCCGGGTCCCGGGGTCCGGACCGGGAACCTGGGCCCGCGACATGAATCGATTCCATGATCTCGCCCGAGGTCGGCCCGGTCGAGGTCCGGCTCCGCCTCGGGGCCGGTCGGGCCGGTGGTCGGGAGGTCTGGGTCCGCGCTGGTCCGGCCGGGTCGACGTACGGCGCGGCCCGGGTCGTGCCGAGGGCGCAGACGCGTCCGGGATGTCCGGAATCGCCGCAGGTCGCGCATGTTTCGTCCGGGATAGAAACGTTACGATCGTGTTCAATCCGCGGTAGTCTCTGGCTTCGGTCGACCCGGTGGGACACACTCTGCGGACGTGAACGGGGCGCTGACGCTGAGCGGCGTCGACGGCCGGGCGGGGTGAGACCAGTCCGAAACGTGCACGAAGGCCACTGGTAGAAACGACTCTCGTAAAGGCGGATCGATGGGGTACCTCGACAACCTGATCATCGACACGGACAACTACAAGCACTGTCACTACCCGCTGTACCCGAAGGGCACGGAGTACGTGTCCAGCTACATCGAGTCCCGCGGCGGGCTGTTCCCGGTCACGATGTTCGTCGGTCTCCAGGTCTACCTGCGCGAGAAGCTGATGAAGCCGATCACGCTGGAGGACATCGACGAGGCCGAGTTCGTGGTCCGCGAGCAGGGCATGCACTTCAACCGGGAGAACTGGCTGGGCATCCTCAACGACCACGGCGGCTACCTGCCCGTCGAGATCGAGGCGGTCCCCGAGGGCACCGTGCTCCCCACGCGCAACGTGCTGGTCCAGCTCATCAACACCGACCCGAAGTACTTCTGGGTCACCAGCTTCTTCGAGACCGCGCTGCTGCGTGCCGTCTGGTACCCGAGCACCATCGGGACGGTCAGCTGGCTGTCCAAGATGGTGATCAAGGAAGCGCTGGAGCGCACCGCCGACTCCTCGGCGGGACTGCGGAACATGCTGCACGACTACGGTGCCCGGGGCGTCAGCTCCCAGCAGTCCGCCGCGCTGGGCGGGCTCGCGCACCTGGTGAACTTCGACCAGTCGGACACGGTGCCCGGCATCCTGGCCGCGAAGCGTTTCTACAACGCGGGCAAGGTGTCGAACTCCGGACCGAACTCCGAGCACGCCGGGTTCTGCGCCTGGGGTCGCGAGCACGAGGCCGACGCGCTGCGCAACATGCTGGACGTCTACGCGCCCGAGGGCTGCGCGCTGCTGCTCACCGACACCTACGACCACGAGCACTGCGTCAAGAACATCATCGGTGTCGAGCTCAAGGACCAGATCCGGAACTTCCCCGGTCTGGTCGGGATCCGCCCCGACTCCGGGGACATCGTCGAGGTCACCGCGGACACCACCGGTTGGCTGATGGACAGCTTCGGCTACACCGTGAACTCCAAGGGGTTCAAGGTCCTCCCGCCGTTCATCCGGGTGGTGCAGGGCGACGGGGTGAACTTCCATTCGCTCCCGCAGGTCTACATGGAGCTCGAGCGGCGTGGGTTCTCCGCCGAGAACGCGATCTTCGGCATGGGCGGCGGGTTGCTGCAGCACTGGAACCGCGACACCAACAACTTCGGCCAGAAGGCCTCGGCGGTCCGGGTGGACGGGGAGTGGCGCGATATCGCCAAGTCCCCGACGGGTGCGGCGTTCAAGGTGTCGAAGAAGGGCCGGCTCGCCCTCAAGCACGAGGACGGTGTCTACACCACCGTGCCGAAGGGTTCGATCCCCGAGTCGGAGAACGTGCTGCAGCCGGTGTTCCGGGACGGCAAGCTGCTGCGCAAGTGGGACTTCACCGAGCTGATCGCGAACAGCGAGAAGGAGGTGCCGGAGTCCTACTACATCGACCACGTCGGCCAGTTGCGCACCGCCTCCTCGGATCTGCCCGTCTCGGCCTGACACGTCCACCCGGTTCCCCCGACCGCACCCTCCCCCGGCCGGGGGGACCGGGATCCTGCACGAACGAGAGAGGTTGGCCCGATGGATGACCCGACGGTGCTGGTCAGTACTGTGCGCGGGCCGGTTCCGGTGGACGCCCTCGGGATGACGCTCACCCACGAACACCTGCTCAGCGACTGGTCCGGCCGACGCCGCGCCGAACCGGAGGACCCGGTGGAGCGTGCGGTGTTCCACGCTCCGGTGAGTCCGTCGATCCAGTGGCGGCTGCGCGAGGACCCCCGCTGCTGCCTGGACAACACCCGCCAGGACGACCCGGACGCCACCGTGGCGGAGCTGGCGAACTTCGTCGAGGCAGGCGGCCGCACCGTCGTCGACTGCACCAACGGCGACGTGGGTCGCGACCCGGTCGCGCTGCGCGACATCGCGGAGCGGACCGGCCTCAACGTCGTCATGGGCTCCGGGTGGTACGTGCACATCTTCCATCCGGCCCGCCGCGCCGAGACCACCGTCGACGACCTGGTGGCGGAGATCCTGGCCGAGTTCAGCGACGGGGTCGGTGAGACCGGGATCCGGCCGGGGATCATCGGTGAGATCGGTGTCTCGCCCCAGTTCACCGAGGCCGAGCGGACGCACCTGCGGGCCTCGGCCCGCGCCCAGCGGGAGCTCGGCGTCCCGCTGTTCGTGCACCTGCCGGGTTGGCAGCGGCGCGCGCACGAGGTCCTCGACATCGTGCTCGACGAGGAGGGGGCCCGCCCCGAGTCGGTCGTCCTGTGCCACATGGACCCCTCCGGTGAGGACCCGGACTATCAGCGGGCGGTCGCCGAGCGCGGTGTCTGGCTGGAGTTCGACATGATCGGCATGCCGTTCTTCTACGCGGGCGAGGGGCAGTGCCCGGCACCGGAACAGACGGCATCGGCCGTCGCGGCCCTGATCCGGGCGGGGTACGCGGAGCGGATCCTGCTCAGCCACGACATGGCGTCGAAGGCGATGTGGACCCGCAACGGCGGCAACGGCTACGGCTACGTGCCCCGGTACTTCCTGCCCCGGCTGGAACGACACGGCGTGCCGGGTGAGGTGACCGCGGGCCTGCTCACCGCCAACCCCCGACGCCTGTTCACGGTGGCCCGCAGCAGCGCGCCCGCCGGCCACTGACCATTCCCGGGCGGGAGCCCGTGGACCTACCTGTGACTGGAGAACCATGAGCCAGCTCCTGGGCAACGCCTTCTCGGCCGAGCTCGACTGGAAACCGAAGGCACCGACGTTCCGCACCGGTGCCCGCTGCCTGGGCAGCCTGACCTCGGACACCGCCGTGGACGTCTGGGGGGCCGAGGTCGGGGAGTACCAGGGCGTCACCGCCGACGAGGTCTTCGTGGTGCTGGAGGGCAAGGCGGAGGTCACCTTCCACCGCACCGGGGAGACGATCGTGATCGGCCCGGGCGACGTCGTCCGGCTGTTCGCCGGGGACACGAACACTTGGCGGACCATCGAGACCGTCCGGAAGGTGTCGTTCTACGTCCCGCCGGCCCGGGCCGGATCCTGACCCGTATGCCGCACCTGACGGCGCCCGCACCGGGCGCCGTCGCAGAAGGAAAGAGAGTGCGAGTGCACATCACGAGCGCCGCCGTACCGCTCGACCGGCCGGACCAGTTCTACATCGACGGCCGGTGGGTCGCCCCGGCGTCCACGGACACGATCGAGGTCGTCGACTCCGTCACCGAGCAGGTGTACTACAGCGTCGCCGAGGCGACCGACGCCGACGTCGCCGCCGCGGTGGGTGCGGCGCGAGCCGCGTTCGACGACGGCCCCTGGCCGCGCATGACCCACGAGCAGCGTGCCGGGTACATCCGGGAGATCGGTTCCGCGCTCGAGGACCGGATCGCCGACATCGCCCAGATCTGGCCGCGGGAGTCGGGCATCCTCGCCGGTGCGGTGCCGGCGGCGATGGGCGAGGTCACCGACGCGTACTCCTACTACGCCGGGCTCGCCGCGACCTTCCCCTTCGAGGAGCCCGCCGTCCCGTCCGGCGGCGACGGGTTCGGGATGATCGTGCGGGAGCCGGTCGGCGTGGTGGGTGCGATCGTCCCGTGGAACGTGCCGATGCTGCTGACCGCCTACAAGCTGGCCCCGGCCCTGCTCGCCGGGTGCACCGTGATCCTCAAGGCGTCCCCCGAGGCGCCCGGCTCAGCGCTGGTCATGGCCGAGATCGCCGAGCAGGTCGGGCTGCCCGCGGGTGTGCTGAACGTCCTCACCGCCGACCGGGAGGTCTCCGAGACCCTCGTCCGGGACCCGCGGGTGGACAAGATCGCCTTCACCGGGTCGACCGCGGCGGGGAAGGCCATCGCCGGCATCATGACCGAGCGGGTCGGCCGGTTCACCCTCGAGCTCGGCGGCAAGTCGGCGGCCGTGATCCTCGACGACGCGGACATCGCCGAGGCGGCCCGCGTCCTGGCCGGGGCCGAGTGCTTCCTCACCGGCCAGATCTGCGGCTCGCTGACCCGGATCGTCGTGCCCCGCGATCGGCACGACGAGATGGTGGAGGGTCTCGCCGAGGCGTTCCGGCAGGTGCGGGTCGGGGACCCGTTCGACCCGGCCGTGCAGATGGGCCCGCTGGCCACGGCGCAGCAGCGGGAACGGGTCGAGCGCTACGTCCGCATCGGTCTGCGTGAGGGGGCGACGCTCGCCGCGGGCGGTGGCCGCCCGGCCGGTCTGGACCGCGGATGGTTCGTCGAGCCGACGGTCTTCGGCAACGTGGACAACTCGTGGCGGATCGCGCAGGAGGAGATCTTCGGCCCGGTGCTGACCGTGATCCCCGCGAGGGACGAGCAGGACGCCGTACGGATCGCGAACGACTCGATCTACGGCCTGAACGCCTCGGTGTTCACTCGGGACGTGGACCGGGCACGGGCCGTCGCCCGGCAGCTCCGGTCGGGCACCGTCGGCCACAACGGCAACCGGGCGGACTTCGGTATCGGTTTCGGCGGTGTCAAGCAGTCCGGTTTCGGCCGGGAGGGGGGCGTCGCCGGGTTGTTGCCCTACCTGGAGAACAAGACGGTCGTCCTCGAGTCGAGGCCGGTCGGCGCGTGACGGGCCGGCGGGAGGCCCTCGCCCCCGCACCACCCGGGCGCCCGGAGGCGGTGCTGTGACCTGGTCGTCGAGCACCGCCACGGTGAACGAGAATCGTTTATAGTCAGTTTCCACGTCGAGAGGAGGGCACGTGCCCGACAAAGTGAGCTCCCCCCCGCTGCGCGTCCTGGTGGCAGGCGAGTCCTGGATCAAGCACACGATCCACATGAAGGGCTTCGACCAGTTCCACTCCACCGAGTACGAGGAGGGTGCCGGCGTCTTCCTGGAGCGTGTGCGGGCCGCCGGCCACGAGGTGACCTACGTGCGGGGACACGAGATCTCCGCCTCCTTCCCGCGGACCGCGGAGGCCCTCGACGCGTACGACGTCGTCGTCATCTCCGACATCGGCTCCAACTCGTTCCTGCTGCCGGACGAGACGTTTCTGCGCTCGGAGAAGTCGCCCAACAAGCTCGCGCTGGTCGCCGACTACGTGGGGCGCGGCGGCGGGCTGGTGATGATCGGCGGGTACCTGTCGTTCACCGGCATCGACGGGAAGGCGCGCTACGGGATGAGCCCGCTCGCGGACGTCCTGCCGGTCGACCTGATGCCCACCGACGACCGCGTGGAGATGTCCGACGGGCTGAAGGTCGACGTGTGCGACCCGGCCCATCCGGTACTGGGCGGCACCCCGGCCGAGTGGCCGATGCTGCTGGGCTACAACCGGACCTTCCCGAAGGAGGGCGCCACGGTGGTCGCACAGACCGGCGACGACCCGCTGCTGGTGGTCGGGAGCTACGGCCGGGGCCGCTCGGTGGCGTTCACCTCGGATCTCGCCCCGCACTGGGCCCCGCCGGAGTTCGTGGAGTGGGAGCACTACGCCGCGCTGTGGACCTCGATACTGTCCTGGGCCGCCGGCGGCCGCGAGTCCTGAGCCACCCCTGAGAACCCGAAGGTGACGTGACGTGACGCAGTCCGACCGCAGGCCCAGGCGCAGACGGCCCACGATGAAGGACGTGGCCGAGCACGCCCAGGTCTCGTTGAGCACGGTGAGCTACGTGCTCAACGACTCCGGGCCGGTGGCTCCCGAGCGGCGCAACCGGGTGCTCGACGCCGTCCAGGTGCTCGAGTACTCGCCCAACGAGTCCGCCCGCAGCCTCAAGCGGCGGGGCGCCGCCACCATCGGGATGATCGTGCCCGACCTGACCAACCAGTTCTTCGCCATGGTGACCGAGGGCGTGCAGCGGGCCGCATCCGCCCGCGACGTCCTGGTCGTGCTGGTGGTGCCGGACGCGTCGGAGCTGCCGGAGGAGAAGCAGGCGCAGCTGCTGCGCAGCCAGCGGATCGACGGTGTGATCTACCTGTCCGGGACGGGATCGATGCCCGCGGCGATCTACGAGCTGGCGCGCTCCGGGCCGGTCGTGCTCGTCGACGAGCAGATCCCCGGCCTGGACCTCCCCGCGGTGGTGTGCGAAGCCCGCAGGGGGGCCCGGGAGGTGTCGGCGCACGTGATGGAACAGGGGCACCGGCGGGTCGCCGTGATCGGCGGGCCGCCCAGCCTGTGGACGGCCCAGCAGCGACTGGCCGGGTACCGGGAGGCGTTCGCCGGGGCCGGGATCGATCCGGACTCGGTGCCGGTGCTGCCCGGTGACTACCGGCAGGCGTCCGGGCGCGAGCTCGCCGAGCGGGCGCTGGCCGCCGAACCGCGGCCCACGGCGTTGATCTGCATGAACGACCTGATGGCGATCGGGGCGATGGAGTACTGCCGCGACGCCGGTCTCCGCATCCCGCAGGACGTGAGCGTCGTCGGGTTCGACGACCTGCCGGTCTCCGCACTGCTCACCCCGCGACTGACCACCGTCCGTCAGCCCGCCCACGACATGGGCTTCCGGGCCGCGGCGGCCCTGTTCGACCTGTTGGAGAACGACGAGTCCGGTGCCATCGGCGAGCTTCCCGCCGTCGTCCAGGTGCGGGACTCGGTGGGCCCGCCGAGGTCGGACCGATGACGCCCCGGGTGGTGGTGGTCGGTGCCGTGAACGTCGACCTGGTGGTGCGTGCGGCCCGGTTGCCGGGGCCCGGGGAGACGGTGGTCGGCCCCGGGGTCGAGCGGTACGGCGGCGGGAAGGGGGCCAATGCGGCGGTCGCCGCGGCCCGGGCCGGCGCCGAGGTCCGCTACTGCGGCGCGGTCGGCGCCGACGACACCGGGGGCGGCGCGCTGGCCGAGCTGCGTGCGGAGGGTATCGACGTCTCCGACGTGGCGGTGCTCGACGACGTCGCCACCGGGACGGCGCTGATCGTCGTCGACGACGAGGGGGAGAACCAGATCGCCGTCGGTGCCGGGGCCAACGCGGTCGTGGACGCGGCGACGGTGTGCGCGGCGGTGGAACGCTCGGCCGGGTGGGCCGGTTGCGTGCTCGTCAGTACCGAGATCCCGCCGGCCGCGGTGGCGGCCGCGGTCGGGACGGCGGCCGCGCACGGGTTGGCCTGCGTGCTGAACCCGGCGCCGGTCTCCTCCGGGCTGGTGGACCTGCTCGGCCTCGGCCCGGTCCTGACGCCGAACCGGACCGAGCTGGAGGATCTGCACGCGCTGCTCGGGGCCGAGGCGGGCGACCCGGCGGCGCGGACCGTGCCGGAGATGGCCGCCGCGGTGGCCGCCCGGACCGGTGCCCACGTGGCGGTGACGCTCGGTGGCGACGGCGTTCTGGTCGTCGACCCCGAGCGGGGGGCGGTACCGGTTCCCGCCCCGCCCGCGGACGTCCGGGACACCACGGGCGCGGGTGACACGTTCAACGGGGTGCTCGCGGCCGCGGTGGCCGCCGGTGTCCCGGTACCCGAGGCCGTCGCCCGCGGTGTCGCGGCTGCCTCGCTGTCCGTCGGCACGGTCGGGGCCCGGGCCGGCATGCCGCGGGTCGCGGCGATCGACGCCGCGACCGGGCCCGCTCGATGAGCCGGCCCCCACGACCTGGACGAAGGATGGACACATGACGGCATCGCTACTGCGGGGCTACGACAAGCGGCTGATGCTGTTCTCCGGCCGCGCGAACCCCGCGCTGGCCGGTCGGATCGCCGGCCAGCTGGGGGTCGATCTCGGCCCGATCACGCTGCGGACCTTCTCCAACGACGAGGTGTACTGCCGGTTCGACGAGTCGATCCGCGGTGCGGACGTCTTCCTCGTCCAACCGATGTGCGGCAATCCCGACACCGGGGTGAACGCCAACGACGCGCTGCTGGAACTGCTGGTCATGGTGGACGCGGCGGTCGGGGCGAGCGCACATCGGGTGATCGCGGTGACGCCCTGGTACGGCTACTCGCGGCAGGACAAGAAGTCCGCGCCGCGCGAGCCGATCTCGGCGCGGATGGTCGCCCGCACCCTCGAGGCGGCCGGCGTCGACCGGGTGCTCACCATGGATCTGCACGCGGGTCAGCTGCAGGGGTTCTTCGGGATCCCGGTGGACCACATGACAGCGCTGATGATGCTGGCGGACCACTTCGCGGGGCTCGACGACGATCTGGTGGTCGTGGCGCCCGACGCGGGACGGGTGAAGCTCAACAAGCAGTTCGCGACCCGGATGGGCGCCGGTCTGGCCATCCTGGACAAGGAGCGTCCCGCGCAGCAGGTCGCCGAGATCAACCAGGTGATCGGCGATGTCCGGGGCAAGACCGCGATCATCGTCGACGACATCATCGACACCGCCGGCACGCTGCGCGCCGCGGGGGAGGCGGTCGCGCGGGCCGGTGCGCGGCGGGTGTTCGCCGCGGCCACCCATCCCGTGTTCAGCGGGCGGGCCTTCGAGAACCTGGCGGCGTCTCCGTTCGAGCGGATCGTCGTCACCGACACCATCCCGCTGCGACCGGGCGCGCCGTCGTCGATCGACGTCGTGTCCTGCGCACCGCTGCTCGCGGACTCCATACGGAGGATCTTCACCGACGACTCGGTGAGCGAGGTCTTCGGCGGGAAGAACCATCTTTTCTAGATGAGATAGAAACGTTTACATACCCGGCCGTCGAGGAGAGACGACATGGCACTGAAATTCTGGGTGACGACCCCCTTCTTCTACGCGGACATGGACCGTCCGTGGGGCGAGCTCCTGCAGGACATGCTCACGATCGTCGACACCGCCGAGCGGCTCGGTTTCGAGGGCGTCGCGATCAACGAGAACGTCTTCCAGAACTACGTGGCGAACCCCAGCGCACTGGCCTTCGCCGCGCTCGCGGCCGCCCGCACCACGCGGTTGCGGATCCTGCCCGGCGTGGTGGTGCTCCCCAGCTACAACCCGCTGCTGATCGCGTCGGAGATGGCGATGCTGGACCACCTGGCACCGGGCCGGGTGGGCATCGGCGTGGCCCGGGGCGGCGGCCGCTACCAGCTGGACCGGATCGGGGTGGACCCCGCACAGGGGCGCGAGATCTACGAGGAGGCGCTGGAGATCATCCGGCGGGTGTGGGTCGAGGACGACGTGACCTACGACGGTCGCTTCTTCTCCTTCCCGCGCACGACGATCGTGCCCAAGCCCGCCTCGCAGCCCGGTCCGGACCTGTGGGTCGGTTCGCAGAGCGTCGACGGTGTCCGGAAGGTGGCCGAGCAGGGCCTCAACCTGCTCACGGCGCCGAACTGGGGCAACTTCGAGCCGCACGGGGACCTCGAGGCGCTGCTCGAGGCGTTCAACACCGCGGCCGCCGCGAGCGGTTCACCGCGCGGTGAGGTCATGGTCTACCGGCACACCTGGCTGGGGCGGACCGAGGCCGACGCGCTCGAGTTCTTCGACGACATGGTCAGCGAGTACAACCACTACCTCGCGCTCACCCAGACCGGCAGTCGGGGCACCCGCGAGGACCGGCTCAAGGCACGCGACGCGGGCGAGAAGGTGGAGTTCGTGGAGGCGGGCCGGATCGTGCCCGCGACCGAGTCGCCGTCCTCGGACAACCTCTGGGAGAAGTACTCCGACCCGGTCCTCTCCACGGCGGACAAGATGATCGAGCGGTTCAAGCACATGGAGGCGTTGGGCGTCGACCACCTCGCCTGCCTGATCGCCTGGGGGCAGCCGATCGAGGCCGTCGTCGCCCAGATGGAGCTGATGGCCGAGCAGGTCCTGCCCGCCTTCGTCGAGGGGGAGCGGGCGTGATCTACGAGGTTCGCGAGTACGTGGCCGCACCGGGCCGGCTCGGTGCGGTGCTCGACCTGTTCACCTCCGCCACCGTGCCGATGCTCGACAAGCACGGCATGGAGCTGGTCAGCGCCGGCCGTACCATGATCGGCGAGCACTCCTTCGGCGAGCTCGTCTACACCCTGAGGTTCGACGACCTGGCCGAGCTCGACCGGAAGTGGAACGCGATGCTGGGCGATCCGGAGTGGGTCGCGGCGCTGACCGCCGCCGAGGCCGACGGGCCGCTGTTCGCCTCGATGCGGCGGCGGGTCCTCGACGCCGGCCCGGCCACCCCCGGGCAGTGACCGACCGCTCGTGACCGACCGCTGCCCGCGCTGCACCCTGCGAGGAGAACGATGACCCGCCTGCACGTCTTCGACATGGACGGCACGCTGTTGCGCGGCGCCGCCACCGTGGAGCTGTCGCGCCACCTGGGCGCGTTCGAGATCGCAGACGCCGTCGAACGCTCGTGGAACGCGGGCGGACTGACCGACCTGCAGTTCTGGGAGTCGGTGCTGCCCCTCTGGGAGGACGCCTCCGAGGCCGAGATCGACGCGGCCTTCGAGGCCGCCGCCTGGATCGAGGGTGTGCCGGAGGTGTTCGCGGACATCCGGGCCCGCGGCGAGCACGTCGCGGTGATCTCCCAGTCGCCGCACTTCTTCGTGCGCAGGCTGGAGGGCTGGGGGGCGCACCGGACGTTCGGCTCGGACGTGGTGCCCGGCCGCGCGCCGCGGACGGACTCGCTGCTCACCCTGCAGCACAAGGTCGACATCACCCTGAGCCTGCTCGCCGATCTCGGGCTGGGTGAGGACGACTGCACGGCCTACGGCGACTCCCGCTCGGACATGCTGTTGTTCGAGCGGCTGACCCACACCGTCGGGGTCAATCCGACCGAACTGCTGCGCGACCGCTGCGCCGTCGTCTACGAGGGCTCCGACCTGCGCGCGGCCTACGCGCTCGGCCGGGAGCTGGTCCCCTCGTGACGCGGTGGGGCGCCGCGCCCCCCGCGGGTCAGGCGCACCTGCCCAGGTCGGGATCACCGGAACCGGCGCTCTTCTCGAACGAGATGTGCACGTGGTCGACATGGTTCGCGGTGTCGTCGCCGCGATCCTCCATCTCGGTCCAGCCCGAGCCGTGGTTCATCCGCTGATCCCAGATCACGTACTTCACGCCCAGCTCGTCGGCGTTGGCCAGCGCGCACTCGGCGATCCGGTCACCGGTCTCACCCCGCACCATCAGGTCCAGGGCGTGCCCGGTCGGGTGGTCGGAGGCGTTGGCCCGCTGGGCGACGCCGATCAGGTCCGGCCGGCCGTAGGCGCAGCCCAGGAACTCGGCGGCGTCGGCGACCCAGCTCTGCACGGCGCCCAGGCCGCTGGTGTCGATGTCGCAGGACGCGGTGTCCGGCCCGCCCCGGCCCGCGCCCTCACCGGGCTGCGGTCGGTCGTCGCGACCCGCGACGGTGCGGGCCCGTGCGGCGGCCCGCTCGGCGATCCGCTCGGCCTCCGCGCCGGCGGCGCGACCTGCGTCGGCGGTGGCGTCGAGCAGGCCGGCGGAGCGGACCAGGTCCGAACCGAGCACCGGCGCGCTGCGCGGTGCCTCGGCGGCGGCCGCGGCCTCGGCGAAGGCCGCGGCATGATCGGGTTCACCGGTTCCGTCGGTGCTGCCGGTCGTCTCGGACGCCAGGCGCAGGTCCGCCTCGACCGGGCCGAGCTCCAGCCCGGCGACGGGGGTGACGACGGCGAGGGCTCCGCTCGCGACGGCGGCCGCGGTGGCGACGTGACGAAACCCGGAGAGGGTCTCGTCCGCCCGCCGATGGCGGTGTCGGGGCACGACAGTTCTCCTCCGGCACGCGGGCCGGGCGGGCTGCGGGGGAGCGTGGGATCGGGGGAATCCCTGCCCGTCGGGGGAACCGGACCGCGAGTTCCGTCCCGGACGTTAGCGAAGACCGCCGCGCCGGCCGGGTGTCCGGCACCGGCGGGAGACGACCGCGCGGCCCGATGCGGCGAGTGGTCGCAACCTTTCGGCCCGTCCGGACGTCTGGGATTCGTTCTCCGGGTTATGCCGACCGGACGTTCGGTGCGAGGCTCGGTGCGGTCGCACGACGAGGTGCGGCCGGAGGGGAGGGCCCGATGACATCGACCGACCCGGTGGGCGCCGGGAGCGTCGCCGACACGACCGGTTCGGCGCCGCGCCAGGTACGCCGCGTCGCCACCACGAGCGCGATCGGCACGACGATCGAGTGGTACGACTTCTTCATCTACGCCACGGCCGCCGCCCTGGTGTTCAACAGCCAGTTCTTCTCGACGCTGTCGCCCGCCTCCGGCACCCTGGCCGCGTTCGCGACGCTCGGGGTCGGCCTGATCGCCCGCCCGCTCGGCGGGATCGTCTGGGGGCACTTCGGCGACCGGATCGGCCGCAAGAAGATGCTGGTGGCGTCGCTGCTGCTGATGGGTTTCGCCACGGTCGGCGTCGGCCTGCTGCCGACGTATGCGCAGATCGGCGTCGCCGCCCCGATCCTGCTCGTCGTGCTGCGGCTGCTGCAGGGGCTCTCCGCGGGCGGTGAGTGGGGCGGAGCCGCGCTGATGTCAGTCGAGCACGCGCCGCCCGGAAAGCGCGGCCGGTACGGTTCGTTCCCGCAGATCGGCGTCCCGGCCGGGCTGATCCTCGCCCAGCTAGTGTTCCTCGTCGTGTCGAACCTGACCAGCCCGGAGCAGTTCGCGGCCTGGGGCTGGCGGATCCCGTTCCTGTTGTCGATCCTGCTGGTGGTGGTGGGCCTGGTGATCCGACTGCGGGTCGAGGAGAGCCCGGTGTTCGCGATGCTGCGGGAGAACCGGTCGCGCAGCCGGGCCCCGATCCTCGAGGTCTTCCGGAACCGGCCGCGGGAGCTGGTGCTGGCCTCGGGCAGCTTCATCGCGAACAACGCGATCGGCTACATCTTCCTGGCCTACCTGCTCGCCTACGGCACCCAGGTGCTGGCGGTCGAACGCAACACGATGATCCTGGTGGTGATCATCGGGTCGCTGAGCTGGCTGGTGAGCATCGTCGCCGGCGCGGTCTGGTCCGACCGGGCCGGCCGGCGCGCGGTCTACCTGGTCGGTTCGGTGCTGCTGGTCCTCTGGCCGGTGCCGTTCTTCCTGCTGCTGGACACGGCCGCGTTCGGCGCGATGGTCGCCGCGGTCGTGGTGCTGACGATCGGGCTGGGGCTGTCGTACGGCCCGCAGTCCGCGCTGTTCGCCGAGATGTTCGAGGCCCGCTACCGCTACAGCGGCGCATCGTTCTCCTACGCCGTGGGCGCGGTGCTGGGCGGCGGGTTCGCCCCGCTGATCGCGACCGCGCTGCAACAGGCCTACGGGACGTCGATGTCGGTCGCGGCCTACATGGTGCTGGTCGCGCTGGTCTCGCTGACCGCGGTGCTGCTGATCCGGGAGACGCACCGGCCGGGGTCCCCGGCCCGGTTGTCCTGACCCGGCGTCGCCTGCCCGGTCAGGGGGAGCGGTGCCTGCCGTTCGCCGCCGCGGACGCGCTGCCGAGGTCGCGGGCCCGGCGGCGCCCCGCGACGGTCCCGGCGGGGGGTGTCTCGAGTGCCGGTGCCCCGTTCATCGAGCGGGCCTGCTCGGCGAGGTCACGGGTCACGCACGGCCAGGCCGCGCTGATCCCGGTGGCATCCCGGCACTCGCGGCAGCAGCCCCGGGAGTCGGGTGTGTGCTCCCGTAGGGTCCGCTCCAGCAGATCGGGCATCTCGGACAGGATGTTCGCGAGCGCCAAGACTCACCTCCAGGTCGATTGCGAGGGAGAGTAGTAGTGCGGATCACCCGTGCGGACCAGGGGATCCGACGGCGTCCGGCGGCCCTGCGACTGCCCCGAACGCTCCACTTCGGACGGAGTGTTTGCGCTGTTCGGAGGCAAGGACGACGAACGACCCGGTCCCGTGCGGTGATCTCCGGGAGAGCGCCACGACCGCGCCGGGACGCACGCCGGGCCGGGGACCGCTCGCCGACCCGCTGCCTCGATCGGCAACCGGTCCGCACGTCACGGCGACACGCACCGTGGCTGCGCCCGGCGTGAGATGCGCACCACCCGATCAGTGGTCCGGGACCTCGCGGGCGATCTCGTCCAGCCAGAGCGCGGCCGACATGTCCGACGGTGCGCGCCAGTCACCGCGCGGGGACAGCGCCCCACCGGCGGAGACCTTCGGACCGTTGGGCAGCGCGGACCGCTTGAACTGGGAGAAGGAGAAGAAGCGCTGGGCGAAGACCTGCAGCCAGCGGCGGATCTCGGCGGGCGAGTAGGCCGGGCGCTCGTCGTCGGGGAAGCCGGGCGGCCACTGCCCGGTGCTCGCGTCGGACCACGCGTGCCCGGCCAGGAACGCGATCCGGGACGGCCGGAACCCGTGCCGCAGCGTGTACCAGAGGGTGAAGTCCTGCAGTGCGTACGGGCCGACCGTCGCCTCGCTGGACTGCACCTCGCGGCCGTCGTCGGCGGGCACCAGCTCCGGGGTGATCTCGGTGTCGAGCACCGACCGGAGCACCTCGCCGACGCGCTCGTCGAACTGCGCCGAGGAGACGACCCAGCGGATCAGGTGCTGCATCAGCGTCTTCGGCACGCCGCCGTTGACGTTGTAGTGCGACATCTGGTCGCCGACACCGTAGGTGGACCAGCCCAGGGCCAGCTCGGACAGGTCACCGGTGCCGAGCACGATCCCGCCGCGCTGGTTGGCCAGCCGGAACAGGTAGTCGGTGCGCAGGCCGGCCTGGACGTTCTCGAACGTCACGTCGTAGACCGGCTCGCCGCGACCGTAGGGGTGCCCGATCTCGGTCAGCATGGTCCGGGCGGTCGGGGTGATGTCGATCGTGGAGAAGGTGACGCCGAGCGCCTCGGACAGCGCGACCGCGTTGTTGCGGGTGTGGTCGGAGGTGGCGAAGCCGGGCATCGTGAACGCCAGGATGTCGGTGCGCGGGCGGTCCATCCGGTCCATCGCCCGGGCCGCGACGATCAGGGCGTGCGTGGAGTCCAGCCCGCCGGACACCCCGATGACCACCTTCGGTTGTCCGATGGCGCGCAGCCGCTGCTCCAGCCCGGCGACCTGGATCGAGTACGCCTCGTAGCAGTCCTGCTCCAGGCGCTGCGGGTCGGCGGGCACGAACGGGAAGCGCTCCACGGTGCGCCGCAGGCCGATGTCGTGACCGGGCGGATCGAGCCGGAACGGCACCGTGCGGTAGGCCCCGGTGCGGGCGGCGTGCGTGCGCCGGTTGTCGTCGAAGGTGCCCTGCCTGCGCCGCTCGGCGACGATCAGGTCCAGGTCGATGTCGGCCACCGAGTGCTGCGCACCCTGCGGGAACCGGGCGGACTCGGCGAGCAGCGCGCCGTTCTCGTAGATCATGGTCTGGCCGTCCCAGGCGACGTCGGTGGTCGACTCGCCCTCGCCCGCGGCGGCGTAGACGTACCCGGCCGTGCACCGCGCCGAGGCGGACCGGCACAGCATCCGGCGCTCCTCGGCGCGGCCGACGGTGATCGGCGACCCGGACAGGTTCGCCAGCACCGTCGCCCCGGCCAGCGCGGCCTCGGCCGACGGTGGGATCGGCACCCAGAAGTCCTCGCAGATCTCGACGTGCAGCACGAAACCGGGCAGGTCCTGGGCGGCGAAGAGCAGGTCGGTGCCGAACGGGTGGTCGTCACCGCCGAGCCGGACGGTGGCGCCGCGCACGTCGTCGCCCGCGGCGGTCTGGCGCCGCTCGTAGAACTCGCGGTAGGTCGGCAGGTACGACTTGGGTGCGACACCGAGGATCCGGCCGCGGTGGATGACCACCGCGGTGTTGTAGAGCCGGTGCCGGTACCGCAGCGGCGCCCCGACGACGAGCACCGGCAGCAGGTCGGCGGTGGCCGCGGCGAGCGCGACCAGCTCCCGCTCGACCGCCTCCAGCAGGGTGTCCTGCAGCAGGACGTCCTCGATCGAGTAGCCGGACAGCGTCAGCTCGGGGAACACGACCAGCCCGACGCCGTCGTCGT
This sequence comes from Pseudonocardia sp. NPDC049635, assembly GCF_040659795.1. Lineage (NCBI taxonomy): Bacteria > Bacillati > Actinomycetota > Actinomycetes > Pseudonocardiales > Pseudonocardiaceae > Pseudonocardia > Pseudonocardia sp. NPDC049635. The sequence goes on from NZ_JBFAON010000002.1 coordinate 363,729, forward strand.
GACAGGAACGGGCCACGTCCAGCACCGCGGCGGCGTTCGCGGCCGGCTGCGCGAGCGTGGTGTGCAGCGTCGCCGCGGCGGCCCGCAGGAAGTGCTGGCGGTACACGGAGCGAAAGTCCACATCGGCATTCTGCCCGCGTACGGAATCCGCGGCTCCGGCGCCCGTCAGCGGCGCAGCAGTCGCAGCACCGCCGGGGGGCGCCCGCCGAACCCCTCCGCCTCCAGCGCGACGAACAAGATCCGCGGCAGGTCGCGGACGGCGGGGAACAGGATGTAGCGCGGGTGCCAGGCGGGCCGGAACTTGGCGTTGAAGCGGTACAGCGAGTCGATCTGCCACCAGCGTGACGCGAGCCGCAGCAGCCGGGCCCATCCACGGGCCACCGGCCCGGCACCGATCCGCTCCCCGCGTTCGAGCGCGGAGCGGAACACCGCGAAGTTCAGCGACACCCGCCGGACGCCGAGCCCAGGGGCCGCCGCCATCAGCTCGGCGATCATCAGTTCGTTGATCCCGTTGTCGGCGCCGGCGTCGCGCAGCATGAGGTCCAGCGACAGTCCGTCCGGGCCCCAGGGGACCAGCTGCAGCATCCCGCTCGGTTCGTCGCCGCGGAACACGGTGACGATCACCGCGTCCGGGTCGGCGGGATCGGCCACCCGCGAGGACGCCATCGAGAAACCGCGCTCGTGCTGGTCACCCCGCCAGCGCAGCGCGCGCCGGGCGATCCGGGTGCGTTCGTCGTCGTCGTGGTCGCGCAGCCGCCGCACCACCGCGGTGTGCCCGAGCCGCTGCATCCGCTTGACGGTCTGCCGCACGCCACGCATCGGCCGTCCGTCCAGGGTGAAGGTGGTCGCGTCGAGCACCGCCTCGTCGCCGAGTTCCAGTGCGTCCAGTCCGGCCTTCGCCCAGGCGATCGCGCCGCGCTCGGAGCAGCCGAGCACGGCGGGCGACCAGCCGTACCGGGTGCACTCGCGCAGGAACGCCTCGATCGCGCCGGGCCAGGCACCGATGTCGCCGACCGGGTCGCCGGACGCCAGCGCCACCCCGGCCAGCACCCGGTAGGACACGGCGGACTTGCCGCCGTGCGCGAAGACCGCGGCCTTGTCGCGGCGCAGCGCGAAGTAGGCCAGGGAGTCGCCGTCGCACCGGCGCAGCAGCACGCGCAGCCGCTGCTCGTCCTCGGGGAGCAGTGAGGGGCGCGGCTCGGGTGACCGCAGCAGGTGGTACCCGGCGGTGAGCACGGCGACCACGCCGAAGGTCAGCCCGGCCGCGGTCGTCAGGTCGTCGAGCCACCGCGCGTGCGGGGCGAACGACACCGGGCCGGTGACGCCGATCAGCGACAGCCCGGCGTGCGCTGCCTGTGCGGCGATCGACGCCTCACCGGTGAGCCGCCGTGGATTGATCGCGAGCAGCACCCAGACGATCAGGAAGCCGGCCAGTCCGAAGTGGACGAGGCTGCGCAGCGCGCGGCCGAGCCCGCCCGGGTCCTGACGCGCCACGAAGTACCGGCGGGTGGCCAGCAGCGCCAGCAGCAGCGCGCCGACCAGGATCACCGGCGCGAGTCCGCGCCGCTGGTCCACGACGTGCAGCACGTTGACCACGAGCAGCACGGCGGTCGTCCCGGCCGCCACCCACCAGGCCCGCTGCTTGCGTCGTCGCAACCCGGTGGCGAGCAGGAGCAGTCCGACCCCGGCGACCGCCGTCACGACCAGCCCGGCCAGGCCCACGCCCGGGGGGAGACCGAGCGAGCTGCGCAGCTCGCTGCCCAGCAGCCGGCGCGGCGCGGGCAGCACCGCGGTGGCCACGGTGAGCAGGCCGACGATCCGGGCCGCCCACACCACGGCGCGGACCACGGCTGCCTCGGAGAGCCGTCGTCGCCGCGCCTCCGGGTCCGGGTGCGGGCTCTCGGCGCGGACGGGGCCGTGCTGCTGGTCCCCGCCGGGGTCGGCCGCCACGCGCTCCTCCTCGTCGATCCCGCCTGTCGATCCCGCCCGTCGATCCCGCCCGCCGATCCCGCCCGTCGAGCCGCCCTGTGATCAGCCCGTCGATCCGGGTGCTCCGGGTCCGGGGAGCCCGGCGGCGGAGGGAGGTAGGGCCGGACGCTAGCGCTGTCGGTCGGCCCGGTGTACGCCACCCGGCCGTCGCCGGGCGGGACGGCCTCACCGTCACCCGCCGGCCGGGGCGCGGCCGCCTGCCGGCCGGGTTCACCGTCAGCCGCCGGACGGCTCAGCGCCACCTGCCGGCCGGGCTCACCACCGCCACCGGCCGGGGGCACCGTCGCCGGCCGACCAGGGGCCGGTGAGCCGGACGAACCGGACGGGCCGGACGCGGCGGCCCGTCGGGCCGTCCGGCCGTGCAGCGGTGAGGGGCTCCCAAAAATCTCGTACGGAGTCGCCCGCAGCGGTAACCGCACCGACCCTGGGTTGTCGCGCAAGGGTTCCCATTGCTCCGACGGAATGACGGTGGCCACTCGTCCGACGGACGACGTCCGGTTCGACGCATGGAGCGGCCCCGGACCGTCGACCCCTGGAGTGTCCGGATGTGCACTGCATCGATCGACTCACGGAGGCGAACAGGATGATCACGAAGGACATGACCCGGGACCTGATCGGGCGCCAGGCGGTCGACTCGCACGGCGAGAAGGTCGGCAAGATCGGCCAGGTCTACCTGGACGAGCGGGACGGAACGCCGACCTGGGCGACGGTGAACACCGGTCTGTTCGGCACCAAGGAGAGCTTCGTCCCGCTGCAGAACGCGGACCTGAAGGACTCCGCTGTGGAACTGCCGGTGGAGAAGCAGCAGGTGAAGGACTGCCCGCACGTCGGCCGGTCCGACGAGCGGCTCACCGGCTCCGAGGAGGACGAGCTGTACCGCCACTACGGCGTCGCCGCGACGGGTGCCGCCGGCCGGCCCGGGGAGGGCAGGCACGCCACGACCGGCACCGCCGAGGCCGGTCGCGAGCGTCCGGCCGGGGCCCCCGGCGACGACGCGATGGTCCGGCACGAGGAGCGGCTGCGCGTCGGCACCGAGTCCGAGGAGGCCGGGCGGGTGGCGCTGCGCAAGTACGTCGTCACCGAGGACCAGACGGTGACCGTGCCGGTCAGCCACGAGGAGGTCCGGCTGGAGCGGGAACCGATCACCGACGACGGCACCGCAGCGGCCCGTCCCGGTGCGATCGGCGAGGAGGAGCAGGAGGTCACCCTGCACCGCGAGCGCCCGGTGGTGGACAAGACCACCGAGGCGGTGGAGAAGGTCCGGCTCGGCACCCGCACCGTGACCGACGAGGAGACGGTGTCGGACACGGTCCGCAAGGAGCAGATCGACGTCGACGACCCGTCGAACTCCCTCGAGCGCTGAGGCCGGACACGCCGCCCGCGCGCGGACACCGCGGCCACGGCCGCGGAGTCCCCGCACGGGCGGCGTCCGCCGTTCGGGGCGGGTTCCGGTCGCTCCGGTCAGGCCCGGCCGATGAACCCGTGGGTGGCGAGCCAGTCCCGGGCGACGTCCTGCGGTGACTCGAATCCGGCCGAGACCTGGCTGTTCAGTTCCAGGATGGTCGGGTAGTCGAGGGCCGCGGAGAGCGGGTCGAGCACCCGGGCCACCTCCGGTGCGCGGTCGTAGACCTCCCGGCGCAGGGTCGGGACCGCGGTGTAGGTCACGTGGTAGTCGCGATCGTCCTCGAGCACCTTCAGGCCGAAGTGGAGGATCCGCCCGTCGGTGCTGTAGACCTCGCCGAACAGGCAGACCTGGTCCGCGGTGGACTGGTAGATCAGGTCCTCGCCGATCACCTGTACCCGGTCCGCCGGGATCTCGGCCTCGTAGAGGCGCTGCAGGCCGCGCAGGCCGTCCTCGCGCGAGTGGTACTCGGGCTCGACGCAGATCGTCCCGGGCTGGTCGGAGCGCAGGTAGGCGAGCATGTCGCTGATCGTGTCGAGCTGCAGGGCGGTGGCGGGCCCGCCGGCCACGGCGAAGGCGTAGGTGTTGTTGAAGCCGGCCGGCCGGAGCCAGACGATGTCGTTGTCGGCCAGATCGCGCTGGCGCACCTGGGCGAGGACGTCGGCGTCCGGGATCCGCTCCCGTTCGCGCATGAACGACGCCCATGCGGTGCCGGTGTACTCCCAGTACATCGAGATGTCGCCGTCCAGCAGGGCCTGGCGGGTCTCGTCGGTGCTGCCGAGGTTGCACCGGTCGGTGACCGAAGCGCCCGCCGCCTCCAGCGCGGCGACGGTGATCTGACAGAGGACGAGCTGCTCGTCGAAATCCTTCGAGCCGACGACGTAGGTCTGGCCGGAGAGATCGGCGGCGGCCGCCAGTGAGCCGGCGGCCGTCGGCGGCCCGCAGGCGGCGGTGACGATCAGGGTGGCGAGCAGCAGCGCCAGCCCGGTGGAGCGTCGGAGAACGGTTGTGGGAGCGATCACGAAAGACTTCCCGGGGAGCGAAGGTCGATCACGGAGCGTATAGATGACCATGAAGTTCGCTCCTGCGCAACGGGGGGTCTCGAAGTCAGTGACGTCTTAAGTTGCCTGATATAGGGATATTCATCACGCTGGGTAGCGGATCGTGTACAGAAGTGCGGGCGGGTCGAAAGCCACTGAAGATGACGCACCGTGATCGGCGGCCGCGGTGCGGCACCGGACGCCCGCCGGTGACGTGGGCGGGTCGTCCCGGTCGGGGGCCGTGCGACTCGGGCCGGGCACCGGGAATCGTGCAGGCCACAACGGCGGAGCCGGCCCGGATCCGATCGGTGTGCAGGGGGTTCGGATCTCGCGCGGCGGGTAGGGCATGCCCGACCACCACGACGAACTACCCGGCCGTGGCACGGGCCGGCCCGGAGGTGCACCGATGAGGAAGCGGACCGAGGAGTTCACCGAGGACGATCTCGACCGCCGCCCCCCGAAGGACACGGCCGGTGGGCCGACCGCCGTCGCGGTGTCCATGAAGCGCTCGCTGGAGCACATGGGCCCGGTCCGGACGGCGCGGACCCTGCTCGACCTGAACCAGGCCGACGGGTTCGACTGCATGAGCTGCGCCTGGCCGGACCCGGACCCGGGGGACCGGGCCACCGCGGAGTTCTGCGAGAACGGCGCGAAGGCCGTCGCGGAGGAGGCCACGAAGGCCCGGGCGACCCCGGAGTTCTTCGCCCGGCACAGCGTCGCCGAGCTCGACGCCCACTCCGAGTGGTGGCTCGGGCAGCAGGGCCGGATCACGCATCCGATGGTGCGCCGCCCCGACGCCACCCACTACGAACCGATCGAGTGGGACGAGGCGTTCCGGCTGATCGCGAGCGAGCTCGACGGCCTGGACTCGCCCGACGACGCGACGTTCTACACCTCGGGCCGGGCCTCGAACGAGGCCGCGTTCGCCTACCAGCTCTTCGCGCGGGCGTTCGGGACGAACAACCTGCCGGACTGCTCGAACATGTGCCACGAGTCGACGTCGATCGCGTTGCAGGAGTCGATCGGGATCGGCAAGGCGAGCGTCACGCTGCCCGACCTGGTCGGCGCCGAGCTGATCGTGATCGCCGGTCAGAACCCCGGCACGAACCATCCGCGGATGCTCACCCAGCTCGAGCACGCGAAGCAGAACGGCGCCACGATCCTCACGATCAACCCGCTGCGCGAGGCGGGCCTGAACCGTTTCAAGAACCCGCAGACGCCGCGGGGCGTCGTCGGGAACGGCACCCAGCTCTCCGACATGCACCTGCCGATCCGGGTCAACGGCGACATCGCCCTGTTCCAGGCGATCGGCTCGCTGCTCGTCGAGTGGGACGCCCTGGACCACCCCTTCCTGGAGCGGTACACGCACGGGTTCGCGCAGTGGCGCGATCACGTCGCGAACGTCGACTGGGACGTCGTCACCGACGCCACCGGGCTCACCCGCCGGCAGATCACCGATGCCGCGGCGCTGCTGCGGGACTCCCGCAGGACCGTCTTCTGCTGGGCGATGGGGCTGACCCAGCACCGCAACGGCGTCGCCACGATCAAGGAGCTCGTCAATCTGGCGCTGGCCCAGGGCAACATCGGCAAGCCCGGCGCGGGACTGTTCCCGGTCCGCGGCCACTCCAACGTGCAGGGCGACCGCACGATGGGCATCTGGGAACGCGTCCCGCAGAGCTTCCTGGACTCGCTGGAACGCGAGTTCGGGTTCGACCCTCCCCGCGAGCACGGCTTCGACACCGTCGACAGCATCCGCGCGATGCGTGACGGGAAGGTGCGGGTGTTCATCGGTCTCGGCGGGAACTTCGTGCAGGCCGCGCCGGACACCGACGTCACCGCCGCCGCGCTGCGCAACACGCTGCTCAGCGTGCAGATCTCGACCAAGCTCAACCGCTCGCACCTGGTCGGCGGGCGGACCGCGCTGATCCTGCCGACCCTCGGACGCACCGAACGGGACATGCAGGAGTCCGGGCTGCAATACGTCACCGTCGAGGACTCCACCTGCTCGGTGCACGGTTCCCGCGGGCCGCTCAAGCCCGCGAGCCCGCACCTGCGCTCCGAGGTCGCGATCATCACCGGGATCGCCGAGGCCACCCTCGGCGACCGCTACGGCATCGACTGGGCCGGGATGCGGGCGGACTACCGGCGCATCCGGGACCACATCTCCCGGGTCGTCCCCGGGTGCGAGAGCTACGAGGTCAACGCCCGGCGTCCGGGCGGCTTCATCCTGCCGCACCCGCCGCGCGACTCCCGCACCTTCGACACACCGTCCGGGCGCGGCGAGTTCGAGGTGTCCCCGATCGACGTGGTGCAGGTCCCCGAGGGGCACCTGCTGCTGCAGACGCTGCGCAGCCACGACCAGTTCAACACCACCATCTACGGCTACTCCGACCGCTACCGCGGCATCGAGGGCGCCCGGGACGTGGTGTTCGCCCACCGCGAGGACATCGCCGCGCTCGGCTTCGCCGAGGGTGATCGGATCGACCTGGTCACCCGCTGGGAGGGCGACGAGCACGTCCGCTGCGCCCAGGGCTTCCGGCTGGTCGCCTACGACGTGCCGCGGGGTACCGCGGCCGCGTACTACCCCGAGACGAACCCGCTGGTCCCGCTGGACGCGACCGCACGGGGGAGCAACCAGCCGGCGTCGAAGTCGGTGGTGGTCCGGCTGACCGTCGCCGGCGAGGTCGACTGCGACCCCTCGGGCGCCCAGGGGGCCGTCGGCGGGGACTGGCTGCACAAGTCCCATCCCGAGGTGGCGCACCTCTCCTGACCGGCGTTCTCGCCGGCTCGCCGACGGGGCGTGCACCCGGGGTCAGGGAGCGGTGGGGAGGCGGGCGCCGTAGCGGCGGGCGAGTGTGTGGAAGGCGGCCTTCGGTTCCCAGTGGCCGTCGTCGGTGTCGAGTCCGGACTCCAGCGACGGGGGCGGACGATGCCGAAGCTCGCCATGTCCAGGTCCCGGGTGGGATCCGGAGACCACCGGCAGTCGCCCTCGACGAACATGCACAGGAAGGCGCCCGCCACGTCCTCGGTCTCGAACACGTCGAGCTGGTACTCGATGTGGTCGGCCTGGACCTGCTCGTCGCGCGTGTGCGAGCCGGTGACGCGGCGATCGTCGAGGTTCCGCCAGTCCATGATCTCGGATCCCGATCCGCCCTTGTCCTGGGCGCCCTGGTAGCTGCAGCACCCGAACTCGGTGACGAGCACCGGTTTACCGTGCGACGCCGCCCGGCGCAGGCCCTGCCGGTAGTCCGACCGGGTCAGCTCGTCGGTGTAGTGGTTCACCCCGACGACGTCGAACGGGCGCCAGTCGACGGGTTCCCAGGTGCCGGCGCCGTAGCTCAGCGGGCCGCGGAAGCGTTCCCGGGCGACCGCGACCATCCGGCGCAGCACCCGGTTGATCCGCAGGCCCAGGTAGGGCGGGACGATCGCGCCGACCACGGTCAGCCCCAGCATCCGCGCGCGCGGGCCGCCCGGCAGCACCCCGCGGTGCAGGACGCTGATCTCGCACCCGACGTTCAGCCCGACCCGGTCGGGGTGCTCGCGGCGCAGGCGCTCGGCGAGGTCGGCGACCTCGCCGAGGTTGTCCAGCACCCGGGGCAGCGGATCGTCGAGCCGGCGGGGCTGCAGCCAGACGTACAGGCCCAGTTCCAGGGCCGTGCGCGCGGCCTCCTCCAGCCGTCGTGGCGACTCCCCGAACAGGCAGACCGCCGTGCAGTGCAGCTCCTCGCGGATGACCCGGAGCTCCTTGCGCACCACGTCCGGGCGCCAGCGGGCGCGGGAATGCTGACCGGGCAGGTAGCTCGACCCGACGTCGTAGAGGATCCCCTTCTGGTCCAGCCCGGTGCGCGGCCGCGACGGCGCCGCGTCGGGGTCCGCCACGGCCGCGGGGGCCCGGCCGCGAAGGACGGCGGCGGTCGACAGGACGCCGACCGCGGCGCCGATGCTCAGCAGCAGGTTCCAGGCCGTGGGCGCCCGGGTGAAGGCGAGACCGGCGGCGCCGAGGAAGACCGTGCTCACGGTCATGGCGACGCGCAGGCCCAGCACCCCCCACAGGTCTGCGGTGGACCGGCGCAGGTAGCCGAGGAGGACACCGGTGAGGAAGGCGCCGGTCAGTGCGCCCGCGGAACGGGACACCAGTCCGGTGCACGCGGCGAACAGCGCTGCCTGCACCGCGATCACCGTCATCGGGGCCAGCCGCCGGCCCAGCAGGTGCTGGACGTACCCGCGGAAGACGAGCTCCTCGGGCACGGCGGTGGCGAGAACGAGCAACGGTGCGACGGTCAGCACCGCCCACACCGCGGAGCCGAGCGCGGTGTCGTCGAGCGTGGCGGATCCGGTCAGCAGGGCGGCGGCCGTGCCCAGCGCGACCACCCCGATCCAGGTCAGCGCCGGTGCCGCGACGGTGAGCCGTGACCGCGGCCCGGGGCCGCTCATCGCCCCCCGGCCGAGGAACGCGAGCCCCGCCCGGACCGTGATCGCGGCGACCACGGCACCGCCCACGGCCCGTACCGCCAGCCCGGGCGGACCGTCCTCGCCACCGGGCAGGTGACCGGCGAGGACGGCGGCCCCGGCGGCGATCGCGGTGAACGCGGCGAGCACCCCGACCGTGCGGCTCCACAGTCGTAGGTGATCACGATCCGGCCCTGTCATACACGCCCCCCAATACTCCGTACACTGTTCGAGCAGGCCTAGGGTAAACACTGTTCGGAGATCAGCGGAAGGATGGCCTCGTGGGAGCGGACGAGGACGCCGGCGTGGTGCTGGACCTGCTGTGGAACGGGCTCGGTCGCCCGCAGCGCGGCCCCCGGCGCCAGCTGACCGTCGAGCAGCTGGTCGACGCCGCCATGCAGGTCGCCGAGCAGGACGGCGTACGTGCGCTGTCGATGCGGCGGGTCGCTGCCCGGCTCGGCGTCGGCGCCGCGACCCTGTACACCTACGTCCCGAACCGGGCGGCGCTGCTGGCGCTGATGGCCGACACCAGCATCGGCCGGGTCCCGCTGCCGCACACCCGCCCCGGGGGATGGCGGGAGCGGACCGAGGCATGGGCGGTCGAGGAGATGGCCGGGTTCCGCGAGCACCCGTGGCTGGTCGAGATCGACGACAGCCGGTTCGTCGGACCGCACGCCTTCGCCTGGACCGACTCGGCGATCCGGGTCTTCGACGGCACCGGGCTGGACCACGCCGCGGCGCTGACCGTGGTGCAGGCGGTGAGCGGGCACGTCCGGGGGCACGTCCCGCTGGTGATCGCCGAGGACCGCGCCCGCGAGTGGACCGATCCCGACGGCCGGAGCTGGCGCTCGGCCCAGGAGGCGTTCCTGGCCACCCGCGGCCCGGAGCCGGGGCGCTTCCCGGCGATCGAGGCCATGGCCGGCCCGCCGACGGCCGTCGCCGCGTTCGAGGCGGGCCTGGCCTGGTTGCTGGACGGGGTGGAGCTACGGATCTCCGGTGCGCGGCCTCCCCGGGCGGGCACGGCGTGATCCGCGGGCCCGCCCGGGCCGACCGCGGGCCCGTGGACACCGGACATGACAGATCGGCCCTTCATCTGCATATCAGCAGGTGAAGGGCCGATCGTCAGTAGATCCAGAGTGTGCCCCCGGCAGGATTCGAACCTGCGCTCCCGCCTCCGGAGGGCGGTGCTCTATCCCCTGAGCTACGGGGGCGGCAACGAGTTGAACACTACCGCACGCCCGGCGGCCCTCACCCCGGGGGTGTGAAAGCGACCGGGCGAGCGGTCGTGCCGGCGGGTCCGCGGCCAGGCACCGGTTCGATCGCGGTCGACGAGCAGGCCGTGCCTGCCGGGGGCCGCCGGTCAGGGACCGGCGGCCCCCGGGACGGTCCGCGGATGCCGTTTCGCGGAGTCGCTACCGCGAGCGGAGCTCGCGGCGCAGGACCTTGCCGCTGACGGTCTTCGGGATCTCGTCGAGAATCTCCACCTGACGGGGGTACTTGTAGGCGGCCATCCGTTCCTTGCAGAACGCGATGATCTCCGCCGGTGCGGCCTGCGCCCCCGCCTTCAGCGACACGAAGGCCTTCACCGTCTCGCCGCGGTAGTCGTCGGGGACACCGACGACGGCGGCCTCACGGACCGCGGAGTGCTCGTAGAGCACGTCCTCGACCTCGCGCGGCCAGACCTTGTAACCGCCCGCGTTGATCTGGTCCTTCTTGCGGTCGACGATGTAGAACCAGCCCTGCTCGTCCATGTAGCCGACGTCGCCGGTGTGCAGGACGCCGCCCGGCAGGGCCCGTGCGGTCTCCTCGGGCTTGTTCCAGTAGCCGGCGACGACCTGCGGGCCTTCGGTGACGAGCTCGCCGATCTCGCGGACGGGCAGCTCCGTGCCGTCCTCGTCGACGATCCGCACGACCGTGTCGTAGACCGGCACCCCGACCGACAGCGCACCGGAGTCGGGATCGACCGGTGCCTCGGCGTGGAAGGGCACCGCGTGCGACGGTGAGGTCGTCTCCGTCAGGCCGTAGATGTTGTGGATGTAGTGGCCGGAGGCCTCGCGGAAGGCCTCGACCGTGGCCGGTGGGATCGGCGCTCCGCCCGAGTAGATCTTGGTGAGGGAGGCGAACTTCGACCGGTCCGCGTTCGGGGCGTTCATCAGCGCGATGAAGACCGTGATCGATCCGACCGTGAAGGTCGCCCGCTCGGCCTCGACGGTGTCGATGGTCAGCGCCGGGTCGAGGCGGTACATCAGCACCAGCGGTGCCCCGGTCAGCAGCGACACCGCGATGTGCCCGACCAGGCCGGTGATGTGGAACAGCGGCGCGATGCCCAGCACCACGTCGTCCGCGCCGATGCCGATCCAGTCCCGGTAGGTCTGTGCGTTGAAGACGACGTTGCGATGGGTGGTCATCGCCCCCTTGGGCGGGCCGGTGGTGCCCGACGTGTACGTCAGGAACGCCACGTCGTCCGGCCCGAGCGACACCTGCGGCGGTGCCGCACCCGCGTACCGGTCGAGCAGCTCGACGAGATCGAGGGTGCCCGGGCACTCGACCCGCTCGACGCCGTCGAAGACGGCGGGTTCGTCACGGGTCTGGAAGTCCAGCTCGGAGGTCGTGATCACCGTGCGGACCGCCGTCCCGTCCACGACCTCGGACGCCACGTCGCGGTGCAGCGACTGCAGCGCCACGAGCACCGTCGCCCCGGAGTCGGTGAGCAGCTCGGTGAGCTCCCGTACCCGGTTCATCGGATTGATCGAGACGGCGATCCCGCCGGCCTTCCACGTGCCGATCTGGGCGATCACGAACTGGGGCACGTTCTGGGCGAAGATCGCGACCCGCTCACCGGCGGTGAAGCCCTCGGCCGCGAGTGCCGCGGCGAAGGCGTCGGTGAGCCGGTCGAGTTCGGCGAAGCTGATCCGGCCGTCGAAGTAGCGGATCGCGTCGCCGTCGGGTCCGCGCGCCACCGACGCCCGGAACATCTCCAGGGCGTTGTCGTACTCGACCTGGGCCCCGGCGGGCTGGCCCCGGTCGTAGCGGGCCAGCCATGGCTTGTCGTCGTAGACACTCACAACGGGTTCCTCAGCGGATGACGACGGGATTGACCGGGGCGCCGGTGCCTTCGACGACGTTCAGCGGGGCCGCGGTGTAGAGGAAGTCCCACCGGCCGTCGGCCGCGCACGCCTCCGCCAGCTTGTCCAGCGCGACGATCTCGGTCAGCACCACGCCGAGGTTGCGCATCAGCGCGCAGTGCAGCGGCAGCATCACCCCCGAGACCGGGTCCTTGGTCACCTCGTTCGCGATGGTGTCCGTGACGAGGTTCGGGATCTCGCGGTCGGCGAACCACTGCACCAGCTCGCGGGAGTACGTCAGTCCGGGCTCGACGAAGTCGGCGTAGAACTCCTCGGCCGGGACCGAGTAGAAGTAGGACAGGAAGCCGGTGCGGATCAGCAGGATGTCGCGCTGTCCGAGCTCCACCCCCTGGGCCTTCGCCGCCTCCTCCAGATCGGTGTGGTTGAAGGTCTCGCCCTTGTCGAGCCACGGCTTGCCGCGGTGCCGGGCCATGTCGATCAGGACGCCGCGGCCCGCCACCCCGCGTTCGGCGATGGCCTGCACCGACGCCTTCTTCATCCCGTCGACGGTGTCGCGCGCGTCGTAGCCGTTCCAGATCTTGCCGTCGTACCAGACGTGCCCCAGCGCGTCGTACTGCGTGGAGCCCTGCAGGAAGATCTCCGCCTTGTCGTCGGCGTAGTGCAGGCCGCCGGGGAAGGCCGGTGCGCCCTCCTTGCCCTCGTCCCACGAGGACTCGTCGAGGACGTTCGTGCGCTTGGTGCCCTCCCGGCCGGGGAAGACGGGGTCGCCGTGCGGGTGTCCCATCGGCGCCTGCAGCGGGAACACCTCACCGGACCTGACGTGCTGCACGCCCCGCAGCACCTGGGCGGCATCGAGGAAGTTCAGCGCGCCGACCTCGTCGTCGGGGCCCCACCGGCCCCAGTTGCTGAGGGCGTCGTCACCGAGGAGCTCGCGCATCGTGGGCACGTCGGACATGTGGTCTCCTTCGACACTGAAGCTGCCGAACAAGCGTCAGAACGCTCGCTCGGTCGGTGTTCAGGAGCATGTCGGGTGCGGACGCCGGCGTCAAGCTCGGGGTGTGACCTCGCGAACGTTCGTGCCGAACGTGGTGAGGAGAGGCGCTGTCCGGGGTGATCGCGAACGTCAGTGAGTTCGATTTTCCTGAACTGGCGGTGCGGGCTGCGCCGCGGCGACGGGACGCATCATGGCGAGCGCGAGCCCGGCGTAGTGCCGGGCGAGACGGGCCGGCCCCAGCTCCGCCGCCTCCCGCGACTCCGGGAACCAGTACGGCAGCGTCAGGCACATCGTCGAGATCGCCCGGGTGGTCGTGCGGACGTCCGGTGCGGTGAACCGGCCCAGGCGCACCGCGGTCGTGGCCGCCTCCTCCAGCGCTTCGCGCACGCGCCGCTGCACCGCGGTCAGGCGCTCCCGGTTCGGCTCCTCGACGCTGCGGATCTCGGTCAGCGCGAGCGAGGCGAGCTCGGCGCGTTCGGCGTGGTACAGCGCCAGTGCCTCCACGGTGAGGACGAAGTGGTCGACGGGGTCGTCCACGTCCTTCCCCGCGGCCACCACACGCCATTCGAGGTCGTGCAGGGCGATCTCGAGCAGGGCCACCAGGAGGTGCTGCTTGCTCGGGTAGTGGTGGTAGAGGCCGGGCACGCTGATGTCGGCGCCGGTCGCGATGACCCTCATCGTCGCGCCGTGGTACCCGGTCTCGCTGAAGACCTCGATCGCCGAGCTGAGCACCGGATCGAGATCGAGCTCGTCGAAGATCCGCCACTCCCCGGGGTGGGCCGCGAGCGGGCGCGTCGCGCCGTCCTCCGCGACGACGGGGGGTTCGAGCAGCCGGTTGACCGGCACGTCCAGGCAGCGTGCGATCTGCTGCAGCCGCTCCACCGTGAGCCGGACCTTGTCGTTCTCGATCGCACTCATCGTCCCGACGCTGACGCCGATGTCGCGGGCCAGCCGGCGCAGGGTGACACCGGCGCGCCGGCGCGCGGAGCGGACCGCGGCACCCCCGGCCGGCGGTTCAGGCATGCTGAACATCTTACGGCGGCATCCCTGCGTCGTACACTCCGGCCCGTGGGTCCTGGCACAGTCGCACCCGTCACCGGTCGTCGTCGGTGAGCGGCCCCGGTGAGCGCCCCTGGCTGGCCTCGTACCCACCGCATCTGCGCCGGTCCCGGCGCCGGGAGCACGACTCGGCGCTGGCCGTGTTCCGGGCCGCGGTGAAGGCGGCGCCCGCTGCTGCGGCCGTGCACTACTTCGACACCGGCCTCACCTGGACCGACCTCGACCGTGCCTCGGACGCGCTGGCCGCACTGCTCCTCGACCGCGGTTTCGCGCCGGGGGACCGGCTGGCCCTCTGCCTGCAGAACGATCCCGCCTTCGTCGTCGGGCTCCTCGCGGCCTGGAAGGCGCGTGGTGTCGCCGCGCTGATCAGCCCGATGAGCAAGCAGCGCGAGCTCGAGTTCACCCTCGGCGACTACGAGCCCGCGGCGCTGCTGGCGCTCGACGACCTCTACGAGGACGTGGTCCGCGGGGTGCTCGCCCGGGCCGACACGAACGTCCGCACCGTGGTCACCACCTCGCCGCTGAGCGCTCTGAGCCGCCCGGACCGGCGGATCTTCGAGGGAGCGACACCGCGGCGGCCCGGCGACACGCTCGACCTGACCGCCCTCGTCGCGTCGTACTCCGGGCCCCCGCCGCCGCACGTCCCACCCGCTCCGGACGACCTCGCGGTGCTCGCCCCGTCGTCGGGCACCACGGGCGAGCCGAAGGCCGCGATGCTGACCCACGGGTCCCTCGCGTTCAACGCCCGGACCTACCGCGACTGGACCGGGCTGCGGGTCGGAGAACCGGTGCTGGCGACGGCGCCGGTCTTCCACGTGACCGGCCTGGTCGGCGCCGTGCTCCTCGCCGCGCTGCTCCGCTCGCCGCTGATCCTGACCCACCGGTTCCATCCCGGCGTCGTCCTCGACGCCGTCCGGCGGCACCGGCCGGCCTTCACCGTCGCTCCGGTCACCGCCTACATCGCGCTCGCCGACGATCCGGCGGTGTCGGCGTCGGACCTGCGGTCGCTGCGGCTGCGCTACTCGGGCGGATCACCGCTCGTGCCGGACGTGGTGGACCGGCTGGAGGCCGAGCTGGGCGGTTACCTCCACAACGTCTACGGCCAGACGGAGTCGTCCTCGCCCACCCACATGGTTCCGCCCGGTGTGCGCGCACCGGTCCATGCCGACACCAGGGCGCTGTCCGTCGGGCTCCCCGTCTTCGACACCGACGTCGCCGTGGTCGGCGACGACGGCCGCCCCTTGCCCGCCGGGGAGATCGGCGAGCTGGTGACCACCGGGCCGCAGATCGGGCCGGGGTACTGGCGTCGCCCGCAGGAGACGGCCGAGGTGTTCACCCGAGCCGGGATGCGAACCGGCGACGTGGGGTTCATGGACGACCGGGGCTGGTTCTACGTCGTCGACCGCAGCACCGACCTGATCAACGCCGCCGGCTACAAGGTCTGGCCGTACGAGGTGGAACAGGTCCTCACCGACCACCCGGCGGTGCTGGAGGCCGCGGTCGTGGCCATCGCCGACGACTACCGGGGTCAGTCCACCCGCGCCTACGTGGCACTGCGACCGGGCCGGAGCGCGACCGAGATGGAGCTGATCGAGTTCTGCAGACTGCGGATGGCCGCCTACAAGTACCCGCGCGAGGTCGAGATCGTCGGCGCACTGCCCCGGACGGCGACCGGCAAGCTGATGCGCCGGGCCCTGCGCGGGCGCTGATCTCCCCTCGGGCCCGGCGGCCGGACACGACCGGTGCAGCTCACGGGGCCGTGTCCCGCGCCCGGGGCGGCCGGCCCGGAGGGGAGCCGCCCGAGGCCGGACCGCGTCCGGAGCGGTCGTCGTCACCTCCTAGAATCGGGCCGGTGAATCCCGACGTGCTCGCCGACCTGGTCCGTGACGTCGCGCGGGACGTGCTGACCCGACGTGGCATGGACGTCCCGGCGCTGCCCACGGACGGAGTCGTCGAACGGCCCCGCAACCCCGAGCACGGTGACTACGCCACCAACATCGCGCTGCGCACCGCCAAGAAGGCCGGGGTGAACCCGCGCGAGCTGGGCACCTGGCTGGCCGAGGAGCTCGCCACCCGCGACGGCATCGCGAGCGCCGAGATCGCCGGCCCGGGGTTCATCAACCTGCGCCTGGCCGCCGACGCGCAGGGCGCGATCGTCGGTGAGGTGCTGGCCGCCGGAGCCGGCTACGGCACCGGCGACGAGCTCGCCGGACGCGATGTGAACCTGGAGTTCGTGTCCGCCAACCCGACCGGCCCGTTGCACCTGGGCGGTGCCCGGTGGGCCGCGGTGGGCGACGCGCTCGGCAGGGTGCTGTCCGCGCGCGGCGCGAAGGTGACCCGCGAGTACTACTTCAACGACGCCGGAGCGCAGATCGACCGCTTCGTCGCCTCCCTGGTCGCCGCGGCGCAGGGCGAGCCCGCCCCGGAGAACGGCTACGGCGGTGCCTACATCGGTGAGATCGCCGCCCGGGTGGTCGCCGCCGAGCCGGGGGTGCTGGAGCTGGAGCCCCGGCTGCGGGACGAGACGTTCCGCCGGGTCGGCGTCGGCTACATGTTCGACGAGATCAAGGAGCGGCTGGCCGAGTTCGGCACCGAGTTCGACGTCTGGTTCCACGAGCAGTCGCTGCACGACTCCGGGGCCGTGGAGGCGGCCGTCACCGCACTGAAGGAGAACGGCTCGCTCTACCAGGCCGACGGGGCCTGGTGGCTGCGCTCGACCGACCACGGTGACGACAAGGACCGGGTCGTCATCAAGTCCGACGGCCGCCCCGCCTACATCGCGGGTGACATCGCCTACCTGCGCGACAAGCGCGCCCGCGGTTTCGACCTGTGCATCTACATGCTCGGCGCGGACCACCACGGCTACGTGGCGCGGCTCAAGGCCGCCGCGGCCGCCCTCGGCGACGATCCCGCCGTCGTCGAGGTGCTGATCGGGCAACTGGTGAACCTGGTCAAGGACGGCAACCCGGTGCGGATGAGCAAGCGGGC
Organism: Pseudonocardia sp. NPDC049635; assembly: GCF_040659795.1. Classification (NCBI taxonomy): domain Bacteria; kingdom Bacillati; phylum Actinomycetota; class Actinomycetes; order Pseudonocardiales; family Pseudonocardiaceae; genus Pseudonocardia; species Pseudonocardia sp. NPDC049635. The sequence goes on from NZ_JBFAON010000002.1 coordinate 380,736, forward strand.
CGGCACCGTCGTCACGATGGACGACCTGGTCGAGGCCGTGGGTGTGGACGCGGCCCGGTACTCGCTGGTCCGGTCCTCGGTGGACTCGTCGCTGGACATCGACCTGGACCTGCTGGCCAGCCGCACCAACGAGAACCCCGTCTTCTACGTGCAGTACGCGCACGCCCGGCTGGCGTCGCTGGCCCGCAACGCGGCCGACCTCGGGATCACCGTCGGTGACGCCTACGGTCTGCTCGAACACCCGCGCGAGGGCGACCTGATCCGCACCCTCGGCGAGTTCGGCGAGGTCGTCCGCTCCGCGGCGGAGCTGCGCGAGCCGCACCGGGTCGCGCGCTACCTGGAGCAGCTCGCCGGGGCGTACCACAAGTTCTACGACGCCTGCCGTGTCCTGCCCCAGGGCGACGAGGAGGTCACCGACCTGCACCGGGCCCGGCTGGCGCTGTGCGCGGCCGCCCGCCAGGTGCTCGCCACGGGTCTCGGGCTGCTCGGCGTCAGCGCCCCGGAACGGATGTAGCCCGATGAGAGCCCACCCCGCAGGTCCGCTGCACGCCGGCCTGACCCCCGCCCCCGAGTCCGCGGGCCCGCGCCCCGGGTCGGCCGCCGAGCTCGACCACCTGGCCCCGGCGGTCTGGCCGCGCAACGCCGTCCGCGGCGCGGACGGCGCCCTCGCCCTGGCCGGTGCCGACGTCCGGGACCTCGCCCGGGAGCACGGCACCCCGCTGTTCGTGCTCGACGAGGACGACTTCCGGTCCCGCTGCGCCGAGTTCGCCGCCGCGTTCGGCGCGGCGTCGGTGCACTACGCGGCCAAGGCGTTCCTGTGCACCGAGGTCGCCCGCTGGGTCGCGCAGGAGGGCCTGTCGCTGGACGTCTGTTCCGGCGGTGAGCTCGCCGTCGCGCTCCGCGCGGAGTTCCCGCCCGAGCGGATCGCCCTGCACGGCAACAACAAGTCCACCGACGAGCTGGTTGCCGCCGTCGACGCGGGCATCGGCGGGATCGTCCTGGACAGCTTCGACGAGATCGCCCGGCTCGAGGCCGTCGCCGCCGAGCGCGGCCGGACCGCCCGGGTGCTGATCCGGCTCACGGTCGGGGTCGAGGCGCACACCCACGAGTACATCGCGACCGCCCACGAGGACCAGAAGTTCGGGTTCTCCATCGCGAGCGGCGCGGGCCCGGACGGCAGCAGGTCCGGGAAGGACTCCGCCGCGCTGGAGGCCGCCCGCCGGGTCGTCGCCGCCCCCCACCTGGAGCTGGTCGGGCTGCACTCGCACATCGGCAGCCAGATCTTCGAGACCGAGGGGTTCGAGGCGGCCGCCCGCCGCGTCGTGAAGGTGCTCGCCGACCTGCACACCGAACACGGCTCGGAGAACCTCACCGCCCTGCGCACGCTGGACCTGGGCGGCGGTATCGGCATCGCCTACCGCCCGGCGGACACCCCGCTGTCGATGCCCGCACTGGCCGAGGAGCTGCGGTCGATCGTCAAGCGGGAGTGCGCGGCCGCCGGACTGGACGTCCCGGGTATCGCCGTCGAGCCCGGCCGGGCGATCGCCGGGCCGGGCACCGTCACCCTCTACGAGGTCGGGACGATCAAGGACGTGCCGCTGGGCGGTTACAGCCGCCGCTACGTCAGCGTCGACGGCGGCATGAGCGACAACATCCGCACCGCGCTCTACGACGCCGAGTACGACGTCCGGCTGGTGTCGCGCTCGTCGGGGCACGACCGCATCCCCTGCCCGGACGGTCGTCACGGTGACGAACCGGTGCTCTCCCGGGTAGTCGGCAAGCACTGCGAGTCCGGCGACATCGTCGTGCGCGACTGCTGGTTGCCGGCCGATCTCGCGCCCGGTGACCTGCTCGCGGTCGCCGCGACCGGGGCCTACTGCTATGCGATGGCGTCCGGGTACAACCGGCTGCCGCGGCCCGCCGTCGTCGCCGTCCGCGAGGGTGCCGCCCGGACGCTGCTGCGGCGCGAGACACTGGAGGACCAGTTCCGGTTCGAGGTGTGATCGCCCCGCGAGCGCCGCGGTGTGAGTGAGAACGGCCACCCGGCGCACCCGGGACCGGCCTGACCAGGAATGATCGGCGCCCGCTGAGGCGGGTGCGGTACGCGAGGAGGGCTTGTGGCGAGGGGCGAGAGCGGGGCCGTCCGGGTCGCGTTGCTGGGCTGCGGCACCGTCGGCACCGAGGTGGTCCGGCTGATCACCGACCAGGCCGCGGACCTGACGGCGCGGATCGGGACGCCGGTCGAGCTGGTCGGCGTCGCCGTCCGCAGGCCGCACCGGCACCCGTGGCTGACCGAGAACTTCGGCCACCTGGTCACGACCGACGCGGGTGCGCTCGTCGCGCGCGCCGACGTCGACGTCGTCGTCGAGGTCATCGGTGGTATCGAGCCGGTCCGCGGCTGGCTGCTGGAGGCGCTCAAGGCCGGCAAGTCGGTCGTCACCGCGAACAAGGCGCTCCTCGCCGAGGACGGGCCGACGCTGGCCGAGGCGGCCGACGCCTCCGGCGCCGACCTCTACTACGAGGCCGCCGTCGCCGGGGCGATCCCGCTGCTGCGTCCGCTGCGCGAGTCGCTGGCCGGCGACCGGATCACCCGCGTCGCCGGAATCGTCAACGGCACGTCGAACTTCATCCTGTCCGCGATGGCCTCCGGCGGCACCTCCTACGGCGACGCGCTGGAGGAGGCCACCCGGCTCGGCTACGCCGAGGCCGACCCGAGCGCCGACGTCGACGGCTACGACGCCGCCTCCAAGGCCGCGATCCTGGCCAGCCTCGCGTTCCACACCCGGATCACCGCCTCCGACGTGTACCGCGAGGGGATGCGCGGGGTCAGCGCGGCCGACGTCGCCGCGGCGCGACGGCTCGGTTGCACGATCAAGCTGCTCGCCATCTGTGAACGTGTGGTGGCCGAGGGGCCCGACGGTGCACCGGTCGAGTCGGTGTCCGCGCGCGTCTACCCGGCGATGGTGCCCGACTCGCACCCGCTGGCCCGCGTCGACGGCGCGTTCAACGCCGTCTTCGTCGAGGCCGAGGCGGCCGGCCAGCTCATGTTCTACGGCCAGGGCGCCGGTGGTGCGCCGACCGCCTCGGCGGTGCTCGGCGACCTGGTCGCGGTGGCCCGCAACCGGGTCGGCGGCGGCCGCGGGCCCCGCGAGTCGGCCTACGCGAGCCTGCCGGTGCGTCCGATCGGCGAGGTACCGACCCGCTACCACGTCGATCTCGAGGTCGCCGACCGTGAGGGCGTGCTGGCCGCGATCGCCGGTGAGTTCGCCCGGCAGGGTGTCTCGATCGCCGCGGTGCGCCAGACCGGCGGCATCAACGGTTCGATCGACAGCGTCGCCGGTGCGGAGGGGACGGGGCTCGGCCCGGCCCGGCTGACCGTCGTCACCCACTCGGCGCCGGAGGCCGCGCTGGCCGCGACCGTCTCCGCGCTCGCCGATCTCGACCACGTCGTCGGGGTGGTGGGTGTGCTCCGGGTGGAGGGCCTCGGGCGCGCGGTGAGCGCGCTGGGCATGGGCTGATGACGGTGCGGGAGCAGAGAACGGTGCGATCCGGCTGGTGCCGGCCGAACAGATCCGGCTGGGGCCGGCCGAACACGGGAGGCGACCGGCGATGACCGGCAGCGTGCACAACGTCCGGGGCCCGGCCGCCGGTGGCCCGATGCCCGCGGTCCAGGCGACCGGGTCGGTGGCGCCCCCACCGCCGGGGCACTGGCCGGGGGTCGTGGAGGCCTACCGGGACCGGATGCCGGTGCAGCCGGACTGGACGGTGGTCACCCTCGGTGAGGGCGGGACGCCGCTGCTGCCGGCGCCGCGGCTGTCCGAGCGGACCGGTTGCCAGGTCTTCCTCAAGGTCGACGGTGCCAACCCGACGGGTTCGTTCAAGGACCGCGGGATGACGATGGCGGTCACCGCCGCACTCGCCGAGGGCAAGCAGAGCGTGCTCTGCGCCTCGACCGGCAACACCTCGGCGTCGGCGGCGGCGTACGCCACCCGCGCCGGGATGACGTGCGCGGTGCTGGTCCCGCGCGGCAAGATCGCGCTCGGCAAGCTGGCCCAGGCCGTCGCGCACGGTGCCCGGATCCTGCAGATCGACGGCAACTTCGACGACTGCCTGGAGCTGGCCCGCAAGACCACCGCCGACTATCCGGCGATCGCACTGGTCAACTCGGTGAACCCGACCCGGATCGCCGGGCAGGCCTCCGCGGCGTACGAGATCTGCGACCAGCTCGGGCAGGCCCCGGACGTCCACTGCCTGCCGGTCGGCAACGCGGGCAACATCACCGCGTACTGGAAGGGTTATCGCGGCTACCACTCCGACGGGCTGATCTCGGAGCTGCCGCGGATGTTCGGCTACCAGGCCGCGGGCGCCGCGCCGCTGGTGCACGGTGCGCCGGTCAAGGAGCCGGAGACGGTGGCCACCGCGATCCGGATCGGCGCCCCGGCGTCCTGGCGCGGCGCGACCACCGCCCGGGACGAGTCCGGCGGCCGGTTCGCCGCCGTCACCGACGACGAGATCCTCGCCGCGTACCGGCTGCTCTCGGCGCAGGAGGCGGTGTTCGTGGAACCCGCGTCCGCGGCGAGCGTCGCCGGACTGTTGCAGTCCAGCGAGGACGGCACGCTGCCGAAGGGCTCGCTCGTGGTGTGCACGGTCACCGGGCACGGTCTGAAGGACCCGGACTCCGCCCTGCTCACCGCACCCGACCCGGAGATCGTGCCGATCGATCCCGGTGCGGTCGCGGCGGCCCTCGAGCTGGCCTGATGGGCCGCCCGACACGGGTCCGGATCCGGGTGCCGGGTTCGACCGCCAACCTCGGGCCCGGTTTCGACTCGCTGGGGATGGCCCTCGGGCTCTACGACGAGATCGAGGTCGAGACGTTCGACACCCCCGGCCTGTTCGTCGACGTGGCGGGGGAGGGTGCTCGGCACGTCCCGCGCGACGAGCGGCATCTCGTGCTGCGGGCGATGCGCCTGGCGTTCGACCTGTTCGGCGGGTCCGACCCGGCCGCGGCCCCGGCCGGGCTGCGGCTGCGCTGCACGAACGCCATCCCGCACTCGCGCGGACTGGGCAGCTCGGCGGCCGCCGCCGTCGCCGGGGTCACCGCCGCGGCGGTGCTCTGCGGGCGCGACGCGGCCCTGGAGCGGGACACGTTGCTGCAGCTCTCGGCCGGTATGGAGGGCCATGCGGACAACGCGGCCGCCAGCCTGATGGGCGGGTTCGTCGTCGCGTGGGAGTCCTCCGGCGCGGCGCGCCGGTTCCACGCCGAGAAGCTCGACGTGCACCCCGACGTGCACCCGGTGGCCTTCGTCGCGGGGGCCGAGTCGTCCACCAAGACCACCCGTGGCCTGCTCCCGGAGCGGGTCCCGCTCGCCGACGCGGCGTTCACCGGCAGCCGGTGCGCGCTCGCGGTGCTGGCGATGACCCGGCGGCCCGATCTGCTGCTCGACGCGACCGAGGACCGGCTGCACCAGCCCTATCGGCGCACGGCGTACCCGTCGTCGCTCGGGCTGGTCGAGGACCTGCGCCGCCACGGGGTGCCCGCTGCGATCTCCGGTGCGGGGCCGACCGTCCTGGCGCTCACCTCGGACCGATCGGTCCCCGACGCCGTCGACACGGACGGTTTCGCGGTGCTGCCGCTGCCGATCGACACCCGCGGTGTCCAAGTGGACGTCGCCTGACCTGCGATGACGTTCGGGTGTTCGCATCCGCCGGGGTCGGCGGCGTGACGAATCCGACTATGGTCGGCGGACTCGCCGGGCGGGGGTTGTTGCCGCCCGCGAGCGATACGTCTACTCTCGGCGTCGTAAGGCGATCCACGCGACATCCGCGTAGTCTGCAGCCGGGCCCGCTCGCCCGATCTCCTTTCTGACTGGACTCGGAATCCCGAACGGGCGGCCTGACACCCGCGACGTCGTCGTGGTGCTTCATTTTGTGAATGCTGCCGGTGCGGCTCACCCGCGCCGGCCGAGCGCGCGACATCCCCTGACCTGGACAGGACAACCGGGTCGGTCAGGAAGGAACTCTGTGAGCGAGACCGATCTCGCCGGAACCGGGACCGCATCGAACGAGGCGGCGCCCCGCCGTCGCGGCGGCCTGTCCGGCATGGTGCTGGCGGAACTGCGTCAGCTGGCCACCGAGCTGAACGTCCCGGACATCTCCGGCATGCGTAAGGGTGACCTGATCGCGGCCATCAAGGAGCGTCAGGGCGGTGCCGCGGCCCCGCCCAGGAAGTCGAAGGCCAAGCCTGCGGCGACCGGCTCCGGCGGCGCTGACGGCGCCGAGGCCCCTCAGCTCGCCCTCGGGGACACCGGGTCCGACGCACCCGCGTCGGCGGGGAAGCCCGCGGCCGAGCCCGCCACGAACGGGGCGACCGAGCAGGCCGAGGCTCCCGCGCCGCGGGCTCGCCGCCGTCGGTCCGCGACCCGGCCGGCCGGCGCCCCGGAGACGGCGGCCGAACCGGCCCCGGCCGCTTCGGCCGCCCGGGAGCCGGCGAGCGCCCCGGCCACGGAGCCGACCGCGAGCCCGGACACCCCCGCGAGCCCGGAGAAGTCCGCGAGCCCGGAGAAGTCCGCGAGCCCGGAGAAGTCCGCGAGCCCGGAGAAGTCCGTGAGCACGGAGGCCCCCGCGGCGGCACTTGCGGTCGAGCCGTCCGCCGCCGCGGCCGTCGCGGAGCTGACCCCGGCCGCTCCGGCCGAGGCCCCCGCGACGTCCGGCTCCGAGGAGAAGGAGACCCAGGACGGGGCCGACGTCAAGCCGGCCGGCGACGACCGCCGGGGCGAGCGGAACGACGACGGGCAGGAGGGCGGCGGCCGCCGCTCCCGCACCCGGCGGCGCGGCGGCCAGGGTGACGACGCACCGTCGAAGGACTCGGGCCAGCGCGACCCGGGTCAGCGCGACTCGGGCCAGCGCGACGCAGGCCAGCGCGATGCCCAGTCCGACTCCGGTGACGAGTCCCGCGACGGGGGCCGGGGCGGCCGCAACCGCGACAACGACAACGGTGGCCGCGGGCGCAACAACCGCAACGGTGAGGGCCGCAACGACGAGGGCGGCCGGGGTGGCCGCAACAGCTCGGGCCGCAACGGCGGCGGCAACACCGCGACCCAGAACGCACCGGCCGCCGCAGCGAACACCGGCGCGTTCAACGACGACGACGATGACGACGGTGACGGCCGCGGCCGCCGCGGGCGCCGGTTCCGGGACCGCAGGCGCGGCCGGGACCGCGAGCGCGGCAGCGGTGGCGGCGGGAACGTCGACACCGAGATCCGCGACGACGACGTGCTGCTGCCGGTCGCCGGGATCGTCGACATCCTCGACAACTACGCGTTCGTGCGGACCACCGGCTACCTGTCCGGCCCGACCGACGTCTACGTCTCCATGTCGATGGTGCGCAAGAACGGTCTGCGCCGCGGTGACGCGATCACCGGTGCCGTCCGCCAGCCCCGCGAGGGGGAGCAGCAGCGGCAGAAGTTCAATCCGCTGGTGCGGGTGGACACCATCAACGGCCGCGACCCGGAGTCGGCCCGCAGCCGTCCCGAGTTCACCAAGCTGACCCCGCTGTACCCGAACGAGCGGCTCCGTCTGGAGACCGAGCCGAACCAGCTGACCACCCGGGTGATCGACCTGGTCATGCCGGTCGGCAAGGGGCAGCGGGCGCTGATCGTGTCGCCGCCGAAGGCCGGTAAGACGACGGTCCTGCAGGCGATCGCCAACGCGATCACCACGAACAACCCCGAGTGCCACCTCATGGTCGTCCTGGTCGACGAGCGACCGGAGGAGGTCACCGACATGCAGCGGTCGGTGAAGGGCGAGGTCATCGCCTCGACCTTCGACCGGCCGCCGTCGGACCACACCACGGTGGCGGAGCTCTCGATCGAGCGCGCCAAGCGCCTCGTCGAGATGGGCCACGACGTGGTCGTCCTGCTGGACAACATCACCCGCCTCGGCCGGGCCTACAACCTGGCCGCACCGGCGTCGGGCCGGATCCTCTCCGGTGGCGTCGACTCGACCGCGCTGTACCCGCCGAAGCGCTTCCTCGGCGCCGCGCGCAACATCGAGGACGGCGGCTCGCTGACCATCTTCGCCACCGCGCTGGTCGAGACCGGGTCCACGATGGACACGGTGATCTTCGAGGAGTTCAAGGGCACCGGCAACGCCGAGCTCAAGCTCGACCGCAAGATCGCCGACAAGCGCGTCTTCCCGGCGATCGACGTCGGCGACAGCAGCACCCGCAAGGAGGAGCTGCTGATGTCGCCGGACGAGCACGCGGTGATGGTGAAGCTCCGCCGCGTCCTCGCCGCGCTGGACGACCAGCAGGCGATCGACCTGGTGCTCGACCGGCTGAAGAAGACCAAGACCAACATCGAGTTCCTGATGCAGGTCGCGAAGAACACCCCCGGCAAGGACGACGACTGACCCGTCCGGGCCCCGGTGGGAATTCCGCCGGGGCCCGGATGGTTGAATGGCCCGTCAGCTTCCCGGCTCCGGTTCACCCTGCGAGAAGAGGGACCCGGCGGCCATCGAGAGGAGAATCCCATGCGCGAGGGCGTGCACCCTCAGTATGTCGAGACCCAGGTCACCTGTGGTTGCGGCAACCAGTTCACCACCCGCAGCACGAAGTCGAACGGTGCGATCACCGTCGAGGTCTGCTCGGCCTGCCACCCGTTCTACACGGGTAAGCAGAAGATCCTGGACTCCGGCGGCCGCGTGGCCCGCTTCGAGGCCCGTTACGGGAAGCGTCAGCGCGCCAACCAGTAGCCACCGACACGGCGCCCGTCCCCTCGCCACGCGAGGAGGCGGGCGCCGTTTCGCGTTCCCAGCCCGCTCCCGCGACGGAGGACCTCATGACCAGCCAGTCGGTGGACGCGCTGCTCGACGAGCACGCGGAGCTCGAGCAGCGCCTCTCCGATCCCGAGGTGCTCGCCGACCAGGCCCAGGCCCGCAAGCTCGGCCGCCGCTACGCCCGCCTCGGCCCGATCGTGAACACCGCGAACGAGCTGGCGCGGGTCCGGGCCGACCGGGACGCGGCCCGCGAGCTCGCCGCCGAGGACCGGGCCTTCGCCGCCGAGGCGGACACCCTCGACGCCCGGGTCGTCGAGCTGGAGACGGCGCTGACCGAGCTGCTCGTGCCACGCGACCCGCACGACTCCGACGACGTCCTGATGGAGATCAAGTCCGGCGAGGGCGGTGAGGAGTCCGCGCTGTTCGCCGGTGACCTGGTCCGGATGTACACCCGCTACGCGGAGTCCCGCGGCTGGAAGGTCGAGCTGCTCGGCTCCACCCCGTCCGACCTGGGCGGCTTCAAGGACGTCACGCTGTCGGTGCGCGGCCGTGACCCGGCCGAGGGGGTCTGGGCGTCGCTCAAGTTCGAGGGCGGTGTGCACCGGGTCCAGCGGGTCCCGGTCACCGAGTCGCAGGGGCGCATCCACACCTCGGCGGCCGGGGTCCTGGTGTTCCCCGACACCGACGAGACCCCCGACGTCGAGATCGACGAGAAGGACATCCGGGTCGACGTCTACCGCGCCTCCGGGCACGGCGGCCAGAGCGTCAACACCACCGACTCCGCGGTCCGGATCACCCACCTGCCCACCGGCATCGTCGTGACCTGCCAGAACGAACGCTCCCAGCTGCAGAACAAGGCACGTGCGATGGACGTGCTGCGGGTGCGGTTGCAGGCCAAGGCGGAGGCGGAGGCCGCGGCTGCGGCCTCCGAGTCGCGGCGCTCGCAGGTCCGCACCGTCGACCGCTCGGAGCGGATCCGCACCTACAACTTCCCGGAGAACCGGATCTCCGACCACCGGGTCGGGTTCAAGGCGCACAACCTGTCCGCGGTCCTGGACGGCAACCTGGCCGACGTCGTCGCGGCCCTGACAGCCGCGGAGCGCGCCGAGGCGATGGCCGGCACCTCCGCCGGTGCCGCCCCGGAGGGGGACGGCGCGGCGTGACCGGCCCGCTGACCTCCCACCCGGTGACGTCCCGTCCGCTGACCTCCCGCGCGGTGACGTCCCGTCCGCTGACCTCCCGCGCGGTGACGTCCCGTCCGCTGACCTCCCGCGCGGTGACGTCCCGTCCGCTGACCTCCCGCGCGGTGACG